>NZ_JBQSXT010000015.1:0-87163 GCF_052378605.1 Halomonas sp. AOP27-A1-41
CGCTGCCTGGCTGGCGCCTTGGCTATCACGCCCTTTTACCTGGCGGCTAATCGATATTGGGGTTGCGATAATGATGTTGACGATTGCTGTCCAACTGATGATGGGTGGGCTGTAACCCCTTCATACAATAAGTATCTGTGAAGTTTTAACGCAGGTTAATACTATTTCTACAATAAAACGTTTAACCACGTACCAACTGATTTTCAATTTAAAGCTTAAGGAAACTGGCAGAAGCCAACGTTAACAAAAAAGCGGGGTAACTCCGCACGATTCCCATTTTGATCTCTGCCTGCCCTGGTTTGGCCTTAGCCAACCCATAGTCGATGCTTGAGTTAACGCAAGCAGGCTGATATCTTATCGATAATAACTATCATTAGCATAGGGAATTTCATCTCATGTGCAGCATAGAAAAAAGCACCTCGCGGGAGAAAACACCGCCACCACGTGAAGTGGAAAGTCGAGAGCTACTGGGGTCAGAAGGCCAGTTGGTGATTCATCACGAAAACCGGCGCTATCTGCTACGTTTTACCAAAAGCGGAAAACTTATTTTAACGGCTTAACAACTGACCGTTACGCCCCCTTAGCATTTGCTATTAGTACGTCCCAAGCTTAATGCCAGCCAGGTAGCCGACGCACCCAGCCAGCACCTATTACCTTCTTATTGTTGGAATGGTCTGGCCCATGAAACGCGCTTACTCGCTTTGCCCGCTTTATCTTACGTTTTGCCCTCTATTGGTAGCACCTGCCTTGGCGCAACCAGAGATTGAGCCTCACTCCTTTGATCCTGTCACTGTCACCGGTACACGAGCGCCCACGGATCTTTCCCGTGCCCCACTCATCATCGATATTATTGAGCGCGATGATGCTGTGTTGGCCACCGCAAGCCGAGTGGAAGACATACTTAGCCGTCAGCCTGGCCTACACGTTGCAGGACAAGGGCGCCGCAACGGCCAAACGCTGAGCCTGCGTGGCTTTGGCCGTGAGGGCGTACTGGTCCGCCTGGATGGTGTTCGGCAAGATATTTCCACGGGTCATATCGGTAACTTTTTCCTTGATCCCGCCTTGATTCAAAATGTCCAGATTGCCCGCGGAGCGCTCTCTAGCATTTACGGTAGTAACGCGATGGGCGGTGTGGTTAGTTTTAACAGCGTAGATGCCGATGACCTGCTTGCGCCCGGCGAGGAAAGCGGTGTACGGCTTTCTGTCGGTGGCGCAAGCGCCAGTGACGAGTTACGTGGCAGCCTTACCGCTTTTGGTCGTCGTGATACATCAAGTGGCCGCGTCGATGGTCTTCTATCCATAGGCCGTAGCAAGTCCGGTGATATTCGTCGCGCCGGTGGCGAGATGGCCGATGAAGATGCCTCGCTCAACAGCCTGTTACTAAAAGGTGGCTGGCAGCCGGATGACGACCAGCGGGTGTTTGTTAGCTGGCAACATTACGACGAGCACACCACCCAACCCGCTAATCCGCAACAGCGTTCTACAGATGCCAGCAACCCACTGCGCGACCGCGACGTTCAGAGCAACAATGTGCAGCTCGGCCACCGCTGGCAGCCAGATGCGGCTACCGAGATCACCTCACGACTCACCTTTAGCCAGCAAGATATTGATGAGCCAAGGGCCAGCCGCACTCTGGAGCATGCGGGGCTGCAAAGCGACGGCTATCACCGAATGGAGCATGGCTGGCTTTCTCAAACGCTGGTATTTGGTGCTGAACTGGAGCAGGCCCGCCAACGTCCTGAAGGCGATGCGAATGGTTTCCCACATGCCAACATTGATACGCAAGCAGCCTACCTGGATACAACGCTCACCGCCGGCCGTTACCTGACGGAGGGCGGCGCGGGAGCATTCGACATTGGGCTAGGCGCCCGCTATGACCGTTACGATGCCACCGGCCAAGGCGAGGCCAACAGCGTACATGACCAGATTTCCCCACGTTTTCGCGTTGCCTGGCGGCCCGACGACGCATTGATGCTATTTACCGGATACGCCGAGGCTTTCCGCGCCCCGAGCCTTTCTGAGTTATATGCTAATGAACGCCACTTTGCGGGTTTCTGTGCCGGGCCGTTCTTCTGTACGCCCGACAACTATTGGATACCCAACCCGGATCTTGTCCCTGAAACCAGTCATACCTGGGAGAGCGGCGTGGTTTGGCATCAGGGAGATTGGCAAGTGCGTGCCAGCTACTTTGATACCCGTGCCAATGACTTTATCGACACTCAGGTCGATATTATGGCAGGCACCACTCAAGCCGTGAACGTTCAGCGCGCCCAGCTGTGGGGCTATGATGCCCGCGTTTTCTGGCAGCCCAGCGCTTTTTCTTTCCTTACCAGTTTTGCAGGCCTTTCCGAGGTCTCCGGCAAAGACCGCGACACCAGCGCGCCGCTAGGCAATCAAACACCGCTGGAAGCGACCTTAGGCAGTGATATTGCACTGTACAACGGTAATGTTCGCTTGGGCTGGCAAGGTCGGTTTGCCCGTAATTTCGACAAACAAGGCGATGACGAGCGCTTGCCAGGCTACGGGCTACACGATGTACACCTGGCCTGGCGCCTCACTCCCGCCATTGATACCTCGCTACGCCTGGCCAACCTGGGCGATAAAGTGTGGTACCGCCCCGATGGCAGCTTAGGCGATGGGCGCAGCCTGTTCGCCACCCTCAACTGGCAGTGGTAATGCCACACCATGCACCCGATGGAGGTGAGCTCATGACGCAATCCCAACAGATCGCTATTCTGGAAGCCTTTGATGCTGCGCGGGCGGCCCAGCCGCGCCTGCCCGCCATCGACATTGCCGAGCGTCTGGCTATTAGCGAAGGCGAGTTACAGGCGGCTCGCCTGGGGCGTGATGTATGGACACTGCCCCTGCCACCCAGTGAGATCGCAAGCTATCTGCCCACGCTTGGCCGCGTAAAATCGCTGACCCGCTCGCGCCTGGCCGTCCTTGAACAAACCGGGGACTATCCTGAACTGCGCGGTGGAGCCCAAACGGGACTACTGCTCGACCCCTGCGGTTTGGATCTTCGCTTGCTGTATTCCCACTGGCACTGGGTGTGCTTGATTCGCGATGCCATGCCTTCACAAGATGGCTCGGAGGAGTGGCGCTGGAGCCTGCAAATATTTAACCAGCATGGCTGCGCCGTGCACAAATGCTTTGCGCTAGAAACACCGCTTCCCAGCGCCTGGGACGCGTTAGCAGCACTCGGCACCCAGGACACTCCGGCGTTCACCCAGAGTGCACCACGCCTTAAACGCCCGCTTCCCAACGCCCCCGACCTTGCGAGCGAATGGGGAGCGATGCAGGACGTGCATCAATTCTTCGCTCTGCTGCAGCGCCATCGCCTGGAGCGTATTGAGGCCAACCAGCTGATGGAGGGCCACTACACCCGGGCGCTACCGGCTAACATACTGGAAAACCTGCTCCATCAGGCAAGCCAACACGCCTTGCCGCTCATGCTGTTTGTCGCCAGCCCCGGCTGCGTACAAATCCGCACGGGGACGCTGCCTACGCCCCAGCGCGCACGGGGTTGGCTGAATCTGTTTGGCGATAGCTTTACCCTGCACTTGGACGACACCGCCATTGATCAGGTGTGGCAAGTGTCTAAACCCAATCGTGATGGAGGCGTCACCAGCATTGAAGCGTTTGACGCACAAGGCGCATTAGTCCTGCAAATATACGCCGAGCGCCGAGAGGGCAATCCCGAATCCAGCGCCTGGCGACAGTTATTGAATGGGCTTCGTCAGCGTGAGGCCGTGGCATGAAGCAGCCTGTTCGACTGCTGCCCGGCGTTTTGTTTGCGCTGCTGTTCAGCCTGGAAACAAGCGCCAGCGAACGTTGGGTTGTGCTGGGCGGCGATATTGCTGAAACGCTTTCAGCCTTGAAGGCTGACATTAACCTGGTCGCCCGTGACGATACGGTTCTCTATCCTGAGACCCTGACAGCGCTGCCCTCTGTGGGTTATTTACGCCAGCTCTCGGCCGAAAGCGTACTGTCGGTTCAGCCTGACCGTATCCTTGCCAATCAGCATGCCGGCCCTAAAGAAGTGCTTGAACAGCTGAACGCTGTCGGCGTTACGCTGGATGTGGTTAGCGCACCCGCGACGCTAGCGGCCATTGCTGAAAAGGTTCGCGCGGTGGGTAGCTACACTGACCGGCGTGAACAAGCCAACGCTTTAGCGCAAACCTTGACTGACAAGCTTGAATACCTGGCCGATTTGCCCCCCTTACCTTCAACCCGGGCGATGTTTATTCTCCAGCATAGTGGCTTAACGCCGCGCGCTGCCGGAAGCCAAACCGCGGCGCATACGGCACTTGAAGCCGTCGGGATGGAAAACGCCTTTGCAGCGATGGAGGGCTACCACAGTGTTGGCGCCGAGGCGTTGGTGCGCGAGGCACCTGAGCTGATCATTATGTCAGCGCGCGGTTTAGACGCCATGGGTGGCCCAGAAGCCTTATGGCAATTACCCGGCATGGCTCTTACTCCGGCAGGCCAAGCGCAGCGGTTAATCGTTATCGATGATCAGGCACTGCTGGGCTTTGGGCCACGGGCGCCCGACCAGCTGTTAGCCTTACGCCAGGATGTTGAAGCGCTGCTCAACGCCTCGCCCACTGCACTGGCTGCGCCGTAATGGTCAGCTTAACGGCTTATCGTCAGCGTACGATGCAACCGATGGGGCGCGCCCCACGAGTCCTTATCGGTCTAACGCTTGCGCTATTACTTGCCTTGGCATGGGGCGCGGCGTCGGGAGCGTTAGGGCTCTCCCCATGGGCACTGCTAAGCGGCAATGCCGATACACTCAGCACACAGGTTTGGTGGCAGCTGCGCTTACCGCGCTTGCTGCTGGGGGTTGTCGTAGGCGCCATGCTTGCGGGCAGCGGCGCTGCCATGCAGGGGCTATTTCGTAATCCTTTAGCCGACCCAACGCTGCTCGGCCTTGCCAGCGGTGCCGGGCTATTTGTGGCGCTATGGATCGTTATTTTTCAGGATAGCGCCGTCAACAGCCTTTACGGCCAGTTTGCTGCTGGCTTTTTGGGCGCGCTGAGCGTATGTGTCATCGTGTTTGGCTTGGCCAAACGTCAGGGTGGGAGTGCCGCCGTTATGACCCTGCTGCTAGCGGGCCTGGCGATTAACACTCTGGCCGGCGCTGCAGGTGGCGTCCTTGCGTTTATCGCCAGCGATGAACAGCTGCGCCAACTGAGCCTGTGGGGCATGGGCACGCTAACCCATGCCTTATGGCGAACCACCGCTATCGCCTTGGTACTGATTAGCTTGGCACTATGGATGCTAATGCGCAGCGCCAGCGAGCTTGACCTGCTTCAACTAGGCGAAACCACGGCCCATGCGGCGGGGCTGGACGCCAACCGCCTCAAACGCCGCATTGTCGTGGCCACCTCACTTGGCGTCGGGCTGTGCGTAGCCCTCACCGGTGTCATTGGCTTTCTTGGCCTGCTGGTTCCCCACTGCCTACGGCTTTGGCTAGGGCCCGGACACAGGTTACTCCTGCCTGCCTCAATGCTGGGCGGTGCTTTGTTATTAGTGGTCGCCGATACCTTGGCGCGCACGGTAGCCGCTCCTGCCGAGATCCCGGTCGGGCTGCTAACGAGCCTTTTGGGCGGGCCCTACTTTCTGTATCTGCTTATGCGCCGGAGCCCGTCATGCTGACCCTGCATCACGCGGGGCTAACCTCAATTCCCGCACTAGCGCCCATGAATGGTGAGATCCATCCAGGCGAACTGCTCGCGATTGTAGGGCCTAATGGCGCAGGCAAGAGCACGCTGCTCAGCATGCTGTCAGGCTATCGCCGCTGCGAGCAGGGCACCGTACAGTTGGATGACCACTTGCTACATAAATGGGAGATCACCGCGCTCGCCAACCGTCGTGCGCTTGTCGCTCAGCAGGAGCCTGTCGGCTTCGATTGGCGAGTGGAAGAACTGGTGTGTCTGGGGAGCAACCCCGATAAAGCACTCATCGCCGAACTACTCGATGACCTGGACCTCGTCCCGCTCGCCAAGCGCAGCGTACTCTCGCTTTCGGGCGGCGAGCGCCAGCGAGTGATGATCGCCCGCGGCGCCTGCCAGTTACTCTCGCGGCGCTCAGACGCTGCCAGGGATGGCGGCCTACTTCTGCTGGATGAACCCACCAGCGCCTTGGATATCGGCCAGCAGCAGCGGCTAATGCGTCAACTACGCACTTGGGCCACACGGCATCATATGGCCATCGTATGCGTCCTACATGACCTGAACCTGGCCGGCACTTACGCCGACTGCGTTTGGTTACTGCAAAAGGGACAGCGTATAGCGCATGGTAAACCCCGACACGTTTTAAAGACTACGACCATCGCCAAGGTGTATGGAGCGGAACTTTACTGCATCCAAAGCGACATGGCGTTGGCTCCTCTTATTACCCTTGCGCCGTGATTTTTTTATTAATGAGATGAGCAAGCCTCGCATGACCAAAACTTCTTCTGCTCTGCTTCGCATGTTTCTTAACGAGCGGCATCGTCTTATAAAACGTATCAAGCAGGTTGTTGGTAGCACTAGTGTTGCAGAGGATCTGGCACAAGACACCTTTGTTAAGCTGTGGCAACGCCCCTCTAAAGAAACAGATACTGCTGGCTTGCTACACCGCACGGCGCACAACCTAGCGCTGGACTATTTACGATCCCAAGGGGTGCGTAAGCGTCATCAAACTCAAGAATTTAATGCCACTATTGATGAGCCCCCTCAGGAGCCAAGTCCAGAACAAATTGCTCATAAGACTCAACAGTGGCAGAAACTAATCGATCAATTAAATACCCTTCCCCCCAGAACTAAACGCGTATTCCTACTCAATCGAATTAGCGGTGAGACCTATCAGGCTATTGCCGAGCGCTTGGGCATTTCTGTTAGCACGGTTGAAAAAGACATGATGCACGCGATGCGCCAGTGTCGTAAATGGAAAAAACAATCAATCAATGAGGAAAACATTCAGTCCACTCGTTGTATTAATAACAACAGGCCACGTTCCCAGGAAGGGTTAGACCGTGACTAAACCAAACGAACCTTTGAGCCAGCCAGCGCCATCGCCTGCAATAGATGACGCCACCATGGATGATGCCATCGCTTGGTATCTTAAACTCAAGGATGCAAGCGTCACCCAACATGATCAACAGGCGTTCAACGCGTGGCTACAACAAAGCCCGCTTCACCACTTTGCGTATCAAGAAGCGAAACAGCTTTGGCAGGATATTGAAGCCCCCATTCGCCTGTTTCACCTTCAACAGTCTGCCACGCCATCCAAACGGCGGAATGAACGACCGTGGGGATGGGCAGTCGCTGCCCTATGCATGCTCGGCTTGCTGTTGAGCCTTGAACTATGGCGTGAACCAGCCAACTGGGATCGACTGACAGCCGATGCCGTCACGACACCAGGGCAAATGAAACAACTTCTACTGGCAGACGGCTCGTCTCTTTTACTGGATGGGAATAGCGCGCTGGACATTGAGTTTGACGAAACCTACAGAGGACTAACGCTAAGACGCGGGCGATTATGGGTTGATGTTACGCAAGATGCCCAGCGCCCCTTCACCATTACCGCTGGCGAAGCATCGATAAAGGTTATCGGTACTCACTTTGCTGTGATGCATAGCACTGACAGTGTCACCGTGACGGTGGCAGAGGGGCAAGTAGCCATTACAGACAGTCAAGGACACCAAGCCCTGTTGGGTGGCGGTAAGCAAGTGGCACTTATCAATGGCGAACTTGGCCCTGTCTCACCGGTAGCTCTGCCTGTAGCACTTGGCTGGAAGGAAGGAAGAGTTGTATTCGATGACGCAGGAATGAGTGAGATCGTTGCTCAATTGGAACGCATGCTACCAGGCCGCCTACTACTCGATACTCACGCTTTTTCTGACGTACGTCTTTCCGGAAGCTTCCCTGTCGACCAGCCGGAGGCTCTGCTTTCAGCCTTGACTCATGTATCTGACATTGAGGTTCATCGCTTACCCGGCGATTTACTGTGGCTACGCACGGGGTGAAGTACTCATAGGTAATACACGCACACACGGGGATTGCGCCTCCATTTACGTCCCTGATTTCATTCATCTCACTAAAGAGAACGACTCATGGAAACACTTCTTTCCCCTTCAAGAGAGACGAATACTCTCCCCTTGAGCAAGCGTCTAAAGTTGGATACCCATACTGCTCATGAACATGTTGATAAAGCCATTATGGAACTCGCCCCTTTTGCCAGCCTGGAAGGCTACAAGAGATTTCTAACGGTTCAATATCAGTTCCAACGTCACACTGAAGTGCTTTATCTTCAGCCTGAGCTGAACGACTGGCTGGAAGGGCTGGCCGAGCGCAGTCGTTACCAAGCAGTGATCAGAGATTGCCAGGATCTTGCCCTCAACCTCGATGACTTGACTGACGATGCTCTCTCAGTACCCGCTATCGAATCTCAAGCGGCTGCGGTTGGCTGGCTTTATGTCAATGAAGGCTCGAACCTGGGTGCGGCTTTTCTGCTCAAATACGCCAGCCAACTTAACCTCTCCATCAATTTTGGTGCCCGTCACCTCGCCCCCAGCGATGCAGGACGTGGGTTGCACTGGCGCCGCTTCACTGCACAGCTAGACGCCATCCCGCTCTCTGAAGAACAGGCAAACGAAGCCTTAAACGGCGCCAGAGCGGCCTTTACTTTCGTTAAATCGCTGGCCTCTAACGTACTAACTAATAACCAAAAATAACGCCAAAAGAAGCGTTACTAAAACGATATAACGGGGAATTTTAGTGAACCAGACTCTACAGGGACACTCGTCCAGATTGCTTGTATACGCCTTTCCTGCCGCCTCTCTGTTGCTCAACTGGTGGGCAGCCAGCTTATTCATGATTTCACTGATAAGCGGGTGTTTAGGCTCACTCTATGGGCTAATGACAGAAACACCTAGCGTATGGATTTCGCTAATGATCGCCTTGGCAAGCGGCGTTTTTCTGCATAGCGTGCTGATCGCAGTTGCATTGACGATTGCCGTGACCGCCGAACAAACCTGCTGATGCAGTTCGCTCAACTACAAACGGCGGCTGCAGAAACTGAGCGCAACACCTTAGCGAAATGCTCAGGTGTTGCACTCAGTTTTTGCAGCCAAGCGGTAATGTACGCCGAGATAAGGCACATAATTGCGGAAATTAAACACCTTGGACTCATGAATAGTCACCAACCCGTGCACTTCTTTTCGTGTTATACCCTCTTCATTGGGAGTTATAAAACCACCATCGTTAAAAACGATACAATTACTTCCGCCATGAATGACAAAAATATCGTCGCCCATGCCACCCATTCGCATACCGTCTATGGTGAAGCCTCCACCAAGATAAACGCCTGAACCATGCCCGCTCCCTCATACCGGGAGGGAGGCATACGGTGATATCATCCCACTCGATTTCCTGAGCCATACCATCCCCCCCTTGAATGTACCTAATCTGCCTTTGATTTGATCACCATAAAATATAAACAATCTCAAATATAAGCAAATATCAATTGCAATTGATTATGATTAACCCCGAAGTTGAACGAGGGGTATATAACGCATGCTCGTATGCCCAGAGGGAAACCTGCATGCATGGCATGCCACGCATCGCGTCCCATACCACGGCCCCACAAAATAATTTGGCAAAAAATTTATTTCAGATGAGGGAAATTCTCATCCCAATCGTTAATTAAGATACAAACGATTATTATTAGCGTAACAAGGGAGCTTTATTTCAATGCATTTTAAGGTTTTTTCCCGATCCCCAATCACTGCCGCTGTGATACTGGGCCTGCTTGCCGCGCAAACTCAGGTATTGGCACAGGCCCAGCCCTCTGTACCGAACTCATCCAAGGCGCTGCAGCAAAATCCTTTGCAGCAGCGCTACACGTTCGACCTGCCCGAACAGCACCTGCTCTACTCGCTGGGTGAATTTACCGCTACCACGCAGATTGCTGTCGTCCGTCAGGATGGCCAGCCCATCAACGGTACCGCACCGGCCTTACGCGGCGAAATGACTGCCGATGAAGCACTTCGCACACTGCTAGCCGACTCATCACTGACCTTTTCATACCGCAATGGCAGAACGGCAGAACTACTGGAACCAACCACCTCAATCACCGTGGGCAACCAAACAGCCTTTAGCACTCTGACCGTATCGGCAGACCGTATCGGTGACGACTGGGTCTATCATGAGCCACGCTCGGTAAGCGTGATCACGCGCGAACAGATTGATCGCACGCCGCCGCGCCACGCCGCCGATATGCTGCAGGAGACCCCTGGTGTCTACAGTGCCGTCAACGCCCAGGACCCGGGGCTCTCGGTCAATATCCGGGGCATGCAGGACTTTGGGCGCGTCAACATGATGGTCGACGGCATGCGCCAAAACTTCAACGACAACGGTCACCAACAGCGTAACGGCACCATGTATGTCGATTCCGAGCTGCTCTCGGACGTGGTGGTCGAGAAGGGGTCCAGCACGGGCGTGCATGGTGCGGGTGCCATCGCTGGCAGTGCCAACTTCCGCACCATCGATGTGGATGATGTTCTTCTACCGGGTAAAGATATCGGCGTGCGCTTACGCGGCATGACTGGCGTAGGTGGAGAAGGCAATGGAGTCAACTTTATTGGTAGCGCGGCTGTAGCCGGGCGCCTTGGCGATCGCTGGGAACTGCTGGCGGCGCGCAGCAACCGTAATTTCGGCGAATACGCCCCCGGCCGCCGTCGACCAAACTACGATTTTCTTACGGTAGGAGTCCAGGATGAGTTTCATAAAGACATCGTTCAGGATGTCGACCGAGTCCGCTTCACCGACAACGAGCAGGACTCAAACCTGTTCAAGGCGCGCTTGCATATCGATGACGACCAGTCACTGACGTTTTCCTACCTGGGTACCGAACTCTCTTACAACAACGTCTCGGATCGGCAGATAATGAGGGCTGGTGAGGTGGTCGACGGCGATGATGCCTGGCACCGCTTTGGCGACGCCAGTACAACCTCCGACTCGGTCAGCCTGCGCTATAACCTTAACCCCTCCTCCCCTCTGATCAACCTGGAGGCTAACGCTTACTTCGTTTCAACAGAAGGGCAGCGTTATACCGAAGCTGGCCGGCCCGTGGTGCTAAACGGCACCGATATGACCGAGCTTAACTGGATGATGGGCGTCTGTGAACAGAATCCCATCCCAGATAATGCATATAGCGCCTGCCGGGCGGGGCTTGACAACAATAACCGCACTCAAATCGATACCTACGGCTTTACGCTGGAAAATACTGCGCATTTTGCACTCGGCGGGATTGATGGTTTCTCTTCCAACCACGGGGTTGAGTACTTTATCGACAAAGGCGAGTCCACCACTGCACAGGAGCGCGGCGGCCGCCAGCTGGCCTCGATCGACAACACCATGCAGCCCAGCGGTGAACGCAGTATTGCAAGCGCTTTTAGTAACTTACAGTGGGAAAACGAAGCCTTTACCCTAGCGGCAGGGCTTCGCTACGACTATTACAAGCTTAAAGGCTCTACAAAGCTGCCTGGAGTAGAGTGGACATATCATAACCGCTATGACAGAGCGTCAAGAAGAGCTGAAAACGGTCTGAGAACCAGGAGATCCAACTGCATCAGCGCTATCATTCCAGAGCAAAGTAGGCAGACAGCTTGCGATGATATTCCGACTTGGGAAGGTTATGTTAACGACCCAACCTCTATGATCGACTATGAGACAAGTTGGCGTTACGAACCTACTTGGTTATCGGACACTGTGATGCAAGATTACGACGTCGATAACAGCATGGATAAGTTGCTACCCACATTATCCGCAGCCTATCGCCCCAATGAGAACGTCGAACTATTTGCTAACTGGGGCCGTGGCTGGCGGCCACCCTCACTCACTGAAACACTCATGCAGGGCAGTCACCCCGGCGACCCCTTCGCGGTGCTATTCCCCAACCCTCATGCACAACCGGAAACCTCACGCAGTTGGGATATAGGCACCAATTTTACCGCCCAGGATCTATTTAAAAGTGGGGATCGCTTCTTCAGCAAGCTCTCTTACTACGACACCCGTGTGGATAACTACCTGATCACCTCTATGGTTAACGTGATGCCAGGGCAGCAAGGGGGATTAGGCCATACCATGTTCGTGCCAAACCTGCTACCCATGAACTTCCGCGGTTTGGAGCTGGAGATCGATTATGACGCCGAACGTTGGTACACCCAAGCCAACTATACCCATGTACTGGGGAGCGATAATCAGTTCTGCCAGAAGATCTATCCACTGGGCAGCGGGAATATCCGTGAAGATATACCGGATGAAAACGGCAACTACTCTGACGCTTACTACGAAGCCATTGAAGCCGGTTACGACTCTTATGAGGCAATGAGAGATGACCTAACTTATTGCGGCATTGATGTCATCGGTATGAATAGTGCCAGGCAATTGCCCATGGATCGCGGAAGCCTCACCTTCGGTACCCGCTGGTTCGACCAGCGCCTAGATGTAGGCACCCGCCTTAACTACAGCGCCGCGGGCGGCCCGGAGGATTTCGACTTTGACCTGTGGCCCAGCTACGTCACCTGGGACCTCTACGCCAGCTATCAGGTCAACCCTAACCTGCTGCTGCGAGCCACCATGCTTAACGTGCGCGACCGTAACTACGTCACCGGCTACTCGGATATTTTCTCCAAGAGCTATGGGGCGGGTCGCACCCTAATGGCCGGAGCAGAACTGCGTTTTTAATTAAATTACGGCGCATGACCCGCGCCGTTTACGAACATGCCCACCCTTACGGGTATGCAGGGCAGATAATTAACGTTATCTGCCAATCACGGCCTTAAGGCCAACATTGATAGATCAAGGAGACTGAAATGTCCATTAGCTATACTTATGATGAAGCCTATTTCCCTGATACGTTTTCAACCGGCACACTGGAACTCCTGTTAACAGAGTTTCAAAAGGAGGGAGCGGGTGGAGAGCACAGCGACAATAACCCGGGTGGTATTAATACTGGAGGGTTCTTCACCAACGGAGTTAACTCAGGCTTGGCGGGCGATACTTACGCTATGGCCAACAATGATGGTGACTTTGCTTTCTCCGCCACTGGCAGCCTTTCCTATAACTTCGCTGATCATGCACTGACTGGCACCTTGACGGAGCTTACGTTGGGTGCGGGCCTCAATAATGGTGAAGTGGTTAATGATTTCATTACCTTCACCTTTGACGATCCTATCGTTGCCAGCCATGACGGCCGTGGCAACGAAGTACACGACATCATCTGGGGCTTGATGAACGGTTCGGTGAACGGTGCCGACGATAGCGCTGGCACTGGCACTGATGGTGGCTTGCTGGCGGTACTGGACGATGCAGGCTTGCTCGGCGATGCCATTCCGGCATCCGTCACCGGCGTTGCTGCCAGCGACTTCGATTTCGCCCTGGCTGCGTGAACAACGCCATCGCTATAAACACCTAATAAAAAAGGCAAGGGGAATCCCCTTGCCGCAACGTTCAAACACCGCGTCAGGGGCGTTATGCCTTGGCGCGGTGCCTCGGCATTCTCGCCAGATAAGACGAGAAGTCAAGCAGAGACGTGACCAAAGCACTAATGAGAGAACGAATTCGAGACGAATGGCTGGGCCTCAAGGTTCAAGCACATTCGTTGTTTTGTCATGTCATTTTCAGGACACGCCACCATGCCCGCGCCCCCTCGCCGCCAGTCAGGTAATGAACTAAATCAAGCACTCGGCCGCTATCGCGGCACACTGCGCTCGGTAGGGCTGTTCAGTGCGGTTATCAATCTGCTGATGCTAGTGCCGCCGCTGTATATGCTGCAGGTCTATGATCGCGTACTGGCTTCCGGCAATACCACCACGCTAATGATGCTAACGGGCATGGCGCTGGGGCTGTTGGCGTTAATGGGTGCCTTGGAGTACATACGCAGCCTGGCAGTCATTCATATTGGCGAACGCTTCGATGAACAACTGGGGGAGCGGGTTTACGCGGCGGCCTTCGAGCGCGGGCTAAGCGGCCAGGCAGCCCAGGCGGGGCAAGCCACGCGGGATCTTGATTCGCTGCGCCAATTTATCACCGGCCACGCGGTATTTGCGTTCTTCGATGCCCCCTGGTTCCCACTGTATTTGCTGGTGATGTTTATGTTCCACCCGTGGATTGGTTGCCTAGCGCTAGTGGGTGCCATCGTGCTGATCGGTCTGGCATGGCTCAACGAGCGACTTTCCCAGCCGCCGCTACGTGAAGCAGGCAAGCTTTCCGTACAGGCGAATGCCATGGCAGAAGCGCAACTGCACCATGCTGATGCCATCGAGTCGATGGGTATGCTGTTGGCCTTTACCCGCCGCTGGTCGCACCTGCACGATGGCTTTGTCGCGCTGCAGGGGCTGGCCAGCGAGCGTACCGCGCTGGTTACTTCTATCTCCAAGAGCCTGCGCATTGCGTTACAGTCACTGGTATTGGGGTTGGGCGCTTGGCTAGCGATTGGCGGGCAGATCAGTCCTGGTACGATGATCGCCGGGTCTATTTTAATGGGCCGTGCGCTCAGCCCTATTGATCAGGTGATCAACGCTTGGCGGCAATGGACCTCGACACGGCTGGCTTACCAGCGCTTGGGTAACCTGCTAACAGTACACCCGGCCCGCCAGCCAGGCATGGACCTCCCTGCCCCGCTGGGCAAGCTTAATGTGGAGCCGGTAAGCGCCATGCCGCCAGGCGGAAAGATACCCACGTTGGTTCAAGTGGGATTCCAATTGGAAGCGGGCAGCGTGCTCGGTGTTATCGGGCCTTCGGGGTCAGGCAAATCTACCCTGGCCAAACTGCTAGTGGGTGTTTGGAAGCCGAAGGTCGGCACCGTGCGGCTGGATGGTGCCGATATCAAGGGCTGGAACAGAGCGCTACTGGGGCCACATATCGGCTACCTGCCTCAGGATGTCGAGCTGTTTGCAGGTAGCGTGGCGGAGAATATCGCTCGCTTCAGCGAACCGGACCCCATGAAGGTCGTCGAGGCCGCCAAAACCGCGGGCGTACACGAACTGATTCTGGCCCTACCCAATGGCTACGACACCTACTTAGGAGATAGTGGGATCGGCCTTTCGGGAGGGCAGCGCCAGCGTATTGCCCTAGCGAGGGCGCTCTACGGCCCCCCGGCACTCGTCGTGTTGGACGAACCCAATGCAAACCTTGATGACGCCGGTGAAAAAGCACTATTGGAAGCGTTACAGCGACTGCGTGAATGCCACGTTACGGTGGTGCTGATTACCCACCGCCCTCAGGTACTCAAGGCCACTTCTCACTTGCTAGTACTACGTGAAGGCCACCTGCAGAAGTTCGGCCCCACTGAAGAGATCTTGCAAGCCTTGAACACTGCCCGCCAAGCGGTAGCTCCTGCCAATGGCGCGATGGCCACTCCGTATGCGCAAAGCGCTTATAGCTACGGCAATGTTTCCATCAATCGTCAGGAGCAGCGCGCATGACCCTTCGCGATATCTCGCAGTCGCCACCTGATGCAAAACCACACACCTCCTCAGCCATACCGGACTGGCAAGCACTCGCCATGCGCCGTAAGCGACGACCGCTTCGCATAGGGAGTTGGCTGCTACTGGGAGGCTTAGCACTGTTTGTGGCCTGGGCAGCCTGGGCACCGCTGGATAATGGTATCGCCGTGCCTGCCACGGTGGTGGTGTCGGGGAACCGCCAAGCGGTCGAGCATCCTACCGGGGGCACGGTCGAAAGGCTCTGGGTGCGCGATGGTGATCGAGTGGATCAAGGGCGGCCGTTGGTTAGCCTGGATACCACGCAGCTGCAAAACGAGGCCGAGGTGCTGCGCTTGCAGCACGCCTCGGCGCTGGCGGAAACGGCGCGCTTGGAAGCCGAGCGCGATGGGCAAGCGAGCATCACCTTCCCACCCGAACTCATGCCCTCGGGCGATGCCGATATTGATACTCTCGTCAGCCAGCAGCGCCTGCTCTTTGCCAGCCGCCGCAGTGCCCTCGACGCCGAACTCGCGGGGCTTGCGGCCAGCCTTGCCGGGCAACGCGCTCAAGTGACCGGTCTCGAAGCTTCGCTCAGTCAGCAGCGAACACGCCTTGACGTGCTCAGCGAGCAGCGGCGCAACCTGAGCGAGCTAGCATCGGGAGGCTACATACCACGCAACCGAATGCTGGAGTTCGAAGGCAGTTACGTCCAGTTGCAAGGCGACATTGCCAGCGCCAACGGCACCCTGCAGCAAACCCAACGCCAGATCGACGAGCTTGAGCTGCGCCTGACCCAGCGCCAGGAGGAGTATCAGCGCGAAGTGGGCGAAGCGCTGGCTCAAGCCCGCCTGCGCGGCCAAGAAGCCGCCGGGCGCATGGCCAACAACGCCTACGAACAAGCGCACGCGGTGATTCGTGCCCCGCGCTCGGGCCGCGTGGTGGGCTTGGCCTTGCACACCGAGGGCGGCGTGGCACAGCCCGGCAGTCTGCTGATGGAGATCGTCCCGCAAGACGAGCCATTGCGCGTGGAGGGGCAGCTTCCCGTCGACCAGGTCGACCGCGTAGCACCGGGCCTGCCGGTAGAGCTTGCCTTCACCGCGTTCGAGCGCAGCAGCACGCCGCGCGTTCCGGGCACGGTTACGCAGGTCTCCGCCGACCGCTTGGTCGACGAGGTCAGCGGCCTGCCTTACTACCGCCTGGAGGTCGAGGTCGCCAACGACGACCTGGCAGTGCTGGGCACAGCGCCGCTAAAGGCGGGCATGCCAGTGGAAGCATTCATCCGTACGGGCGAGCGCTCACTGCTCAACTATCTGCTCAAGCCCCTGTTCGACCGGGCACGCATGGCATGGGGGGATGCATGAGGTTGTTACGTTCAACGGCGGTGAAACTTAGCATCGGCTGCTGGCTCTGCCTACCACTGGCTGCCCAGGCACTGGATTTCCAGACCGCTTACGACTACGCCCGCCAATACGATCCTACTTGGCTTGCTGCACAAAACGCCCGCGATGCCGGGCAGCAGGAGCGTGCCCTGGGGCGCTCGCGGCTGCTGCCTACGCTCGGCTACCGCTACTCCTACGCGCATAACCACTCTGAGGTAGAGCAGTCGACCCCGCTGGGCACGACCACCAACGACATGCGCTACTCAAGCCACACCTCGGCAGTGACTCTGACCCAGCCGCTACTGGATGCGGCGGCTTTCGCCCAGTATCAGGCAGGCAGGGCGCGTGCCGAAGCTGCCGAGGCAACGCTCGACCGCGCCTATCAAGCACTGGCCGTTCGTGTGCTCCAAGCCTATACCGATACCCTCTACGCCGAGGACGACATCGCCTTGGCCGAAGCGCACCTGCGGGCATTGGAAGAGGAGTCGGAGAAAAGCACCCAGTTCGTCGCCTATGGTGAGGGCACGCGTACCGATCAGTTGGAAATTGCCGCACAGATGCGACTGGTCGAAGCGCGCCTAATCGAAGCCGAGGACCGCTTGCAGGACGCACTCAACGCACTCGACCTGCTCATCGGCCAACGGCCTGCTTCCCCCCTGGCACCGCTTCGCCCAGACGCCTGGGCAGTGCTGGCGGAGCAGGCACAAGCCAGTGCCTCCACGTTAGACGAGTGGCAAACCTTGGCACTGGCCTACAACCCGGAGCTTGCGGCACAGCGCAGCGCCCTGGATGCCTCGCGCCATCAGGTGCATGCCCAGTACGCAGGCCACTTGCCCACGGTGCAGCTTTATGCCCGCAGCCAGATCTCCGACTCCAGCAGCGAGAACACCATCGGCCAGCGCTACGATACCAACAGCATCGGCGTCGAAGTCAACCTGCCGCTCTATTCGGGTGGGCGGGTCGTGGCCGCCAGCCGCCAGGCACAGAGCACCTTCGAACAGCATCGCCACGAGTTGGATGCGACCACAGCAGAAATTCTCAACGACGTAGAACGCCAGTACCGGCTGGTGCGTAGCAGCCAGCGGCGCGAAGAGGCGTACCGGCAATCCGTCGAGGCCGCCACCCAGCGCGTGGAAGCGACACAGCGTAGCCTGGAAGGCGGCGAGCGTACCCATCTGGACGTGTTGGATGCCGAACACCAACGCTTCGAGGCGTTGCGCGATCTGGCGCGGGCTCGCTACGATTACCTAGTGGCCTGGCTGAGCCTGCGCTGGCAAGCGGGGCAACTTGACGACAGCGATATCGCCCAGGTAGCGAACTATTTCTAAACGATTTCCGGCGATACTGCCGAAGCCTAGAGAGCCACGACACATGAAAGAAACGCCCCCTTCATCGACATCGCCCCAGCGTGAGCCTGCACGCAGCCCGCTGGCCCGCGCCCTATGGGTAGCACTGGCCGCGCTGAGCTTCGGCATTGGAGTCGTAGGTATTTTCGTGCCACTACTGCCGACTACCGAGTTCATGCTCGGGGCGATCTACTGTGCTTCCAAGGGCTCGCCACGCTTCGAAGCCTGGATTCGTTCGCGGCGCTACGTGGGGCCATTGATCAAGAACTGGGAGTGCGAGCGCGCCATTTCACGTCGCGCCAAGTACGTGGCGGTGAGTAGCATCATCGCCAGCGCCATGCTGCTGCTCTGGCATTTGGGGGAAGGCTGGTTGCGCTGGGCCATCATCGCACTGCTGGCCGGGGTGGCGGTATGGCTGGCAACGCGCCCAGAGCCCACCAAGCAGGATTGATGTGGCAATAAAGATTGCCCAGGACGAGACTAGAGGGTCAGGTTTTCCGGCTGACCGATATCTTCCTCACCGTTCGTGTACTTTATCCACGTTTTACCCAGATGGTTGCGCAGTTCATCGCCGACGCGTGCGGCGTCGCGGGCCTCCAAGGCCGCCATGATGGCCTCGTGCTCCTCCATGGCTTTCGCCCATTTATCGTTCTTTTGATTGGACAGATAGCGCACCCGATAAAGCTGCCGACTGAGGTTGGCGTGTATATCAATTAGGGTCGTGTTCCCCGAAAGCGCCACGATCCGGTTGTGGATATCCTGGTTAAGCCGAAAGTAGTTCTGCCGATCCCTTCTTAAGAACGAAGCTTTCATTTCGTAATGCAGCGCCTGTAACTCAGCAATATCTTCGTCGCTAGCCCTGACACACGCCAGTTGCGCGGCTGACTGCTCAAGGACGCTTAATACATAGGCCTTTTCTTTCATATCCGCAGCGCTGACATCCGCAACCACAGCCCCGCGGTTGGGGGAAATCACCACTAAACCTTCTGTCGCAAGAATCTTGAGCGCCTCGCGTAGCGGCGTACGCGACACTTGTAACTCAACTGCCAGCGTGCGCTCGGGTAACCGCTGTCCCGGTTGGAAATGATCCATGACGATATGTTCGCGCAAATAATGCGCGACTTTTTCAACAAGCCCGGCGTTATGGGTTGGAGCGATATCTTCCATGGAGTTGTTCACTTTGATTAGCGTCTATTAATAATGGCATACCAAAAAACTCTTTTCAAATAATCACATATAAAAAAACACTCCCTCAATAACACTTAAGCCATTGATTTAAAGAAAAACAAATCTACCAACGACTAAAGTATCATCCTTCTAGCGTTGACCTCTCTAATGGTATACCACTAAATTTCACATCTATATATTACGCCTACGTTGAAAAAAGAAGCATCTATAAGTTCATGGCCACTGTAAAAATACTTTTGCCAAACATGGAATGCCATTATTTATGAATTACTTACAACACTTTCATACGACCAAAATAGTTGAAGTCTGTATCGCGGGCGCTGGTGATTTTGGTCGTGGCGTATTGCGTCAAGCCCGCCAGATGCCAGGATTGTCAGCGCGTATTGCGATCGACATCAATCCTGAAAAGGCGGCTGAAGCCTTTCGCCACGCGGGTTTTCCCAGCACAAAAATAATGGTATGCCACTCTACGAGCGATGCCGAAGACGCTTGGCAGAAAGGCTTTTTCATTGCCACAGCTTCTTTCGATACGGTCGCGGCACTTCCGTTCGATATTCTGGTTGAGTCTACCGGCATTCCTGATGTCGGCGCCCATTATGCAGAAGCGGCCTTACTGGCGGGTAAGCATGTCGGTATTGCCACCAAGGAAACCGAGTCGGTTGTCGGACCCTACCTGACTCGCCTGGCCGAAGACCAAGGACGCCTTTTCACGCCGCTGGATGGCGACCAGCCAAGCCTGCTGATTGGCCTTGTCACATGGGCCAAAACGCTGGGGTTTGAGATCATTTCTGCTGGCAAGAGTAGCGAATACGACTTTATCTGGGATGAAGCGCAAGGCACCGTGACCTGTAATGGCACCCAGTACGATGCCACTGAAATTGCCGCCCTCTGGAAGCTTGACGATAGCGATGCACGCACCACAGTCAAATCCCGCGGCGAGGCCTTGTCAGCTATTCCGCAGATTTCCGTGCCTGACCTGTGTGAGATGGTCAATGTTGCCAACGCTACAGGCCTACAGCCAGATCTGCCTGAATTTCATGCCATGGTGCTCAGAACCATAGAAGTGCCCACGCTTCTGGATACCCAAGCAGAAGGCGGTGTTCTAAAAGGTAATGAGCGCCTTGAAGTCTTTAACTGCCTGCGCCGCCCAGATGAGCTGAGCTTTGCTGGCGGTGTGTTTGTAGTGGTGCGCTGTGAAGACCCGCATGTCTGGACACTGCTGCGCGATAAAGGTCACGTACTAAGCCGCAGCGGCAATAGCGCCATGGTATATCTGCCACGCCATTTGCTAGGCCTGGAAGCGCCCATCTCGCTGCTGGATGTGGTACTCAACGGCTTAACGTCCGGTGGCGGCCATGCCACCACCCCTAAATTCGACCTGACTGCGCGCGCCACCCAAGCGATCAAGGCGGGCCAGCGGCTCGAGATGAAGGGCCATCATCGGCACATCGAAGGGCTGCGTCCGGAGATTCACCCCGCTGCGGCGCTTTCAGATGACGCCAAAGTCCCTTTTTATCTGTTACCAGGCGCCGAAGTTATTCGCGATATCGCACCTAACCAACCCATTACTTTAGCCGATGTCACGTTACCACCTTCTCGACTACATAAGCTGCGACTTAAACAGGACAAGCTGTTTTACGCAGGCGACAGCCAGTAACTAACGGTAGAGTGCCTTTAAGGTGCTCTACTTCGCATATTGATGGACCCTAAAAGCAACAATAATCACCTTGGAGAAAATTATGCTTATCAAACATAATGTTAAATACGCCACTTTAGGTCTTGCCATGCTCGGCGCGGCTACCAGTGCCAGCGCCAGCGATGCCGACAACTTCCCCAGCAAGCCAATCCAGTTCCTGGTAGCCGCAGGTGCTGGCGGTGGTACTGATAACTTTGCTCGGGTCGTTCGCCCGATGTTTGAAGAAGCCATTGGCGGCGCGAGTATTACAGTGGTTAACCTGCCAGCCGCGTCCGGTGCTTTAGCCCATCAGCGTGCCGCCACGAGCGAGGCTGATGGCCACACTCTAGACTTTGCGTCCACTACGCTTGTGACCTCACTTGCGGCGGGCCAAAACCCCGTGGGTCTGGATCAGTTAACGCCGGTTGCGCGCATGCAGTCTGACGTAATGGCGCTTTTTGTTAATCCTGAGCGTTTTCCTGATTTTGATTCTTTCGTGAAATACGCTGAGGAAAACCCCGGTAAAGTCACCGTTGGGGGCACCCATACGGCAAGCCCAGATCATGTAGCTTTCCTGTCGCTGCGTGATGCGTCTGGGCTAGACATAAATTTTATCCCTTACGACAGTACCGGCAACGCCACTGCCAATGTGCTGGGCGGCAATATTGATGCGACCACCACCTCGCTAAGCCCGCTATTAAGCTACATCGAAGCCGGCCAGATGATGCCAATTTTGGTCTTCAGCGATGAACGCCTTGAAGACTACCCAGATGTGCCGACCACGGTTGAAAACGACTGGGACCTGACAGACGGTAACGATCGCGCCATATTTGTGCATGCTGATACGCCTGCGCCGATCATGAAGCGTCTGGAAGATGCCTTTAAAGACGTATATGACTCTGAGGAGTACCAAAGCTACGCAGAGCGCGTAAACCTTGATTACCGTGAAGGCTGGATGAGTAGCGACGAGTATCGTCAGCGGCTTGAGAACAACTACGAGCTTTACTCGCGTTTGCTGCAAAACGACTAAACCAGCAGCTACTGGTTGGTGGAAGGGCATGTCCCCTCCTATATCCATCTGAAAGATCGGCCTCGCGGGGCCGTTCTTCCACTATCCCCATCAAGGTTTACCATGCACGCTAGGATCACTCTTTTTGCGCTTGGGGTCGTGTCACTCGCGATGGTGAGTCTTTATCCCACGCTGCAATTCCCAAGCTCTGCGCAGGTGTCCACGTTTATCGGCCCTCGCGTTTGGCCGCTGACCCTGCTGATCGTTCTGTTTGTGCTGGGAATTGTCCTGCTCGCCATTACGTGGCGTGACCGCAAACAGGCACTGGTCAGCGACCCCCAAGCTGATTCGCCCCCCCCAACTGAAACGGCACCAATCTCATCATGCTTCTCCCTTGGCCGCACCCGCCATTGGTGGTTTATAGCAGCGGCTATCACCTACACGCTATTGATACAAAGCATCGGCTTTTTAATCGCCAGCCTGATATTTACGTTTATCGGTACGCTGTTGCTGGGCGCCCGTTCGTGGACGAACATTGCCATTACGTTAGTTCTTGCCGCTGTACTGATGCAGGGCGTTTTCGTGTCGCTGCTTGGCATTCCCATGCCGTAAGGCTGATCCATAACAGACCCAACCTTCCAGGGAGTCGACCATGCTAGAACATTTTTTGGCCGGGTTAGCCGTGGTGATGCAGCCACTCAATCTACTGCTCTTAACCTCTGCCGTGTTTATCGGCTTTATCGGTGGTGCACTGCCCGGCGTTAGCGGCGTTATTCTAGTGGTTATCCTGCTGCCAGTTACTTATGGCATGGAGCCGACCACAGCCTTTATGGTGCTGACCGCCATCTATGGCGCAACGGTCTTTTCAGGTTTGATTACGGCCATTCTATACCGTGCCCCAGGCACGCCTGAAGCGGTAATGACGGCGTTTGATGGCTATCCCATGACTCAGCGTGGAGAGGCAGGCAAAGCCTTGGGCATCGGCGTTTTAAGCTCGGCTATCGGCGGGCTTGTGGGTACCGTCGCGCTTATTATATTCACGCCCATGCTTGCCAAGATGGCCTTGAAGTTTTCATCTCCTGAGTACTTTGCCTTGGCGGTACTCGGTTTAACAGTGGTGGCTTCACTAGGCGGTCGCCTCATATTTGGCTTGATTGGTGCGGCGCTAGGCCTATTCATTGCGACCATTGGTATTGACCCGCTCACCGGCACCAGCCGCTTTACCTTTGGCAATCTTAATCTGACCGAAGGCGTGGGCTTGATTCCGGTCATTGTGGGTCTGTTTGCCGTTTCAGAAGTCATGAAACGTACACTGGACCATGAAAGCCATCAGCCCTTGAAAAAGGTGAAGGTCAAGATTTTCGATCTTCCTATCCTGCGCCAGATCGGCATGACCCTGTCGCGTTCATCTATTATCGGGGTCGTCATCGGTATCCTGCCGGGTATCGGGGCCAGCACCGCGGCGATGGTGAGTTATAGCGAAACGGTCCGCTGGTCCAAGCATCCCGAGAAATTTGGCAAGGGTGCGCCGGAAGGTATTGCCGCCCCTGAGTCTGCCAATAACGCAGCGGCCATGGGTGCACTGGTACCGCTTTTTGCACTGGGTATTCCGGGTAGCGGCACTACGGCCGTTATTTTGGGCGCGTTTATCATGCACGGCCTGCAGCCTGGACCAATGTTTATGCTGACTAGCAGTGACTTAATCTATGCGGTGTTTGCCGGGCTATTTATCGTCAATTTCATGATTCTGCTTTTCTCAAAGCCGTTCATCGTGCTGTTTACCAAGCTGCTGAATGTACCTTATTCCGCACTCGGCCCCATTATTATCATGTGCTGCATCGTGGGTACCTATTCGGTGCGCAACTCCATGTTTGATGTATGGTTGATGATGGGCTTTGGCGTACTGGGCTATCTGCTTGAGAAGATCAACTTCCCTCTGGTATCCATCATTTTGGGACTGGTATTGGGCCCTATCGCAGAAAGCGAGCTGCGCCGTGCGCTATCCATGTCACAAGGCGACTTCAGCATCTTTATTGAGCGTCCTATTAGCGCCACGCTACTGAGTATTGCTTTCCTTTTGCTGGCCGTCACGCTGATTACGCCGCTGATCAAACGCGCACGTCGTAAGGCCACTACCTGAAGCCCGTATCCTGGAGAATGCTATGACCATCGTACTGGGCGCTATCGCCGACGATTTCACCGGCGCCACTGACCTTGCCAATAACCTGGTACGCGGCGGCATGCGCTGCGTTCAAGTGATTGGCGTGCCGACCACCTCGCCCGATTTAAGCAACGTGGATGCCGTGATAGTGGCGCTTAAATCGCGCTCCTGCCCGGTTGAAGAGGCCACTAGCGATTCACTGGCAGCACTTGACTGGTTACGTGAACAGGGTGCCCGGCAGATATTTTTTAAATACTGCTCGACCTTTGATTCAACCGATAAGGGCAACATCGGCCCAGTTGCCGATGCACTACTTGATCGACTCGGCGTCTCGCGAACCGTGATGGTCCCGGCATTTCCGATTAATGGCCGGACGGTATATCAAGGGCATCTGTTCGTTGGCGATCGCCTGCTTAACGATAGCGGCATGCAGCACCACCCGCTGACGCCCATGACCGATGCGGATCTTGTACGCGTGCTTTCGCGCCAGACTTCCCACGCCGTTGGCTTGGCCAGCCGCTCCACGCTAGCCAAAGGGGCCGAAGCCACTCGCCAACACTTTGACGCTCTGGCGGCTAAAAACGTACGCCACGTGATTTGCGATACCGTCGATGATAGCGATCTGGACGTCTTGGCGGAGGCAACGGTAACGATGCCCTTGGTAACCGGCGGTTCGGGGCTAGGCCAAGCCCTGCCTGCCCAGTACCGCAAACAGGGTTGGCTTGCCGAGATAGCCGAGCCCGGGCGTCTTCAACCCGCCTCGGGTAACATGCTGGCACTGTCTGGCAGCTGCTCACGGGCAACGCTTGCCCAGGTTGCTGATTTCCTCGAACACCATCCTGGCGCTGGTTTTGCGCTTGACCCGCAGGCTCTGGCGAAAGACGACAAACAATGGGAGCAAGCCCTGGCCTTCGCGTTCGAGCGTCTTGAACAAGATGCACCTGCCTTGATCTATGCCTCAGCTGATCCTGAAAAGGTCAAGGCTGCTCAGGTGGAACTGGGCGTCGATAAGGCCGGCCTCATCGTCGAAAAAGCGCTAAGCCAGCTTGCCGTTACTCTGGTCAATGAAGGCGTTGGCCGACTGGTAGTTGCCGGTGGCGAAACTTCAGGTGCGGTGGTGTCTGCCCTGGGCATTTCAGCGCTACGTATCGGCGAGCAGATCGATCCCGGCGTGCCCTGGACACAGGCGGCACTTGCCAACCGCGAGGCCCCACTTTCTCTGGCACTCAAGTCGGGCAACTTTGGCAGTGTGGATTTCTTCACACGCGCGTTTGAGGTATTGGCATGAGTACTCACGACCAGAACTGCCTGCGTGAACAGATCAGCACGCTGGGGAAATCGCTGTTCGATCGAGGCCTGACCATGGGCTCCAGTGGCAATATCAGCCTGCGCCTGGATGACGGCGGCTGGCTGATGACGCCTACCAACGCTTGCCTTGGGCGTCTGGACCCTGCACGCATCTCGCACCTGGATACCCAAGGCCAGCTAATCAGCGGTGATAAGCCCACCAAAGAGCAGTTTCTGCATATGGCGATGTACGATGAGCGCCCTCAGTCCGGCGCTATCGTGCACCTGCACTCCACGCATTCGGTGGCGGTTTCCTGCCTGCCGGGTATCAACCCTTGCGACTGCATTCCGCCGCTCACCGCCTATTACGCCATGCGCGTAGGCAAGCTTCCCCTGGTGCCTTACCACATCCCGGGCGACCAACAGCTGGGCGAAGCGGTACGCGGCCTAGCAGGCAAGCACAGCGCCGTGCTACTCGCCAACCACGGCCCGGTTGTCGCCGGTAAAAACCTTGAAGCGGCGGTGTATGCCACCGAAGAGCTCGAAGAAACGGCCAAGCTGTTTCTGCTGTTGCGCGGCGAAAACCCGCGTGTGCTGACGCCTGAACAGGTTGCTGAATTGGAAGCCCGGTTTCCGAGGGACTAAAGCATTCCGCCACCGCACTTGAAACATAAGGGCAAAGCTCATTGAGTTTTGCCCTTATCGATGACTCCTCATATAACTACTATCCACCATTCATCACCGTGGTCAGGATTCAGTGCTCCTCTAGCAAACGAATCAACTCCGGCACCGCCATGGTCTGATCCTCCACGCCTGCGTACAGCGCCGCTACCGCGCCGGCGACGCCTCTTGTCGTATTAAGCTCATCGGTCATGGTGTGGTAGTAGCCGAGATCTTTATGCGCGTTCGCCACGCTAAAGCGAAACCCCGAAGCATCGCCTGATTCAATAAAGGGACGTAACCGTTCCAGCACCACGCCGCCCCCGCCGCCCTTGGTCAAAACCTCCAGAAAAGCGTGGTCATCGATACCCGCCCGCCGGGAAGCCGCAGTCGCCTCGGCCAGTACGGCTGAAAATCCCAACGACACGTAGTTATGCAGTAGCTTAAGAGTATGCCCTGAGCCTACGCCTCCCGCGTGGGTAATGACCTCAGCGAAACTTTCGAGTAGCGGGCGCAACGCTTCAAACAGCGTTTCGGATGCACCGACGATAAGGTTCAACCGCCCCTCCTCAGCTTCCTTGGGCGTGCGTGTCATCGCCGCATCGACCAGGTGGCCACCCGCTTCTGCTACCCTGGCGGCAACCTTAGCCGTGGAACTTGGCAACGAGGTAGAGCAGTCCACCACGATGGAACCCTGGGCGAGCCCCTCCAGCACGCCATCCGGCTCAAACAGCACGGCCTCTACTTGGGGTGATCCCGTTACGCACAGCAATACCACGTCGGCTTTTTCGGCCACTTCCCACGCGCTTGAGCACGACACGGCGCCTGCCGCCAGTAGATCGTCCACGGGCTGGTTCCCAGGGTGGTCCAGAAAGGCCAGGGAATACCCCGCGTTGAGAATGTTCTTGGCAATGCCGTGGCCCATTAACCCTACACCCACCATGCCGATGCGATGCTCTGTACGAACGGATTGATTCATGAATAAGCTCCTAGCCTAATGTAGTTACGATTTTGTTCTAGCCATGGCGAATAGCGACCGTTTTTATCCGGGTATAGCTGCGCAGCCCCTCGAAGCCTTTTTCCCGCCCGTGCCCGGAACGCCCGACACCGCCGAAAGGCAGTTCAATACCGCCGCCCGCACCGTAGTTATTGATAAAAACCTGGCCGCTGCGAATGCCTCTCGCCAAGCGCAATTGACGACCACCGTCGCGCGTCCAGACACCGGCGCACAGCCCGAAGTCGGTTGCATTGGCCAAGCGCAACGCTTGTGCTTCATCGTCGAATATCTGCACGGCCAGCACGGGGCCAAACAGCTCTTCGTGCAGCACGTCATGTTCATCGGGAATGTCCGTAAGCAGATGCGGGACGACGAAATGCCCGGCCGGTGAGGCATTTTTAGCGAGCTGCCCTCTTGCCGCAACTCGAATACCGTCCGCTTCGGCCATGGCTAGCCGATTATCGAGCTGCGATTTTTGACGGGCATTGATCAGCGGGCCGCAGTCGGCATCTTCCTCGCCCGATGCACACTGTAGCGCCGAGAAGCGCTTTATCAGACGATCCGTAAACATTTCCGATATATCGCGCTGTACTAACAGGCGACTGCCCGCCGAGCAGGTTTGCCCGGCATTCTGAATAATCCCACGCACCACTGCGTCGAAAGCCGCATCTAGATCGGCATCTGCAAAGACAATCTGCGGCGACTTGCCACCCAGCTCTAGCGTGACGGGCACGTGATGCTTTGCCGCCGCCTGGGTTACATGGGTGCCGGTCTCAGGAGAACCAGTGAATGAGAGATGATCAATCCCCGGATGCGCGGCCAGGGCAGCACCGGCTTCACGCCCAAGTCCCGGCACCACATTGAGCACTCCGGCTGGCAGACCGCAGGCTATCGCCAGCTTTGCCAAGCTCAAGACGCTCAAACAGGCATCTTCGGCAGGCTTAAGAACGATAGTATTGCCAACAGCCAAGGCGGCTGCCACGCAGCGGCCAAATATCTGTGACGGGTAATTCCAGGGAATAATCTGCGCGCAAACACCATACGGCTCACGCAATGTCATGACGGTGTAGCCCTCTTCATAAGGCAGGGTCTCGCCATGTAATTTATCGGCGCCACCGCCGTAAAAGCGAAAGTAATGCGCGCAGGCTTTAATATCCGCACGCGCTTGGGTTAAGGGCTTTCCAGTGTCCAGGCATTCTAAAGCCGATAAATGCTCATGGTTGGCCTCGATGGCATCAGCAAAGTCAAATAGCCAAGCGCTGCGTTGGCGGGCACTCCACTGCGCCCACTCTCCCAGCTCACCTGAAAAGGCGCGCCGCGCTGTGGCGACGGCATCATCGACATGCTCCGGCGTGCAGCGGGCGATATGCGTGACGACTTCGCCACGAGCGGGCGCCTCTACGGGTAGCGTCGCGCCGGTATCAACCCAGATATTGCCTATTAGCGCCGCCTGGGGTGGAAATTCGGGCAAATCAATCATCAACATACTCCTTAGCCATACAGCAGGTTAACCAGGCCCATCGAGATCCAGGGCATATAGGTAATTGCCATCAGACACGTCAGCACCACCAGCACAAATCGCACCAGCCAGGGCAGCATCTGATCAATGGAAATCTTCGCCACTGCACACGCGGCAAACAGGTTTACGCCCAGCGGCGGAGTAATCATTCCCAGGGCCAAATTAACCACCATGATCAGTCCGAAATGTACCGGATGAACGCCAAACTGCATGGCGATCGGCGTAAGGATCGGTGCCAGTACCAGGATCGCCGCGCCGGTCTCGATAAACATCCCCACCACAAGCAGCAGGGCGTTGACGGCCAGCAAAAAAGCCCAGGGGCTTTCGAACATCGCCGTGACTCCAGCGGCGACTTGGGCGGGAAGGCCGGAACGGCTAATCAGGAAACTAAACAGAGCGGCCGCTGAGATAATCAGCATCACCGCAGCGGTAGACACAACGCTTTGACGCAGTACGGGAATTAGGTCGACCAGCTTAAGCTCTCGGTAGCAAGCACCGACCACCAAGGCATAAAACACCGCCACCGCCGAGGCTTCAGTGGGCGTAAAAATCCCACCATAGATGCCGCCGATGACCACCACCGGCATCAGCATTGCCGCCCAGGCACGCTGGAAGGCCGTCGTAAAGCGAGTGCGGTCATTGCGATCTTGAAGACCAAAACCGCGCAGCTTGCAGAAAATATAAACAAAGACCAGCAGCGCACCACCAACCAATAACCCTGGACCAATGCCTGCAATGAACAGCTGGCCAATCGAGGTATTGGTACTTACCCCAAATAGAATCAAGGGAATAGAGGGCGGAATCAGCACCCCCAGCTCTGCCGATGAAGCCTGGATGGAGGCGGCCAAGGGTTTGGGATAGCCGTGCTTGACCATTGCTGGAATAAGAATCGCACCGATAGCAAAGGTCGTCGCCACACTGGAGCCTGATACTGCCGCAAACATCATGCAGGTCAGTACGCAGGTCATCGCCAACCCACCCTGAACGCCACCCACGATTGACTTGGCCAGATCAACCAGTCGGCTAGAGATACCACCGGCTGCCATCAGGTTGCCCGCCAAGATGAAAAAAGGAATCGCCATCAGCGGGAAGTTATCCAGCCCTACAAACAGCTGTTGAGGCACCATCATCAAGGGAAAGCGCGAAAAAAACTCAATGCCGATGATCGATGCCAGCAGAATGGAGATTGCGATCGGCACGCCGGTGGCGAACAAAATCAACAGAGAAAGACCAATGGCTAAGTTCATAAGCGCGGCTCACTCGGGGTAGCAGGCGGCATGCCGGACGTTGCTGCAGCCTCTTTCTCGACTGTCTCATCATGCATTGGCCCTAAAGTTTCAAGACCGCAACTTTGGGCCAGCAGCCGCGCAATAACGGCCAGCATCGCAAAGGCACTGCCCACTGGAATAGCCGCATATGCCCAGGACATCGAGACCTCAAGCGCGGACAGCGTCTGATTGCTAACCCGCTGGGTCATTTGGATGCCGTAGAATACCAATACAGAGAGCACCAGAAGACAGCACAGACCGATAAACCATTCAAGCGCCAGCAGGGTGGGCTTGGGCACGAGCTTGTAGATAACCTCTACGGCCATCATAAAGCCGCCGCGGAACGTGGCGGCAGAGGCCATAAACACACACCAGATCATCGTCGCCCGTGACAACGTCTCCGACCACGTCGAGGGTGCATTGAAGAGAAATCGTGTAAGCACTTGATAGAATCCCAACGACACTGAAACGATCAACATCAAAATAGCAATCGCCAGCGCTAACCGAGTCAACACATGTTCGACACGCAGAAACCAGGACACCATAAATCACCTCACCCCGTCAGGTTATGGGCAAGTGGCGCCCAGAGGGCGCCACGGGATGGGTTCAGCAGCTACTGTTACGAATGCGCTCTAGCATCTCCTCGCCATACTGCTCAATAAAGTCAGCATGAACGGCCTCTACTGCTTCCTGGAACGGTGCTGGATCGATATTATCAGTGACCGTCATACCCTGTTCTTGCAGGAAAGCCACGCCCTCCTCTTCCAAACGTGTAACCTCAGCGCGGGTGGCTTCGGTAGCAGCTTGAGCGGCCTCATTAAACCATTCACGCTCCTCCTCGCTCAGCCCATCAATTAGCACCGGTGAGCCGAGCACAATGGCAGGCGAGTACACATGGCCGGTCAGCGATAGTTGATCCTGGACCTCATAGAGGTTCGCAGCCACAATCACCGTAATGGGGTTTTCCTGACCGTCCACCGTACCCTGCTGCAGGGCGGTAAACAGCTCCGGCATGGCCATGGGCGTCGGGCTGGCCCCTAGCCCTTCAAAGGCCTGCTGATGAATACGGTTCTCCATGGTGCGAATTTTTAAGCCACTAACGTCTTCTGGCTTTTCAATGGCTTTTTGGCTGTTGGTGATATGGCGGAAACCGTTTTCCGACCAGGAGAGGCCGACCAGGTCGTGGTCGCCCATCTTATCGAGCAGTTCCTGACCGATCTCTCCGTCAAGTACGCAGCGGGCTTGTTCGTAACTGGTGAACAAAAACGGTAGATCGAGAACATAGGTCTCGGGGACAAAGTTACCCAAGGGTCCGGAAGAGGTGATCACTATATCGACGGTGCCGATCTGCAGCCCTTCAATCATGGCCCGCTCTCCGCCAAGCGAGCCACTGGGATGATCCGTCACGGTAAAAGCACCATCAGAAAGGCTTTCAAGCGTCTCTTTAAAGGCGCGGGAACCAGCGCCATAGTGGGAGTCGCTGGAAATGGCGTAGCCAACGCTTACCTCTGTAGCGGCCTGAGCCTGAAATGCCAAGCCGGCCAGGGCCAGCGTGGTAGCGGTGCCAATAGCGGTCGCAAGCGTACGCCGAGCGAAACGAGTGGTCATGGTGATACTCCTAATTATATTTATTGGTAAGAACGATGGGGAGTAGTAGCCCCTTATTGCTCGCCCGTCAGGCAGGCGAAGATCCATTAGCGATGCTCTGCCACATAGGCATCGATAATCTGTTTGAAATCTCGGTCACCGACAAAACCCAGCTGGTTCGCTTTAGCAGTTTCAAAGCGCGCGGGCCAGCTTGCCACCAAGGGTTCGATACGCGGGTCTGGCTCATGACGTACACGCGCCACCGCTTCTGCGCCCGCCACCTCACGCAACGCCTCAAGCATTTCGGAAACATCGGTCGTGATGCCCGGCAGAATAAATGCGCGAAACTTACCCAACGCTTCTTCCTGCACTTCGGCGCCATGTATCAACGCTTCGATCACCTTATCAGGCGACATAACGAAAAGCGCCTGATCCAACGGTACGGGACAAATGGCCTCCTCCCCGTTTAAGGGTTCGCGCAAAATGCTGGACGCAAAGCTCGACGCCGCGGCATTCGGCCGCCCAGGACGAATCACAATGGTCGGCAAACGCAGTACCCTGCCGTCAATCAGGCCGCGTCGGCTGTAGTCGTTGATGAGAAGCTCACACATTGCTTTTTGCGTGCCATAGGATGTTTGCGGCTGCGAAGCCGTCATGTCATCCAGCACATCAGGCAGATCCCCGCCGTAAGCCGCCACGGAGCTTGCCATGACTAAGCGTGTCTTATTCAACTGCCGGGCACGGCAACCTTCCAGCAAGGCGCGAGTAGCATCAAAATTGACCGCCATGCCTAGGTCCAGATCAGCCTCAGCCGCAGAGCTTACGACCGCAGCCAAGTGGAAGATGACATCGGGCTTTCGATCAAGCGCACTGCCCAGCGCATCTGGAGCAGTAATATCCACAGCATCGTTGCGGATCGTTATATCAGGCGCGTCGGGTACGGCAGCTTGGGTTTGATCGACCAGCGTTAAGTGGGTGATCGGCTGACCGCACAGCTCTTTGCGGCTAATCAGTCGATGTAAAAGACGCTTTCCCAAAAACCCAGCGGCGCCCGTGATTAAGATATGCATGATTAAGGTGTCCTCGCTTTATTGTAGGTTGTTAGCGTTTGAGACCATGTTTTGGCTACTCGATCATGAGTGAAGCCCATAATGTCGACCCCAGCCCAGACCTTGGCGCGTATCGCCAGCTGGCCTGTATTCACAGCCAACCCAGCCGCTATAGCCCAGCGCTTCTAGCCTGGCAAATAGTGCGGGGTAGTTGATCTCGCCAACATCGGGCTCGTGCCGTTCCGGCACTCCCGCCACTTGAACATGACCGATAGCGCTGAACTGTCGCTCAAGATGGCGAATAAGGTCCCCCTCCATGATCTGACAGTGGTAGAGATCAAACTGCAGCTTAAGATTGTTCGCCCCCAGCGCTTTCAATACCGCCATGGCTTGCGCTTGTCCCGACAAGAAGTAATGGGGCATATCACGGGTATTGATGGGCTCGATCAATATGCCCTTGCCCAGTTTGGCGGCCTCAGTAGCAGCGAAGTGCAGGTTACGTAGGTAAGTAGCCTGATGATCGGCCAGGGTCGTCGCATCGGCATCCTCAGGTAGTAATCCCGCCATGGCGTGAACGTGTGGGCAGTTAAGCGTCTCAGCATAACGTAGCGCCTCGATAACCGAATCACGAAACTCGGCTTCGCGCCCAGGCAGGCTGGCAAGCCCTCTTTCACCTTTTTCCCAATCACCCGGCGGCAAGTTAAACAACACTTGTTCCAACTGTGTTTCGTCAAGCGCCTGGCGTAGCTCTGCAGCGCTATAGGCGTAGGGAAACAGGTATTCAACCCCTTTAAACCCCGCATCAGCCGCCGCTGAAAAGCGGCCCATAAAATCGTGCTCGTTAAACAGCATACTGAGGTTGGCGGCTAATCGAATCATGGTGTATCGGTGCCTCTTTGTTTTTATCGCAATGCGGGCTAATCCCGAGGAAACCGCGCCTCAAGCTCCGCGACCTGTTCAGGCGTTAGCCCCCGTGGGTTTTCGCCGCGCAGTAGCAGAAACAGTTTGGCCGTCTCTTCAAGCTCTTCGGTGGCGTACACCGCCGCTTCCAGATTCTTGCCTGCCACTACCGGACCGTGGTTGGCAAGCAGCACAGCGCTGTGTTTACCCGCCAGGCCCCGTACCGCTTCGCCCAGTTTTGGGTCACCGGGGATGTGATAGGGCACAATCGGCAGTTTGCCCACCCGCATGACATAGTAGGCGGTGAGCGGCGGAATGCAGTCGCAAGGGTTCACGTCCGGCAAACACGAAACCGCCACCGAGTGGGTAGAGTGAAGGTGCACAATAGCGCCCGACCGAGGGCGCTCTGCATACATCGCCATATGCAGGGACTGCTCTTTAGTAGGCTTATCGCCACCAAGTAGCTGGCCGTTATCATCCAGATGGGCGATTCGCGCCGGGTCCAGCCGCCCCAGGCAGGCGTTGGTGGGCGTCATCAGCCAGCCACCGTCATCCAGGCGCACGCTAATGTTGCCGCTGGACCCCATGGTCAGGCCGCGATCAAACAGCGACTTGCCAAGCGTGCTGATCTGCTCGCGCAGGCTGTTTTGATGATGGTGGCGTAAGTGGACGCTCATGCCAACACCTCAAAGGCTCGGGTAAAGAAATCGACACCGCCAAAGTTGCCCGACTTCAGCGCCAGCGAGAGCGGCGCTTCACGACCTTCCAGCGGAGCCTGGGTCCAGGGCACGCCGGGATCAATCTGCTCACCTATACGTAGGGTGGAAATTCCCAGCGCCGAGACCACTGCCCCCGAGGTTTCGCCCCCGGCGTCCAGCAACTGACCAACGCCTTCGTTAACCAGCGTTACCGCCAATTGGCTCAGTGCCTCTTCGACCAGCGCCCCCGCACGCGCAACACCCAATGCTTGCTGGGCAGCGCTGACTTTCTCTAGATCCGCCGAGGCGTAAATCAATACCGGGGTCTGTTCTGAGAGCCGCTGTCGCGCAAAGACCAGCGCCTGCTCCAACTGTCGGTCACTTTCGGCAAGCGACAAAGGGTCTAGCGCAAAACCGCTGTTAGGATGGCAAGCCAGAAAATCGGCTACTTGTGCCAGGGTTGCTGTAGAACAGCTCCCGGACAGCACCAACACGCTGCCTGATGCAGGCTGTAAACGCCCCGGTTCCGTAATGGGCTTAAGCCAGCCTTGGGCACGGTACTGGACGGGTAAAGCCTGCCCCAAGCCGGAGCCACCGGTCACCAACGGCATCAGCACGGTAGCTTCTGCCAATATATCCAGATTCTGCTCATCAAGCGTGTCGCAAATCACATGGCGAGTGCCCTGCTCGGCAAGTGCGGATAAGTGGTCAAAAGCGGCGCCGGCGCCTTTGGCTATTACCGAGTGACCGAGCAAGCCTACCGGGAAGGGTGTTTGGCGGGATAAGACCCGCACCAGGTCAGCGTCCTGCATCGGGTTGAGCGGATGATGCTGCATACCGCTATCGTTAAGCAGGCGATCACCCACAAACAGATGGCCCTGATAAACCGTACGACCATTAATTGGAAACGCCGGTACCATCACCGTTTGAGAGGCACCCAGGCGATCCAGCAGCGCATCGGCCACGGGCCCGATATTGCCTTTATCCGTAGAATCGAAAGTAGAGCAATATTTAAAGAATAGCTGTCGAGCACCCTGCCCACGCAGCCACTCAAGAGCCGTGAGAGAATCCGTGATGGCTTCATCAACCGGGCAGGAGCGCGATTTCAAAGCTATCACCACCGCATCAACGTCCTGGAGATCAATCGTCTCCTGCGGCACGCCGATCACCTGCAGGCAGCGCATGCCACCGCGCACCAAGTTATTGGCAAGATCGGTTGCCCCGGTAAAGTCGTCGGCGATAGCTCCAAGGACTATGCTTTCAAGGGCTATGTTTCCAAGGGCTGTCTTTTCAAGGGCTATGCTCTGCACTGTGCTCATGATTAGGTTTCCTGAGCATCGTTCGCCGCTTCAGGCAACGTAATGCCTGATAGCCGCTGGTAGACTTTGATAACCGCAGAATCATCTTCTCGACCAAAGCCTGCCCCACTGGCCGAGGTGAACTGCTGCAACGCGCTGGCAGCAACCGGCGTTGCCATCGAAAGCTCGCGCCCGGTCTGGTGCACGATATTGAGGTCTTTAATAAAGATATCCACCGCTGAAAGCGGCGTGTAGTCACCTTTGAGAATATGGGGCACACGATTCTCGAACATCCAGGAGTTGCCCGCCGAGTGGGTAATCACCCCAAAGATAACCTCGGGGTCAAGCCCCATCCGGATACCCAACGCCATGGCTTCAGCGGCCGTCGCGATATGTACGCCTGCCAACAGTTGATTGACCAGCTTCATACTGGACCCCACGCCGGGGTCATCGCCCAGGCGATAAACCTTGGCGGCCATGCCATCAAGCACGTCACTTGCGTAGCTAAATGCCTCCGCGGCGCCCGATGCCATAACTGATAGCTCACCGCTTTTGGCTTTTGCAGCACCGCCGCTAATCGGTGCGTCCAGCATCATCAATCCCTCTGCTGCCACGCGCTCACCAAGCTGTTTCGCCTGACTGGGCGCCACCGTGGCGCACTGTATAATCAGGCTGCTTGGCGCTAGATGGCCCACCACGCCCTGCTCACCAAACAACACCTGCTCAACCTGGCTACCGTTGACGACCACTACCAGCACAATATGACAGTGAGCAAGCTCCATCGGCGTTGCCACACTCTTGCCCCCAGCTGCTATAAAGGCATCGCGTGCCTCAGCGGCAATATCACATCCAGTTACGTTAAATCCCTGGTGATGTAAGGCAGTAGCGGTGCCCATTCCCATCGCACCCAGGCCAATAACGCCTACTTGACGTGATTGCTTATCGTGTTGACTCACCGGTCGACACCTCGCTGTTGTTGTGTGGGTTACTAGCGTTGCGATGCCTTATTTTTTCCTTGGGTCTTCTCTTATTGCCTATCATGACAAGGAAAATGGTAGCGCTGTCATGATAGCGCTACCATTACTTCTAGATTACTCTCAGCGTATCGACAAGTTGAACATCAAGGACGTGCGACTAATGTCTAAAGACCTCTCGGCCGCTAACAAGTCACGCCGTCGCTCCGATCAAATCACGCTCAGTCAGGTGGCGCAGGCCGCAGGGGTTTCCCCGATTACGGCATCGCGGGCACTGAACCACCCCGACAAGGTGAGCGACAGTACCCGCCAAAGCGTTTTGGAAAGCGTAGAGCGTTTGGGCTATGTGCCCAACCTAGTAGCGGGTAGCCTGGCATCTTCCCGCTCCCGGCTGATTGCCATCATCGTGCCGTCGCTGATCAACAGCGTGTTTGTGGAAGTCATAAAGGGCCTGCAGGAAACACTAGAAGCGCAGGGGTATCAGATCCTGCTCGGCAATACTGATTACGATCTGGACCGTGAGTATCAACTGGTGCGTACGTTTTTAGGCTGGTCATGTTCGGCTTTGGTCACCGCCGGGCTACGCCATAACGATGCGTGTCGGACGCTATTAGCTAACTGGGGCCATCCGATTATGGAAGTGATGGAGCTCGGTAAAGGCATAGATCTCAACGTGGGGCTGGATCATTTAGCTGCCGGCCGGTGCATGGCCAGCCATCTTATCGACAGAGGCTACCAGCGAATTGTGTATGTTGGCGCACGGCTCTCCCACGATTATCGCGCGGGAATGCGCTACCTAGGGCATAAAGAAGTACTGGAGGCAAAGGGGCTTGAAGCCCCCTTGCTAGAACTGGACACTTTGGGCAGCCTGCAGGCGGGCGCGGAAAGCCTAGCCCAGGTTTTGAAAGGCTACCCCGCCACGCAGGCCATCCATTTTGCCAACGATGATCTTGCCGCAGGTGCCTTGCTGGCCGCCCAACGCCAAAATCTTCTTGTGCCAGATGATATTGCCATTGCAGGCTTCAACGGCTTACCGTTAGGTCAACATATCACGCCGAAACTCACTACCATTCTCTCCCCACGCGAAGACATGGGCCGTCTGGCCGCACAGGAGCTCATTCGCAGACTTCGCGGTAAACATGTTTATCGCCGACAACACGATGTAGGCTTCACGCTTCAAATCGGTGAAAGTACATAAGAGACCGCAAAACATTTTCGCTAACTCCAAGCCCCGCCCACGCGTTTTTTCCCGCTAGGCGTTTCAACTTCAGGCTTTTTAGGAATTGCCATGCTGCCGGACTACTCCATTATCGCTTGGCTATTGATCGGATTTTCGGTGTATCTGACGGGCGTCTCAAAAGGCGGCTTTGCTGGTGGTTTTGGCACGCTTTCGGTGCCGCTGATGGCACTGGTGATTAGTCCCACGCAGGCCGCAGGCCTATTGCTGCCGCTACTGCTGGTAATGGACGTATTGGCAGTGAAAGCATGGTGGGGCAAGCATGACATGGCCGAAGTATGGCGATTTTTGCCAGGGCTCTTCGTCGGTGTTGCGGTGGGCACGCTGCTCTTTGGCAGCCTGAGCGAACAGGGCGTTCGCCTGGTATTGGGTGCGATCTCAGTGGTGTTTGCTGCGTATATGCTGTTAAAGCCATTGGCCGCCAAGCCTATCTCAACGCATTGGGCGCTGCCTGCCGCCAGCGTGTGTGGCTTCACAAGCTTTATTGCCCATGCAGGCGCCCCACCACTCAATCTTTACCTACTACCACGAAAACTGCCTAAAGAGACCTTTATCGCCACCTGCGTTGTCACCTTTACCGCGGTTAACGTGATTAAGCTAGGCCCGTACCTGTGGCTTGGCGAAATCAATATGGCCAGTGCCTGGGCATCGCTACTCCTGGTGCCAGTCGCGTGGGTAGGCGTACGTAGCGGCCTTTGGCTACAAAGCCGGGTTAATGAGCAGTTGTTTTATCGCCTGGTAATACTGGCCATGTTCCTAGTGGGTGTTAATTTGATTTGGCAGGCATTAGCGCCTTAAGAGATAAACGTCTTCCAATACGACGTTTGCGCAGAGGGTCTTTACAACCGGCTGCTTTGTAGCGGCCAAGTTCGCCAGTCCAACCGTTGCCATCCTTCAAGGCTTGCGACCTCAGCCAGTACCGGGTCGGGATTAACGACCACGGGGCAATCGACATATTGCAGTAGCGGTAGATCGTTGCGGGAGTCCGAGTAAAACACCGTGTGGCTGGGCGTAATTTGTTGCTCCGTTAGCCACTGCTGCAAACGCAACACTTTACCGCCGCGGTAAGAGAAAATGCCCTCACTCTCGCCGGTATAACGCGCTTTTTCTGCCTCTTTATCAATGCTTAGGTCCACCGCCAGCACGTGGGCGATACCCAGCATCTTGGCAATGGGTGCGACCAAGTGGTGCGATGAGGCAGAAATCAGCACTAACGTATCGCCCGCCTGACGATGAGACGCCAGGCAGGCTAAGGCTTGAGCAAATATACGCGGCTGAATATGCGTCGCAACAAAACGCTCTACTTCTTTTTCGACGTCAGTCACGAGCCTGTTCTTAAGCGGCGCCAGCGTCATCGCCAGATACTCTTCCAGCTTTAATTGACCCGCATGATAGGCCTGCTGCATCTGCTCAGCCCGGGCGAGAAAGGTCTCGGCGTTGCTGATCCAACCCTGCTCGAACATCCATAAATTCCAGCGGTCGCTGCAATCCCCATCCAAGAGAGTATCATCAAGGTCAAACAAGGCCAGCCGCATAAAGCACTCCTATCGTCGCGGATTGACGGCGCGTAGGGTATGTCACTAACCATGACAAAAAGATGACGCCTTTAACAGTTTGGGTACTGCTAAGACGTCGATCAAGCGAAACACCTTTTGCTACTGAGCAGCCAAGCTATCTCAACTATTCATCGCATAAGGCAGATAAAGCGCTATCGCGGGAAAAGCATGCATTAAAGCAATCGCCAGCAACATCAGTAGGAAGAAAGGCAGCGTCGCTCGTGTGATGGTTAAAATATCCTTGCCGGTCAGGCCCTGAATAACAAATAGGTTAAAACCGACAGGCGGGGTAATTTGCGACATTTCCACCACAACCACCAGATAAATACCAAACCAGATAAGGTCGAACCCCGCAGCGCTGACCACCGGCATGATAATCGCGGTTACCAGCAAAATAAGCGAGATACCGTCTAAAAAGCAGCCCATGATCAGCAAGAGCACAGTCAGGGCGATGAGCAGCATGGAGGGTGATAATCCCATCTCGCTAATCGCGCGGGCCAGCTGCATGGGAACTTGGGTAAAGCCCATCGCCGAGGTCAGAAACGAGGCGCCGGCAATAATAAACGCGATCATGCAAGCCGTACGAATAGCCGCGAATAGCGAGCTTTTAAATATCTGGGCCGTAAAGTGGCCGTTCCAGCGGGCAATCACCATGGATAGCACGACACCGACCGCCGCGGCTTCGGTGGGTGATGCCAGCCCGCCGTAGATCGAAATGATGATACCGCCAATCAACAGCAGAATAGGCATTAATGCCCAAGTATTACGCAGCTTCTCTGTGAAGCTCATGTCAGACTCATCTTCACCGGTAAGGCCTTCCCGATTCCCTTTAACAAGTGCCCAGAGTATGAGGTAGGCCATAAACATTGCCAAAATCATCAGCCCTGGGCCGACGCCTGCCATAAATAGTCGGGAAATGGATTGCTCGGTCACTACGCCGTAAACAATCAGCATGATGGAGGGTGGGATCAGCAGGCCTAACGTCGAGGCACTTGCCAGCGTACCGATGGCCATATTGCTGTCGTAGCCACGGCGTTCAAGCTCCGGCAGAGTCATTTTACCCACGGTGGCGCAGGTAGCGGCGGATGAACCACACACGGCTGCGAACATGCCGCTACCGATAATATTGGTATGCAGCAAACGGCCGGGTAAGCGGTTGAGCCAGGGCGAAAGGCCGCGAAACATATTGTCCGCAAGCCCAGATCGAAACAGGATCTCGCCCATCCAGATAAACATCGGCAGCGCCGTTAAATCCCATCCATAGCTCGCCCCCCAAAAATCAGAGGCAAGGATCGGGCCCGGGTCAAACGGGCTAAAGAATGCCAATGCCACCCACGCAGTACCGATTAGGGCAAAAGCGATCCAAACGCCCCCGCCCAGCAAAAGCAATAACGTAAAAATCGTTGCCAAACTGAGTGTTAACACAAGGTCTTCTCCAACATAACGTGGCCAAGCAGTGATGGCAGAGAGTTAGTGCATTTCGCTGTCATCGGTGGATGTCGCTTCACGAAAACTGGACGGGTCACGTGTTGCTATCCGCAATGCAATAATCAGCGCCTCGATCAGAGCAAGACTAAGTAGCCCTACACTGATGACCAAGACGCTTTGGGGTATCCACAGCGGTATAGATAAAAAACCCGATGACACATCGTTGTATTGAAGGCTTTCTCTTGCCAACCCAATCAGCCCATACCCGAGTATTACGCTAATCGCTAAAGCAATCAGCAGGCAGGCCACTTCAAACCACACCCGAATGGCAGAAGGCAGCCGTGAAATCAAAAGCGTCACGCGAATATGGGCGTGATGCACAAAGGTATACGCCAAGCCCAAGAAGGTAGCACCCACCAATAAATAGGCCGCCATCTCGGAAACACCGGTAATACTGATGTTCAAGCGGTTGAGCCCCACCAGTATCAACAGCGCATCGATGGCACGAAAAGCCACTTGCAGTGCAATGAGGGCACAAATCGCGATCATACACACCGCGGCTCCCCAAGCACCTAGACGGTAGAGTCTGTCGAATTTAAACGTCATGTTCGTTATCTCACCGAGCGCGTGGGTGAAAAGAGGCGGCCAGCGCCGCCTCCGTAAAGGTTTTATGCCGTTTAGCTACCTTACTGCTCCCGGTAACCTTCCAAGGCCGCTTCCGCTTCGTCATCAGCACGGCTCAGCCAATCCTGAAAGAGCTTATCGCCCGCTTCCTGGAGAGCTGCGGCGACCTCTTCATTCGGGGTCGCTACAGTGATGCCGTTTTCTTCAAGTGCAGCGAGGCTCGCGTCGTTATCGTCACGACTCATCTGCCAGCCACGCTCTTCAGCGCGTTCAGCTGCTTCCATCAAAGCCTCCTGAGTTGCCTCATCCAGACGGTCAAAACTACGCTGACTGATAAATACAATGTTTTTCGGAAGCCATAAGTTGGCGTCGGTGTAATAGGACACGTAGTCCCACGCCGTCATGGAATTACCCGTAGAGCTTGACGTAATCATGGCGTCTACACGACCGGTACTGAACGCGGTGGGAATGTCCGACTCTTCGGTTTCAGTGGGACTACCGCCGAGGTTATCCACAAACCGCTGGGTATTGATATTAGGTGCCCGCACCCGCAAACCTTCAAACTGCGCCGGATCTGTCAGTTCATTGGCGGTATAAATCCCCTGTGCAGGCCACGCGACGGCATACAGCGGAATCAAGCCTTCACCAGCAAACAGCTCTGTAATCATGGGCTTGGTGGCTTGCCATAACGCATAAGCATCATCGTAGCTACCGGCTACACCGGGCAGCGTATCCACCTCAAAAATCGGGGCGTCGTTGGATAGCACCGACATGAAAACTTCACCAGCATCAATCGTACCGCGGCGTACCGACGGCTTGATTTCCCCGTGGGAGACGAGCGAGCCACCGCTATGCACGGTGATGGTCAATTCGCCATCGGTCGCTTCAGCAACATCTGCAGCAAACTGCTTGGTATTGTTGGTGTGAAAACTCGCGTCACCATAAGGTGTTGCCATGTTCCATTCAGCCGCTTGGGCAGAGGCTGTCGCAGCCAAGCCATAGGCGGTGGCAAATAGTAGGGGGGTCGCAATGCGCATACGCATGGGATAATTCCTCTTATTCATATTAGTGGAGGTGTTGCGTTGGGGTTGGTAACGAGAGCACTTGGCTGGACCCAGTGCCCTGGAAATAACGCATTGGTCATCTCGACACGGCGCTCCTGCGCGTAGGCACAAGCCGTTTTTTGGGCTAAACGGCCAACGCCTCTACAAAAGCGGGGATGATTGGCGTGACGCCATATCACATCATAGTTCATCGCCGGTAGCGGTACCGGTAATGCCAAGCGCAAGAGCTCGCCACGCCGCCATTCATCAAGCACCGTGGCAACCGGCAGCGCACCGATACCCAAACCTTCCATCGTCATTCGCACAATCGTCATCAGGGTGCTAACACTATGGATACGCGGGCTGGTAACGCCCTGCTCGGCCAGGTACTGAACCAGCTCTTCATAAGGGCGGGCCAGTTTTCCAAACGAAATAAACGGCAGCTTTGTGCGCCAGGCTTCAGTGTTTTCACTGAGCATCTCGGCATGGCGTGGAGATACGAACATACCCATCTCGTAAGGGCTTAACGCTTCGTATTCGATCTGCTTGGGCGGTAGGTAGCCATTCATGGCCAGTAAGATATCCAGCTCATTACCCATCAGCCGCTCATTGAGCGCTGGTGAGTAATCCACCGTAAGCTCGATGGTTAAACGCGGATAACGTTCGGTAAGCTGGCGCATGAACTCAGGGAACCAGCTGTGGGCAATGGTTTCGATAGTGCCGAGTCGAAGGGGGGCCGAGTAGTCCTCTTCGCTGTCGAAGAGTTTCATGGCTTCATCACGCTGGCTGAGCATACGTTCAGCATGCAAGAAAAACTCACGCCCACGCATCGTGGGTTGCACCGGGCGGGCCGAGCGCTCCAGCAGCAGTTCGCCTACCGTCGCTTCTAAGCGCGAAATACGTTCTGAGACTGAGGGTTGAGTCAAATGCAGGCGTGCGGCCGCCTTGCGAAAGGACCCCAATCTGACGGCCCAAACAAAGGCTTCAAGTTCTTTGAAATCGAGCATAATGTTGCCTAATCCACGCGTGCAATGACCAAAAGATATCGGTGCTGTCTATCGAGGCGCATCGATTCACAGAGCAGTTATTTGGCTCACAGAGCAAGCTACTACTGCAATGTAATTTCAAGCCCAACGCTGGCAGTAAACCGCCCCGTTGATGGTACGTGGCTGGCAAGTGCATGATTCACCCCGGAAAACGCTTTTTTATCGACCCATTTATTGTGAGTAGCTTGAGTCAAATACGCGTTTTTCTTTATTGTTTTATCGAGTGCTTTATTTAGTTGATAATCGTATTACTTCCTATCGTCAACTATTTTTATAAGAAATAACAATACGATAGAAGCTGCCGATATTAAGTATCGTGAAAAACGATTGGTAAATGAAAGAGCCTCTCCCCTATATTAGTTTGGGTTTAATAACGCATCCCAAATAACCTCTGTAATAATAATTGGAGTCGTTATGGTCATTCCCTTACTCAACTGCGATATGGGCGAAAGCTTCGGCAACTGGACACTTGGCCTTGATGCTGAGGTCATGCCTTTTGTTGACTGCGCCAATATTGCCTGTGGCTACCACGCCTCCGACCCTCACGTTATGCGTCGTACCGTGGCACTGGCTGTTCAGCATGGGGTGCGGATCGGCGCTCACCCAGGCTATCCTGACTTGATGGGTTTTGGGAGACGCTCCATGGCCTGCTCGGCGGCTGAAGTCGAAGATATGATTCTTTATCAGGCGGGCGCGCTTGCCGGTATTTGCCGCGCCGAGGGTAGCGAACTTAGCTATATCAAGCCGCACGGCGCCATGTATAACGATATGGCTGCCAACCTTGAGCTGCTGGAAGGCGCGATGCGTGCCGTTCGAGCGTTTGATGCAAGCCTTCCGCTGATGGTAATGGCCACCGCCAATACCGAGCCGCATCGCGAGCTGGCTGCTAAAATGGGCATCACGCTCTGGTTTGAGGCCTTTGCCGACCGCGCCTATGAGCCCAACGGCCATTTGGCATCGCGTCGCTTGGCGGGTGCCGTTCACCACGACCAATCGACTATCGTGGCCCAGGCCATTGCGCTGGCCAAGGGCGACGCCCTGACCGCCCGCGACGGCTCAGCGCTGCGACTTCCTTGCGACACGCTCTGTGTTCATGGTGACAACCCTGAGTCGATTGCCGCCGTACGTGCGATCCGTGAAGCTTTCAAGGTGTTGGAGTCCGCGTGAAACTGCGTCTGGAAACCGCTGCCATGGACGCCCTCACGGTGCGTCTTTTTGATGAGATCAATGAGCGCAATATGGGCTGGATCATGGCCGCGGACACTGCCCTGCGCCACGCCTTTAACGATGCGCTGATCGATCTTATTCCTTCTTATACGACCCTGCTCGTTCACTACGACTGCCAACGCATGACCTTCGTTGAGGCAACGTCGCGAATCCGTGAAGCCCTAAAGGGCCTTCAGCCTGCCGATACACAGCAGGGCCAGCTGCATGAGATCCCGGTGTGGTACGACGCAAGCGTGGGGCCTGAACTACCGGCAGTGGCCCAAGGCGCCGGGGTAAGTATTGAGCAGTTGATTGCGCGCCACTGCGGTCACGACTACTGCGTTTTTGCGCTTGGTTTTGCGCCGGGTTACGGCTTTATGGGGCTGGTGGATGAAGACCTGGCCACTCCTCGCCTGAAAACCCCGCGACGCCGGGTGGCGGCCGGAAGCGTAGGCATCGCCGAGCGCCAAACGGCTATTTACCCTCTGCTTTCGCCTGGTGGTTGGAATATTCTTGGCCGCACGGCGATGCCGCTTTTTGAGTACGCAAAACGCGGCGAACCGCTGTTGCTACCCGGCGATAAGGTACGCTTCAAGGCCATCTCTCAAGCCGAATTTGAAGCTGCCGGTGGTGATACGACCCCGCTAGAGGAGCGCGTATGAGCCAAGCTAGCATTACCGTAAAGCAGGCAGGCCCCCTTGCGCTTATTCAGGATAACGGGCGCTTCGGCGTCGGCCACCTGGGCGTTACCCAAAGCGGCGCCGCCGACTGGATCTCCTTTCGCTGGGCCAACTGGCTGCTGGGCAATCCGCTTGAGAGCGCCGCGCTAGAGATTGTGATGGGCGGCAACCTGACATTGGAAACCGACGCAAGCGTGTGCCTGGCGTTGGCCGGTGCCGACCTTGACGCGCGTATTGATGATAAGCCGCTGGCAGTTAACGCGCCCTTCACTCTACGCCCTGGGCAAGCACTCACGTTTCGCCAGCCACGTGCCGGGCTGCGTGCCTACCTCGCCTTCCCCGGTGGGCTTGAGGCGCCAGTCGTATTGGGTAGCCGCGCCTGCACGGCCCGAGAGCAGCTGGGCGGGCTTTATGAGGATGGCAGACCCTTACAGCTCAATGACCGCTTGTATTGGCAGGGCGCGTCCGTGACGCCACGCCGACTTCCAGCAAGCGCTCAACTGCCGATCCCCAACGGCCACTGTCTACTGCCAATGGTATTAGGTGCCCAGGCGGCCTTCTTTGCGGGCCGCAGCCTCTATCAATTATTTAATCAACCATGGCACGTTGATCAGCGCGCTGACCGGATGGGCATTCGACTTACAGGGCATGCGCTTGAAAGTAAAGTAAGCGGCGTGATCTCAGAAGGCATCCCGCTGGGAGCTGTACAGGTACCGCCCGATGGCCAGCCGATCATTTTGATGAATGATCGCCAGACCATTGGTGGCTACCCACGCATGGGCGCGATTACCCCCAGCGCCTGTGCCCTGCTCTCCCAGTGCCTGCCCGGCACCGAGGTGTGGCTACAGCCGGTGAGCGCTACTCAGGCTCAGGTGAGCCATCGCCAGCAGTTGGCAGAATGGCGTTAATCACCGGGCTTATACCTGGCAGATACTTTTACGCCGAGGATGCGTCAACCTTCACACGCTTATTGCGCTCCATCACTTCTGTTATTGCCGCCAAAAAAGCATCCCTTGAAGCGGCATGAGGGGTGGTGATGAAGCTTACGCCCACAAAAAGCGCTGCCGCTACCACGATGCCCCAAATACCGGCCGGCAAACCCATCAGCGAATTACCGGTGGCATACATTAACAGCACAAAAACGCTGGTCCCCACGATGCTTGCCAATGCCCCCGCTGCGGTGCCTTGCTTCCAGTAAAAAGCGCCGATAATCGCGGGCACCATGGCGACCAGCCCTGACGAAGCTGCCACGGAGAGTACAGCAATTAAATCCAGCTGCAGCTCAGCAAATCCAAGCGCCAGCAGGGCAATAACCGGCACAACGATCTTGCCCACCAGCAGTTGGCGCTGTTCATTTACGCCGGGTTTAGCGTTGGCGTAAACATCCCGAGAAAACATGGCGGCCAAGGTTAACATGATGGAATCAATCGTTGAGACCGCTGCCGCCATAACACCCACCATCACGATCACTCCCAACACGGGGGGAACAAAGTCAGAGGCCAGCAGTGTAGGTGTAGCGAGATCAGCCCGCGCAAGATCGGGAAACGCTGCCAGTGCCGAGAATCCCCACAGCACGGACACCAGCGTATAGATAAAGCCAAACACCAAAAAGCCAATCAGCATTTGGCGCATGGCGCGCAACGACGCAGGCATAAACAGACGCTGGCTGACCTGCGGGTTGGAAAGGCTAAAAAAGAACCAGGGAATACTCAGCCCCAAAAAGGTCACCAGGCTAAAAAGCCCCGTGCCAGGAACGGTGAGGGCTGCAGGATGCTCCGCCTCAAACGTGCCAAACAGGCCGCTGAAACCGCCCAGCCCCTGGACCACCAGCAATGCGACCAGCGTTGAGGCAACAATCATCATCAGCGCCTGTAACGAGTCGGTCCACATCACCGAACGAATACCGGCAATATAGGAAAAGAAAACGGCGATTAACGTCGCCATTACCACCCCGGTGGTAAACGTGATGGCGCCATCCGTCATGCCTTCCAGCAGATAGCCCACACCGGCCAGCTGCACAGCAGAGTAAGGGATCAGAAAGATACAGCTGGTGATAGCAACGGCCATGGCGACCGGCTTACTGTGATAACGATACCCCAGCATTTCGCTGGGAGTAACAAAGCCAAATTTTTTGCCGACAGCCCAAAAACGCGGACCGAAAACAGCCACCAAAGAAACACCCGCAAAATAGATAATTTCAAAGCCCAGTGCACCGACGCCACCGGCGTAGGTTAGCCCCGCCAGCCCCACCATCATAAAGGCGCTATACGTGGTTGCGCTGTAGCTTAGCGCCGAGACAAACCCATTCATCTGCCGGTTACCCAGAAAATAGCCCGACATACTGTTCGCAGCCCCCTGCCGCGAGAGAACCGCAATCCCGACCGCTACCAGTAGGTAAAGGGCAATGGCCCCCCAGATCATCGCCTCAGTCACGATCGTGTTCCTTAAAATCCTGGGTAATAAAGATATTAAGTGCAATCACCACGAGTCCAGCGCAAGTCCAGAAAAGAAAGCTGCCGTACCAAGCGGCGGTATTTGTCAGAAGGGTGTAAGGCACTACGCAGCTGAGCAGCACCACTAGCCAAACGGCCACTATCCACTTGCCTCGTTTCACGGTTCACCTTGGGTTGTCAAAGCTGGGAGAAGGCGTATGCAGTGCCACTATGGTTTCTAAACCACACCAACGCGCTGCCCGAGTTTGCCAGAGTAGCGATTTGCCTGCGTCTTGTGTACGTCTACTGAAGATTAATTGCATCGCTAATGCTTTCTCAGGCAATAAAAAAAGCCCGCATCTTTCGATGCGGGCAAGAGGGGGTACACCAATAACAGTGACTGCTCACGCGCCCCTTATAGGGCGCGTGGCATTACGCTAAATCAAACCGATCAGCGTTCATCACTTTTGTCCAAGCGGCAATAAAGTCGCTGACAAACTTCTCGACGTAATCATCCTGAGCGTAGATTTCGGCATAGGCACGCAGAATCGAGTTGGAGCCAAACACCAGATCAACACGGCTAGCTGTCCACTTCACCTGACCCGTTTGACGATCACGAATCTCATAATGGTCGCCCGCCGGATGCCAGGTATTGGCCATATCCACCAGGTTCACGAAGAAATCGTTAGTCAATGCGCCTTCGCGCTCGGTGAGCACGCCATGTTGGGTGCCTGCGTGGTTGGTGCCTAATACGCGCATGCCGCCGATCAGTACGGTCATTTCCGCTGCGGTCAGGCCAAGCAGTTGGGTGCGGTCCAGCAGCATCTCTTCGGGGCTGACCACGTAGGCGTCTTTCTGCCAGTTGCGGAAGCCATCCGCCAAGGGCTCAAGCACCTCGAACGACTCGGCATCGGTCATTTCATCCGTTGCATCACCACGGCCGGGGGCAAAGGGCACCGTGGCGCTTAAGCCAGCGGCTTTTATTGCCTGTTCGATACCTACGTTACCTGCCAGCACAATGGTATCGGCAAGGCTTGCACCGCTTTCTTCAGCAATCGGCGTCAGCACCGACAGCACGCGGGCCAATCGCTCTGGCTCGTTACCTTCCCATTGATTCTGGGGCGCCAGGCGAATGCGTGCGCCGTTGGCGCCACCGCGCATGTCAGAGCCACGATAAGTGCGTGCGCTGTCCCAGGCGGTGTTGATCATGTCGCTGATACTCAAACCGCTAGCGGCGATACGCGCTTTCAGGGCGTCAACGTCGTAATCGGCCGGCCCTGCGGGCACCGGGTCTTGCCAGATCAGGTCTTCCTGGGGCACATCCGGGCCCACGTAGCGCACTTTCGGGCCCATGTCGCGGTGGGTCAGCTTGAACCAGGCGCGGGCGAAGACATCATCAAAGTACGCCGGGTCCGCCATAAAGCGCTGGCAGATCTCGTTGTAAATTGGGTCGACCTTCATGGCCATATCGGCATCGGTCATGATCGGCATGCAGCGGATGGAAGGATCTTCCACGTCTACCGGCATGTCCTCTTCCTTAATGTCGACAGGTTCCCACTGCCAAGCGCCGGCAGGGGACTTCTTCAATTCCCATTCGTGGCCAAACAGCATCTCGAAGTAGCCCATGTCCCACTGCGTCGGGTTCTTAGTCCAGGCGCCTTCAATACCGCTTACCAGGGTGTCACGGCCAATGCCACGACCCTTGGTTTTCATCCAGCCAAGGCCCTGAAGCTCGGGGCCAGCCGCTTCGGGTTCCGGGCTTAGATCGCTGGGTGTGCCGTTACCATGGCACTTGCCGATAGTGTGGCCACCCGCCGTCAGGGCAACCGTCTCTTCATCGTTCATCGCCATGCGTTTGAAGGTTTCACGCACCTGGGCGGCGGTCTTGAGCGGGTCAGGCTGGCCGTTCACGCCTTCGGGGTTCACATAGATCAGGCCCATCTGCACGGCGGCCAGCGGGTTATGCATGGTGTCGGGCTTTGCCACGTCGCCGTAACGGCCGTCGGAAGGCGCCAGCCACTCTTTTTCAGCGCCCCAGTAGGTGTCCTTTTCCGGGTGCCAGATATCCTCGCGACCGAACGCGAAGCCGAAGGTTTTCAAACCCGCGACTTCATAGGCCATGGTGCCGGAGAGAATCATCAAATCGGCCCAGGAAATCTTGTTGCCGTACTTCTTCTTGATCGGCCACAGCAGGCGGCGGCCTTTATCGGTATTGGCATTATCCGGCCAGGAGTTCAGTGGTGCAAAACGCTGGTTGCCGGTACCACCGCCGCCACGGCCATCCGCCAGGCGATAAGAACCTGCTGCATGCCAGGCAACCCGGGCAAACATGCCTACGTAGCTGCCCCAGTCCGCTGGCCACCACGCTTGGCTCTGGGTAATCAGTTGGCGAAGGTCCGCTTTCAGTGCCTCTACATCCAATGTTTCAAGCGCTTCGCGATAGTTAAAATCTTCACCCAGCGGGTTCGTTTTTGTATCGTGCTGGTGCAGGATGTCCAGGTTCAGAGCGTTAGGCCACCAGTCGGTATTGGACTTGCTGGCGGCTGTGTTACCGCCGTGCATTATCGGGCATTTACCACTCATGTGTTCATCTCCCTTTATTGCGCTTACCCCCTGGCGTAACCAGAGGAACACCCAATGACGTCTCTCAACATGACGCTTTCAAAACGCGCGAGCGGGCGACTCATTGACATGGCACTGTTTTAAAGCACATTAGCTATAGCTACAACTTGCATTTAGCAAACAACGTGATAGTAATTTTTAATCCACAAGCAACAAGACCCTTTCCCGGTAACCATGACAGTGAGCGAGACGTGCCGATTAAACGCGAACAGGGCGCCCTTGGGCGCCCTGTTCGTTGGGTTGCACTGCGTTGTGGAGCGTTAATCGACCAGTGGCAGCAACGCGTTCAGGCTATCGCGGGCATCACCGTAGAACATCCGGCTGTTCTCCTTGAAGAACAGCGGGTTTTCGATACCCGAGTAGCCAGTGCCCTGGCCGCGCTTGGAGATAAACACTTGCTTGGCCTCCCAGACCCTCAGCACTGGCATACCGGCGATGGGGCTGTTGGGGTCTTCTTCGGCGGCCGGGTTGACGATGTCATTGGAGCCAATCACGATCACCACGTCGGTGCTGGCGAAATCGTCATTGATTTCATCCATCTCCAACACGATATCGTAAGGCACCTTGGCCTCGGCCAGCAGCACGTTCATATGACCCGGCAAACGCCCCGCCACGGGGTGAATACCAAAGCGGACGGTCTTGCCTGCCGCACGCAGCTTGCGCACCAAATCGCTGACGGCGCTTTGAGCTTGCGCTACCGCCATGCCGTAACCAGGCACGATGATCACGCTATCAGCATCGTTCAAGGCACTGGCCACACCGCCGGCATCAATCGCCACCTGCTCGCCTTCGATCTCCGCTGCGGGCCCGGTGCTTCCGCCAAAGCCCCCCAAAATCACGTTAACGAAATTGCGGTTCATCGCCTTACACATGATGTAGGAGAGAATCGCACCGGAGGAGCCCACCAGCGCCCCGGTCACGATCAACAGATCATTAGAGAGCGTGAAACCGATAGCCGCTGCCGCCCAGCCGGAATAGCTGTTGAGCATCGACACCACCACCGGCATATCGGCGCCGCCAATCCCCATAATCAGGTGATAGCCGATAAAGAACGACAGGGCCGCCAATACAATCAACGTCCAGAAGCCAGCGCTGTTAAGGTACAAAATCGCTAACAGCAGTGACAGCACCGCCGCGCCGGCGTTAAGTATATGTCCACCGGGCAGTTGGCGAGGTTTGCCGTCCACTTTACCAGCCAGCTTACCGAACGCTACCACCGAACCGGTGAAAGTCACTGCACCGATAAAGATAGCGAACACCACTTCAATCTGCAGAAAAGTGAGTTCGTCAGGCGCCTTGGTGGCTACCAGCGCGGCAAAGGCAGAAAACTCCTGCATAACGCCATCGGCCGCTTGTGCCGCCAGTACTCGGCGGCGCTCTAAATCCGCGCTCCAGGCGACAAACACCGCGGCTAAGCCGACAAAACTGTGCAACGCTGCCACTAGTTGCGGCATTTCGGTCATCTCGACCTTGCCCGCCACATAGACACCGATGCCAGCACCAATCACCATCATCGGAATTAGCCACCAGTAGCCGCCAATCCCCGGCCCTAAGGCAGTAAAAAATACTGCCAGCGCCATACCCACAATGCCGTACCACACAGCACGCTTGGCTTTTTCTTGGTTACTCAAGCCGCCTAGCGACAGAATAAACAGTACGCTTGCCGCGATCGCCGCGGCAGATACGAATCCTTGACCTAACATATCGTCTCTCCGCCGCTCAGGATTTCTGGAACATGGCCAGCATCCGGCGTGTCACCAGGAAGCCACCCACGATATTGATGGTTGCGATCAGTACCGAGATCGCCGCCAACACGCCCACTACGGCGCTGCCGGAGCCAATCTGCAGAATCGCCCCCAAAATAATGATGCCCGAGATCGCGTTGGTCACCGCCATCAGCGGTGTATGCAGCGAGTGACTTACGTTCCAGATCACTTGGAAGCCGATAAAGCACGCCAACACGAAGACAATAAAGTGCTGCATAAAGGACGCGGGCGCAATCTGGCCGAGCAGCAGCATCAGCGCTCCGCCGATGGCCAATATGCCGACCTGGCGCTTGGACTGGGCCTTAAACGCTGATGCTTCTGCAGCTTTTTTCTCCTCGGGCGTCGGCTGTTTTTCTTTCTTCTTCGGTTTGGCCGCAGCAATCGCTTTTACTTTGGGCGGGGGCGGCGGAAAGGTCACTTCGCTCTGGTAAGTCACTGTCGCGCCACGAATCACGTCATCATCCATATTGTGATTGATCACGCCATCTTTCTCAGGCGTTAAATCGGTCAGCATATGGCGAATATTGGTGGCATACAGCAAGGACGACTGGGTCGCCATGCGTGAGGGGAAGTCGGTATAGCCGACCACAATCACGCCGTTATCGGAGACGATACGCTCATCGGGCTGGGTTAAATCGCAGTTACCGCCTTTTTCAGCCGCCAGATCAACAATCACCGAGCCGGGTTTCATGGCCGCGACCATATCCTCAAGCCACAGCTTGGGCGCCGGGCGCCCGGGGATCAGCGCAGTGGTAATAACGATGTCCACATCGGGCGCCTGTTCGCGGAAACAAGCCAGCTGCTTTTCGCGAAACTCAGGGCTTGAGGGCGAGGCATAGCCGCCGCTTGCCGAGCCATCCTGACTATCTTCGCTGTCTTCGCTGTTTTCAAAATCCAGGAACAGGAACTCAGCGCCCATCGACTCGATCTGCTCGGAGACTTCCGGACGCACATCAAAGGCACGCACCACAGCACCCAGACTGGTGGCGGTACCAATGGCCGCAAGCCCGGCAACGCCTGCGCCAATTACCAGCACCTTAGCCGGAGGCACTTTGCCCGCAGCAGTTACCTGGCCGGTAAAGAAGCGGCCAAAATTATTGCCTGCCTCTATTACCGCGCGGTAACCGGCGATATTGGCCATGGAGGAGAGCGCGTCCATTTTCTGGGCACGAGAAATGCGCGGCACCATATCCATCGCAATCACGGTGGCGCCTTGGGCACGGCACTTCTCAAGCATCGCTTCGTTTTGAGCGGGCCAGAAAAACGCAATCAGCGTTTGTCCTTCTCGTAGTCGTGCCGCTTCTTCATCAGAAGGCTCGCGGACTTTAATGACCACCTCAGCGCCCTGCCAAAGAGCGTCAGCACTATCCACTACGGTAACGCCAGCATCACGATAAGCGTTGTCATTAAAGCCCGCCGCAAGACCAGCGCCTGTTTCAATCAGACACTCGTGGCCCAGCTTTTGGATCTGCTTTGCGCTTTCAGGGGTAAGCGCCACACGTGCTTCTCCCCGACTCGTTTCCTTAGGTGCGCCTATTCTCACACGGGTACTCCCTACGGTTTGAAAGCCGACAATAAGCTGTCATGGTTTGTTCTGATGCCAAGTACAGCCCGCTTGACGGCGGTTGATTTCGACCACCACATCTTTATAAAACGTTACAGGTTCTCATGTTGCGTTTTAATAAAGCCATTCAACCTTTGATGTATGCATGGCATGAGCTTTTCCAAACATCGTCACTGGCAGGAGCAGTATGCGCAAAAATCAAGCGGTATAATTACCTCAATGCGACCTGATCGTAAGCTGTACAAGACGGGTAACCAGTGGCCTGCCACTTACATGCCCGCTGCTATCCTGCTTGTCAGCTACCAATGCTTGCCCTAAGGGCAATGCATCAATCAACACCGGTGCTACTTTAGGCATTACCGCTGGCTATTCTGAAGGCACTCGGCAATTCATAAGCGCCCACTGCTCGATAATTTTTTTGTGTAAAAAAACGTCAACATCGTGTTTATTAGAAACTTTAAATATTTTCGCCAGCGAACAACACCATTCCAAGCACAATAATAAGCAATAACAGTGTTTCCAATACCATTAATATCACTGGCTTCCATCCTACGACTGCAAGTTTCTGGAAAGAGGTTTTAATACCCAACGCTGCAATGGCTATAACAAGGCACCAGCGTGACATCGTTGACATTCCGTCATTAACTATCTCTGGAATTAAGCCCAGGCTATTAATTATCACAAGAACGACAAAGCCCACTAGAAAACCTGGTAGCATTGGAACCCTTGTAGCCCCCCCTTCGCCCTGACGTGACGAGCGAAACATCCACATAAAAATCACAACAGTGGGTACCAACATGGCAACGCGTACTAGCTTCACGAGTGTTGAGGTATCTCCGGTTTCCTCCGATATCATATAACCAGCACCAACCACTTGGGCAACGTCATGGATAGTCCCTCCCAAGAAAATTCCTGCCTGTGTGTTAGCAAGGTTCAGAACCCCTGCAATCAATGGATAAACCACCATAGCAACGGTTGAAAGCGTGGTTACCCCAACTACTGTAAGAATAGTATTACGCTCACTATTTTCATGACGCGGCATGACTGCCGAAAGCGCTAATGCTGCCGATGCGCCACAAATAGCAACAGAGCCCCCCGTTAACAGGCCAAGATCTTTCGGCAGCCCGAGCACCCTGGCTAAAATTGCTCCCATAATAATAACGATAGCAACAGACCCGATAACAGTAAGCACAGGCACTATGCCAAGCTCACCTACTTGCTCAAATGTCATTCTTGCTCCCAACAATGCGACCCCCACCCTAAGAACAGTACGAGACGCGAACTCAACTCCTTGGCGACAACGCTCTTCATCACTCAGAAAGTGCAGTGACATACCAAAAAGGAGCGCATAAAGAAGCGTTGGCCCACCATAATGATCAGCAATAAAAGTTGTCGCTAATGCTATCGTTACACATACTAATAGCCCCCGGCCAATATTTCGGAAACTACTTATCCAACGCATTAAGCGAGTAAAACTATTTTCTTCAGACGGCACGAACATAGGCAATCTCATCCACCTGCTCTCCTAATACACATATGTCTATTCAAGGCATATAACTGATGTAAGCTGCGCATTTAAAACATCACAAAATAGCCTCGCAAGAAACTCTATTATCTTTCTGATCTTAATAACTTCTTAAAGCTACGATATAACGCACTAAAATTGGAAACAATTACTTATACCAACCAAGGTCATAAGCAACCTCATCTCAAAACATTAGCCAAATATACTTATTCGCAAAAAGCATTCAGCACACAACATATACTCGAGAACAAAGAAGGCATCCAACTAACTATAACAATCTTTACTTTAGCTAAGATACTTGCTCATAGAGTTACTCGTAAATTCCGAGCAAAGTATTTTATTAGAACCATGCCAAACATTATGCTCTTAAGAATCGAACCATTGGCACAAGAACACTGGTTATTAATTTGCCTGTGCATGGTTTTCAAGATCGTGTACTAAAGAAGTGGCTATCGTTATATTTTCACCTCTTTCGCGTCGTTGCTGAAAGCGACGTTCGCCGGGGACTCGGACACCGGGCTGGTCTAGCATAGCGGCAAATAACGTTTCAGCATGTTCAACGAACCCCGGCGAGAAACGCTGAGGGTCTATCAGTAGAATCAGTTGGGCAATGCCGGGTGGTTTACCTTCTGCATCAAAAAAGGAGCTTGCCTGAAAACCAAAGTTACTTCCCGTAAGACCAGCGGTGAGTAATTCAACCATCAGTGCCAAGGCTGCTCCTTTAGCATCACCAGCAGGCGTCATACTGCCTGCAATTGCTTTATCGGGATCAGTTGTTGGTTGTCCATCGGTATCCAATGCCCAGCCTTCCGGGATCGGCTCCCCCTTGATCTTTGCCAACATCACTTTTCCACGTGCTACTTTTGATAACGATAAATCAATCAAAAGCGGATCACCGGCACGACGAGGGCACGCGAATGCGATGGGATTAGTACCAAATAAGGGTTGTTTGCCACCCCAGGGCGCCATTGCAGAAGGGGCATTACTGAAAGCCAAGGCCAAGTAACCTCGCCGTGCTGCAGCTTCTACCGGCACACCGGCTACGCCGAAATGATGAGAGCGAGCGATGGATACTGCCGCAATGCCTGATTTCGTAACACATGTATAGCCAGCTTCCAGACCACGCTCCACAGCAGGAAACGCCAGTCCGTATTTAGCGTCAACAAGTACCACGGCGCCATTAACCTCGACAGCAGGTGTTGCTGATGCATCAACTTTGCCACTTGCGGCTTGGTCCAGATAGAACGGTAACCGCGAAAGACCATGTGATGGTAAACCATCGTGCTCAGCAGCCAGCAAGGCCGTCACTGTAGCAGCAGCCTCAACCTCACCAAAGCCGCGCCCCCGCATAGCAGCCATAGCTAATTCACGGACCTGCGCCACGTTTAGCTCAATGTTATCACTCATACATTCACGCCCTCTTTGTCCAAGACTGTACGAACATTGTCTGCTGTCATCTGGCTGATACGAGCATTGGACTCATCAGTAACACCAGCGATATGAGGAGTCACGATCAGATTAGGAATATCTTCAAGCACCGAACCTTGCATCAATGGCTCCTGCTCAAACACATCAAGAAGAGCGCCGGCCAACCGGCCTTCACGCAATGCTGTTGCTAATGCGCCTTCATCAACGATGCCGCCTCGTGCCGCGTTGATCAAAATGGCGCTGTTTTTCATTCGCTGAAGAGCAGCAGCATCAATAAGGTGTCGAGTATCCTCGGTCAGGGGGACATGAAGACTGACTGCGTCAGCTGCCTCCAGTAGGGAGGAGAGACTTTCATAGCGTTCAATACCGGTCCACTCCGATGCATCAGCTGCCAAGTGGGGGTCGAAAGCAATGACTCGCATGTCCAAGGCAAGTGCTCGTTTTGCCGTTTCCCGGGCAATGGCGCCAAAACCGACCAACCCCAGCGTGCAGCCGCTCGCTTCACGACCAATCAATGCTTGGCGAGGCCACTCTCCTGCCAGCATTTCGCGGTTCGAAAAATAAGCCTGGCGGCGTAATAGCAAAATACCCGTCAGCACATATTCGGCGACTGAGCTTCCATTGCCTCCGTGCGCCGGTTTGACTACGACGTCTTGCGACTCGCATGCTTTTAGATCGATGTTGTCAAGCCCCACGCCTAAACGCCCCACCACCTTAAGTTTCGGAGCTGCTGCTAATAATTCGGCATCAACCTGAGTGCGGTTTCGCACAATAATAGCGTCAGCATCGGTGACTGCTTTAAGCAAGGCACGACGGTCTTCAACCAGCTCTGTATCAAAGACCACCTCAAATAATTCTCTAAGGTGCGCGACCACCTTTTCATCCATGAATTCAGAAATCACTATCTTAAACATAGATACTCCAGTTTTATTACCGGGCTAAACCCAGCATGAATTGTTGTATATCACCACAAAGCCGCTCTGCTACACCCACCATCGCCCTAGTGGTAACGGCACATTGAGCAATAAAGCAAAAAGCGCGTAGAAAAATGCAACCAGTAAGACACCTGTAAGTAGATGCCCCATTAAACGCCTTGGCGTCCATGCCTTGTACTGAGCAATCATCATCAAACTGACAAAACTTGCCAGTCCCGTCAGCAGAAAACCCGCCCACGGCATCACTAATGCCCAGGCTGTCATCACGACCACTAGCAGCACCCGCCTAGGGGTAGACCCCTTGTCACGTTCTGTATTGCTTAACACCCCGCGCACTACTAACTGAGCAAGCCGCAGTAACCCCGCGATGATAACCACGACAGCAATGGTGACGGGAAAGATAGCCCCCAGTTGGCTCATGTCCTGGCTTTGCCATAGGCAAACACCGCCAATGCCGATGAACAGCAGCGGCATCAGGAATTCTGAGCGTGCTGAGCACGACGCCTGGAGTTTGGGAAGTGATTTGCTCATGATGAAACCTCCTGACGGGAATCATCCGCACCATTCGTGTGACGCCGCTGTGATCGACGCGCTTTGATCACTGGGTAGAAGACACTGAGGATCGATAAGGCGATGATCGTCAACGAAATTGGCCCACCAAAGAACGTCATTGCGTAGGAGCCGCTCGCACGCCCCATTAAGAAGCCCTGAACAAACCCCTGCTCGGCAATGGGCCCTAAAATCAATCCCAATACGATAGGTGAGGGCTTAAAACCGTAGCGGTTGAGCACCCAGCCGATTACCCCAAGTGTCAACATGATGATGACGTCGCTAACACTATTACGTATCGCATAGGTCCCAATCACTGTCATAAAAGCGATGGTGGGCACCAGCAATTCCTTCGGAATGCTAACAATTGATTTAAATGCGTAACGACCAATGAGTAAGCCAAGGGGCAGCAATAAGCACGTAGCGATAAACAAGCCCCCAACAAAGGTGTACGTTATGTTGGCATTGGTCGTAAAAAGCTCTGGGCCAGTACGAAAACCCTGCACCAAAAGAGCCCCCAGGATAACGGCGTCCGGTGGCGTACCCGGAATCCCCAATACCAATGTTGGGATAAATCCTCCGCCCACCGTAGCGTTATTGGCCGCTTCGGTCGCCAGTACTCCTTGAGGGTTACCCTTACCAAAAGAACTAGAGTCTTTAGCAGCACGCCTGGCTTCCGAATAAGACACCAAACTTGCAATTGAGCCCCCAGCACCAGGCAAAATGGCGACCCCAGTGCCAATAGTGGCTGAACGTAATAGATTAAATTTACCGATCCATGCATGCATAAGACCTTCACGTAAACGGACTCCACGCTGTTTTTCATCAACTTTAAGATGAGATTCAGGGGAAGCCACAAGATCAATAAGCACCGGAATGCAGTACAAACCTATTAACGCCGACACTATCTCGATTCCACCCAACAGCACTTGAGAGCCAAAGGTGTAGCGGATATCGCCTCCTACTACGGCGACGCCTATAGTCGATAACAACAGACCGAAACCTGCCCCCATGAACCCTTTCAGGGTAGAGCCTTCCGAAAGAGCAGAAATCAGTGTGAGCCCAAAAATGGCTAGCCAAAAGTACTCAACGGGACCGAAACTCAGCGCTACCTGAGCTAAAAGGGGAGCCACCGTCAACAGGGCAAATACGCCAACCAATCCACCTACCACCGAGGCCAAGGTGGAGAGGGTAACCGCGAGATCGCCATCGCCACGCTTGGCCATAGGGAAACCATCAAAGGTCGTCGCTATCGCCGATGGCGTTCCAGGTGTATTAACCAAAATGGCGGAATAAGACCCCCCATAAATGGCACCTGTATAAATAGCGCCCAGCATAATGAGTGCTGACTCTGGCGTCATCCCAAAGGTCACCGGGACGAGTACCGCTACGGCCATCGTGGCTGAAAGCCCCGGCAGTGCCCCGATGATAATCCCCGAGGCAACACCAAGCAGCGCCAGCCCTAGGTTCAGGGGTGACAGGGCGCCTAATGCATGACTGAGAATATCCATACGACTTCTCCCTTAGAGGTCAGTCGATTAAGCCGAGTTCACGTGCAGAAGCCTCGTAAACATCCATTTGATCGCTCATGAATGTATCCATTTCTCCCATTGGCACATCTATCAATACAAAGCCAAGGTCCTGCATTTCCTGCTGGAACTGCGGGTTTTGATTAATCTGCTGGAAGATATCGGAGAGTTTCTGCTGAATCTCCTGGGGAGTTCCTTCAGGCACGGCCATACCACGATAGGCACCACCTACCATGTCATAGCCTAACTCCTGGAAAGTAGGTACATCGGGGAACATGGGGTGACGCTCTTCAGAGGCCACCGCCAGCATGCGAACCTTGTCGTTATGGTTAGCTGCGATCGTGGTATATCCCCACTCCGCCTCTACCACTCCGCCTAGTAACGCCGTAACAGCCGCTCCAGACCCACCAAAGGGAATATACGTTGTGGTTACATCCGCCAATTGTTGAAAACGCGTGTTGGCGACATCATTTGCGCTGTAGGTGCCACTGCCAGAAAAAGTGACAGCGCCAGGGGCTTCCTGAGCAGCCTGAATTAGATCATCAAGCGTCTGATAGGGGCTTTCGTTGCGGACGAGGATCGCATCGGGGGAGTAGTGAAAATAAAAGAAATTATTAATGTCTTCGGTTTGAAAACCAACATCCTGGCCCATGGGTTTGAGGATGATATGAGGCAAATTGGATCCCATAATCGCATGGCCGTCGGTCGGCATGTCGGATAGTTGAGACCAGCCAACAGCGCCACCTCCACCAGGCATGTATTGCACAATTAGCTGCTTACCGGTTATTTCTTCAAAGTATTTCTGCTGAAGACGAGCACTAATATCAGATTCACCGCCTGGGCCAAAAGGCATAACGTACTGAATGTTCTTCGCAGGAAAGTCGTCCGCTATAGCGACTGTCGTAAGCGCACTGGCGAGGGATAAACCGAGGCCGGCGGCTAAACCGATGGATAGAGAGATTCGCATAATTTTTCTCCAAGTATCTTCGTTGTCATTGTTAACTTGCGAGCAAGTGCACCGGAGTTACGATAAATTACGGCGCGTTTTTAGAAGGCGCGACTCTTACAATCTTTACTTTATTACCAGGTAACTACTCCTGAAAAAGTCCCAAGACGACGCCCTAACAAACGTCAGGGCGCCACAATTTCGTTAAGCACTTTCGTAGAGACGAGTCATTACAAATTCACGATGACCTAACGCCTCAGCAGCTGTATGGCGGCCATTGGCAGTACGTAGAGTCATTTCCAGCAATGCATCCCCCGCCTGATCCATATCCATCTCACGCCTAAGGATGTGAGTTACATCAACATCAATATGTTCGCTCATGGTACGCATGGTGCGTGGATTAGCGCAGACCTTAATAACCGGCAAGATGGGGTTACCAATCACATTGCCTTGGCCAGTCGGAAAGTAATGCACAACATAACCAGCAGCTGCGCATAGCGTCACCATCTCGGCTGCTGCTGATGAGGAATCCATAAACCAAAGCCCTGCGCCAGTAGGTGCTTCGGCCTTGTCGAGTACGCCATCTACCTGGCAGCGCTTACCAATCTTCTGGATATTACCTAGCGCTTTTTCTTCAATGGTGGTTAGGCCACCTTCGATGTTGCCTTTGGTCGGCTGGGATTCAGATAAGTCACTGGTCTTGTAGCGATCAATCATATCGCTGTAGCGATCGAACATTGCCTGAAACTGTTCACGCACTTTAGGTGTAGCGCACCGTTCGGCAACGAGATGCTCACCGCCCGTCAATTCGGAAGTTTCGCCGAATACCAACGTACAGCCCGCATCGTAGAGCTTATCAAAGGCGTTACCTGTTGTTGGGCAAGAAGCTAAACCTGAAGTGGTATCAGACTCACCGCACTTGGTAGAAACCCAAAGCTCATTAATATCACACTCTTCACGCTGCAGTTCACTGGCGTGCTGTACGAACTCCTTGGCCTTCTTGGAAGCCGCGCAAATAGTGTTGTGATCCCCATTTTGCTCGATCCAGAAGCCTTCCACAGGCTTACCTGTCGCCTTAATGCCATCAACCACCTTGTTGGTCCAGCCTGGCTCGATACCAATTACGATAACAGCGGCGACGTTAGGGTTAGAACCGATACCGATCAGAGTACGGAAGTGTAGATCCAGGTCAGCGCCAAACTGCAACCGGCCATAGGCATGCGGCAACGCCATAGTGCCCTTAATGTTATTGGCAACTGCCTCAGCGGCAGCGTTAGAAATGTCATCAACAGGTAGAACGATAACGTGATTACGGACACCAACACGCCCATTTTCGCGGCGATAGCCCAGAAACTTGCGACCTTTGATTTCCATTTTTACCACCTCTTGGTTTTAACGTTGTGAACGTGCAGATGTTCGCCCTTCTCGATCGGCTTGATGGCGCGGCCGATATCGACGCTGTATTTCATGACAGCGTCATTTTCAGCCAGATCACGAATTGCCAACTTGTGCCCAATAGGAATGGAGTCGCTTACTGTAAAAGTAATAGTTCGGTCACCTTGCATGACCCATCCAGTCAGTTCTTGGCCAGCCTGGATGCCTTCGACCACCGCGACGCCGACACTATCGTCGGCATCATGTACTACGAAGTCGATGCTCATGATGTCTTCTCTCTACTAGGTTATTGATATTGTTACTGTTATCAAATCAAGGATGCCAGATGGAACCGGCTTATCTAAATCGCATCCTGTATCATATATATGATAGATAACATAAGAGTTCAAGTCATCTATATCTTTTTTTGATATTATTGTCTTAAATCAGAGCGGCTATGACTGAAAATAGCTAACATCAGGGCTTTAGTGTTCACTGTCATCAGCATTGAAGCACTAACGTCTCTAGCGCATGGCGTACAAGAAACACGTCAAGGAACCGGATATGAACGACCACCCAGCACCTTCTTATCGCCCTCTATATCAGCAAATAAAAGAAGCGCTATTGTCACGCATCGTTTCGAGTATTTGGCCGCCAGGAACCTTCATTCCTAGCGAGTCGGCTCTTTCTCAAGAGTACGGGGTTAGTGTTGGGACTATACGCAAGGCGGTGGATGCACTGGCTAAGGACCACGTGGTCATTCGCTATCAAGGCAAAGGCACCGTCGTCGCAACGCATGACAGCGATCGCTCATTGTTTCAATTTTTTAACTTCATGCGTTTGGATGGCACTCGATCACTGCCTGTGTCTCGTGTTCTGCTACGCGAACGCCGACGCGCCAGCAATGAAGAGTCGAGAGTGCTAGGGCTTGAAAGAAAAGCCATGGTAGTGCATATCCAGCGAGTCAGAGTTCTGGATGAAATCCCAGCGTTATTAGAAGACCTGATAGTCGATGCAACGCGCTTTCCGAAGCTCGAAAGCATTCCTGAAACATTGCCCAATACGCTGTATCAGCTCTATCAGCAGCAATTTAAGCAAAGTGTTTCAAAGGCAGAAGAGCAGCTGTTCGCTGTTGCGGCAGGTACCCAAGAACAAAAACATTTGGGTGTAGAATTAGGTTCTCCACTTATCGAAGTTCGTAGAGTTGCCAAAGGTCTTCAAGATGAAGCTATTGAATATCGTGTTTCACGATGTGTTACGCAACAACACTGCTACTGGAATATTCTGTGAAAGCCTTAAAACAAGATGTCGAAGGCTTTTAGGTGTTTAATTAGTTTTACTGACCACGTTCAGTTGCCAAGCTTTCCAGCACATTCTGAAAGGCTTGGCATATAAAATTCTTTCTCTCCATACATGCATCGCTTCGATAACACCTCGGATGCATGCATGGCATGACTTTCCAAACATCGTCACCGGCAGGAGCAGTATGCGCAAAAATCAAGCGGCATAATTACCTCAATGCGACCTGATCGTAAGCTGTACAAGACGGGCAACCAGTGGCCGTACTACCAAAATGCACACAAAGGCGCTGGGCATGGCTACCCGATAGGCGTGCCATACCTGGCTGAAATAGTGATCACTCACTCCCGCATTAACGGCGGTAATAATCAGGGTCATTAAGAACGCCATAATCGTCGACATGTATAATGCAAATATGACCGGCGTAAAACGTGGGTGCAGCTTGCGCGCTGCAAGCAGGCGCTGTTCTGGGTAGCGGCGGGTTGTCATGGGTGAATTACCTTACCTATCAAACGTGTTTGCGCACTCTACAGTGACTCGAACCAATTCAGAAGCAGGTTCACGATAAGCACAGCCGTAAGTTAATATTACGAGTGGCGCTAAAGATTAAGGTATGGCTTATGGTTGCGTTACGCGGTATCGAGAGTTTTGTGAAAGCAGTTGAAGCAGGCAGCATTGCGGGCGGCGCGCGCCGTTTGGGTATTAGCGCGGCAGCCGCCAGCCAAAACATCAGCCGATTGGAAACCCACTTGGGGGTGCGCTTGCTCACCCGCACTACGCGCCGTTTAGCGCCGACGGAAAGCGGTACCACCTATTACGCAAAAGTGCGTGAACTGGTACAGGAATTGGAGCTTGCCGGTCAGGCCGTCAGCGCGCTGCATGACGCACCCAGAGGGCGTTTGCACATCGCCTCAACCGGTGCCTTTGCCCGGCACCTATTGGCCCCCATGATCCCAGCCTTTAATCGCCGCTATCCCGACATCACGGTCGAGCTCAGCATTGCCGACCGCCACGTGGACCATATCGCCGAATCGGTTGACGCCAGCATTCGCATTCGCCATGCGCTGGAAGAGGGTTTGGTGGCACGTCCTATTGCGCGGGTGCCATCCATCTTCTGCGCAGCACCTCGCTATCTTGAGCAGGCCGGATACCCGCACACCCTGGAGCAGCTTAAGGAGCATGACTGCCTGGTATTTCGGTTTCCTTTGGATGGGCGCTATCTCGGCTGGGGCGCGGTACGCAACGGCATACGTTTCGATGTGCCGGTGAAGGCACGTATGATCAGCGACGACATTGATGCACTGGCCCAGATGGCCATTGAAGGTGGTGGCATCACACGGTTAGCGGCGTTTATTGCAGAACCGTTAATTGCGCAGGGCAAGCTCGTCGCACTGTTTACGCCGCCGTTTGCGGCTGATGAGCCCCTGGAGGTTGACCCACTAGAGTTTTATCTTTGTGTCCGGCATCGGCGTGAATTAACGCCCAAGGTCCTGGCGTTTCAGCAGTTTCTCACCGAGACTCTCCCTGCCCACTGGCGGGCCTAGGCCGACATCACGCGTTGCAGCATCCCTTCGGCTTCCGTTTCACTTACTCCCAGCATTAGCAAAATCTGGCGCTGGGTCGCCAATAACACATGCTGACGCTCTTCCTCACCGGGTAGGCTTTTGGCAATGGCTACAGCCCCCACCAGCGCGGCCAGAATAACCCGCGACTTATCGGCAATCACTTCGCGGTCGTGGGCAAAGGGGAGTTTTTTTAGCTTACTCAGGGCAAGCAAGCGCATTTCAAGCATCTTTTTCATCCGCAGGTAAGACGCCTCAAACATGGTACGAATCTCGGCTTTCTCGCTGCCTATTTCATTAAACAGCACCGCTTCCGGCCCTGGCTGTTGCTTACGCTCAAGCTCCTGGAGATTCCAGTAGTTAGAGACCAGCTCCGTTAGATGCTGCAAGGAGAGCGGCCCTTTTACCAAGCGTGCCGCCCGGCTGCCATCCAGCGTTTTACGCACCGAGGCATCATACAACGCCTCTTTGGAGGCGAAGTGGGAATAAAAAGCCCCGTGGGTCATTCTAGCCAGCTTCATGACCTGACCGATGGAGACTTTATTAAAGCCGTATCGGCTGAACAGTTCAGTGGCTGACGCCAGGATACGCTCTCGGGTTTTCGCCTTATGGCTTTTGGGATAAGGCATGTTGACCTCGTTATGTACTGCTAAATCGTTCGGCTAAATTGTTTGGCTAAATAATCCTGCTAAATATTATCTTGATCATATAATGCGTACTGCTAGCGTAGCCGTATTTAAAGCACTGAGGAGCCGCTATGCACTCACCTATTGTTATCACCGGCATGGGCATGGTCAGCCCGCTGGGATGCAACGTCAAGACAAGTTGGGACACTCTGCTGCAAGGCCGTTCAGGGATTCGCCAGATTACCCGCTTTGATACCGCTCAAACGCCTATCAAAATTGCCGGTGCGGTTGCCCACTCAACTGATGACCCGCAGGCAGGGCTTTGTCTGGATGGTATCGCAGATGCCAAAGAGCGCCGCAAGCTGGACCTGTTCAGCCTTTACGCCATGGCAGCGGCAAAAGAGGCGCTTGAGCAGGCTGGCTGGCAGCCAACGGACGAAGCACAACGCCGCGCCACGGCGACCATTATCGGTTCCGGCATTGGCGGGTTCCCCACGATTACCGAGGCCCAGCAAACGCTACAGCAGAAAGGTTACCGCCGGGTGTCGCCGTTTACTGTACCCGCGTTTCTAGCCAATATGGCGGCGGGCAACCTGTCGATTCGCTATGGCTTTCAAGGGCCTTTGGGCTGCCCGGTGACGGCGTGTGCGGCGGGCCTGCAAGCGATTGGCGACGGCATGCGTCTAATCCGTAGCGGTGAAGCCGACGTGGCGTTAGTAGGCGGCGCCGAGGCGTGTATTGATCCACTATCATTAGCGAGCTTCAACGCGCTCAAAGCGCTTTCCACCGAGCATGAACAGCCTGAAAGTGCATCGCGTCCCTTCGACAGCACCCGCAACGGTTTTGTGATGGGCGAAGGTGCGGGCCTGCTGGTGATTGAAACACTTGAACATGCACAAGCGCGCGGCGCCACGCCGCTGGCCGTCATTAGCGGCTACGGCACCAGTGCCGATGCCTACCATATTACTGCCGGGCCAGAGGACGGTAACGGCGCCGCCGCGGCGATTCATTCGGCGCTGAAAATGGCGGGGCTTAACGCGGATGAGATTGGCTATATCAATGCTCACGCCACCTCAACGCCCGTGGGCGACCGGGCAGAAATTGCCGCCTTACGGCGTGTGTTTGGTAGCAAACTGCCACACATTCCGATCTCTTCCACCAAATCGGCAACGGGCCATTTGTTGGGGGCGGCGGGCGGTGTTGAGAGCATCTTTTCAGCGCTTTCTGCCACCACCGGCCAGCTGCCGCCCACGCTTAACCTGACGCACTGCGATGAAGATATGCAGGACCTAGACTTTATCCCGCTAACAACGCGCACCCAGCCCACCCCGCATGTGCTGTGCAACGGGTTTGGGTTTGGTGGCGTCAACGCGGCGCTGATTATCAGCCAGATGTAGCGCCTGGCCGTCGGCTTTTAACCGCCGTTCGCGTATCCTCTTGGCCTGCTTTTAGCGGTGGAAGAACATGAAACGCTACGAACGCTTTGCCGAGGAAATATCCGAACTTATCCGCAGTGGTGTGCTGGCGCCAGGGGAGCGTGTACCCTCAGTTCGCCAGGCCAGCCGCCACTACGCCATTAGCCCATCGACGGTGTTTCAGGCGTACTACCTGATGGAGAAGCAGGGGCTAATCGTGTCGCGGCCACGCTCGGGCTACTTTGTCCGCGAACAGGCGCAGCAGTTTCTCAACGAGCCCGAAATGACCCAAGGCCACCCTGAAACGGCCGACATTGCGGTAAGTGAACTGGTTTTTTCGGTGCTGGGGTCGCTTCAAAATGTCGATACGGTGCCTTTTGGCTCGGCCTTTCCAAGCCCTGAGCTGTTTCCGCTTCCCCGCTTGGCGCGCAGCATGGCCAAAGGGCTACGCGAGCTTTCTCCCAACGCCATCATCACAGATATGACCGCAGGCGATACGGCACTGCGCCGCCAGATCGCTCTGCGTTACCGGTTGGCTGGCGTGCACCTACCGCCCCAGGAACTGGTGATTACCAATGGCGCCATGGAAGCCCTGAACCTGGGATTTCAGTGCGTGACCGAACCTGGTGATCTTGTCGCCATCGAGTCACCGGCCTTTTACGCAAGCCTTCAGGTATTGGAGCGTTTGAAGTTAAGGGCAGTCGAGATTCCTGTTCATCCGCGGGAAGGAATCGACCTGGACAAGCTGGCAGACAGCCTTGCCAAGTACCCGATTAAAGCCTGTTGGCTGATGAGCCATTTGCAAAACCCGCTTGGGGCGAGCTTGAGTACGGCCAAAAAGCAGGCGCTGTATGGGCTGTTGAAGCAGCATCAGGTGCCGCTGATCGAAGATGATGTGTATGCCGAGCTCTATTTTGGCTCCAAGCCCCCCGTACCCGTTAAGCACTTTGATGATGAAGGATTGGTGATTCACTGCGGGTCGTTTTCAAAGTGCCTGGCGCCCGGTTATCGGGTCGGCTGGGTAGCCGGAGGGCGCTACGCCGAAAGCATTTCCCGGCTGAAACTGATGACGACAATTTCACCCTCGGTGCCCGCTCAGGTAGCCATTGCAGATTACCTTCAGCACGGCGGCTACGACCGCCATTTGCGCAAACTGCGCCTGGCACTGGAATTTCAGCAAACCCGTATGCTCTCGGCGGCGGCACGCTACTTTCCCAAGGATACCCGCGCAACACGCCCGGCTGGCGGATACTTTCTGTGGTTTGAATTTCCCAAGCCGGTGGACTCGCTGCGCCTGTTTCAAATAGCCCTGGCGCAAGGGATCAGCATTGCACCTGGGCCTATCTTCTCTGCCACGCAGGGGTATCAAAACTGCGCCCGCTTAAGCTATGGCCACCCATGGACACCGCGCAGCGAAGAGGCCATGGCGTTTTTGGGCGAGCAGCTAAGAGCAATGCTGGCATCTTGTTAAGCGCTGCTTTTCAGGTGTTCATTTTCAGGCGCTCGTTTTAGCGACTTACGCCTTTTGGCTATGCAGATGACGGTTGTCTGCCGATGTTAACCGGGCAAGCTTTCCAATTTGATACAGGTCGTGCAGATACATATCAAGCCGGAAAATGCCGTGAGAGATGGCGATCAACACGAAGGTTAATAGCATCAGCACCGGGGGTTCATTCAGCCAGGTAAAGGCGGCCGATGAAAAGGGGTATAGCAGCGTATAGATGCTCATTCCACCCAGGAACTGCGCCAGCATGCTGTTCACAATCACCAGTGAAATCATCAGCACGCGGGCATCCCATGTTGGCAGCCGGGTTTTACAGAATGACAAATGCCGCACGCGCAATTCGCCGCTGACATCAAGCTGCCCCCTGCGGCGTAGAAGAGGAATGGCATAGGTGCCCGCTTTTTCCTCTGTAAACGCCAGGAGCGCCATATGATGATTCATCTGAGGCCCAAATGTGTGGGCGACCGCTTGGTCAAAATCGGCTGACCCGCCTGTTTGCTTCGCCAACAATGCTTTATGAGAAAGCTCGCTTAAGCGCTCTTTATCGGCATTTGAGAGCTTCAAGTCATTGGCAAAATTAATATTATAATTAACCTCATACACCTGATATAAAGCGGCGGTGACACCCACAAAAATCATAAAATAAATGAAAACAGTTAGCATAGTAGCGCGCCTCTTAAACGTTTTATCACCCTAACAGCCTGACGTCTGGTTAACGAATGCCCTGCTCGCCATCTGTGCGTTTTTGAATTCTGCCTTGCACTGCCGTTTCAGTACAGACTCAGAACGTTACGATAAATACATATCAGCTTAAAGGCTGACCCAGCGCAAGCAAACCCGGCTCGCGTGACGCCTTCGCCATTTAGCTAACCTTAATGATTTTGCTATACGTGAGTAGCGTCATACAGCGCATAGCGCATGAAAGCCATCAAAGACTGAGCTAACATAGCGGCCCGCGATCAGAATCGCTTAAAACAATAATGACATTTCAATAAAATCTCGCTCACAAGGAGCCCACCATGCCCCCTCAAGAATCCAGCACGCTGACGGCTTCTCCTCCGGTCACATCCATGTATGCCAAATACCTGGCCGCGCTTGGCCCCGGCTTTTTATTTGCGGGGGCAGCCATTGGCACGTCTCACGTTGTTCAATCAACGCGTGCTGGGGCGGAGTATGGCATCGGCTTACTGGTCTTTATTTTACTTGCCATACTGCTTAAGTATCCGTCTTTTTTCTTCGGGCCATTTTATGTCAGCGTCACAGGCAAGTCGCTGGTTGAGGGCTACCGCCAGACCTTTGGTAAATCCGTGGTGGCGCTGTTTGCGCTGGTCCAAATACCTGTCTCGGCGATTATTATTGCCGCCATTGCGATTACCACGGCAGGTCTTGCCGGCAGTATCGTGCCTATGACGTTAAGCCCGCCAGCCATCGCCGTGATACTGATTGCCCTGTGCTGCGTGCTGACATTTGCAGGCGGTTACAAGCTACTGGATTGGGTCAATAAAGTCTTTATTGTCATCTTAAGCGTCACCACCCTGTTGGCCGCCCTGGTGGCCGTGCCCCTGGTCGACTGGACCTTCTACCCCGCGACAGCCGTCTCTCCGCTTTTTAGCACAGCCACCTTTATTACCCTGGTAGCGGTGCTTGGCTTGATGCCATCTGATATTACGCTCGCGGTGATGAACTCACTGTGGTCAGAGGCGCGTAATAAAAATCAGGGCGTGCGCAGTGGCACTGCCGCCGAAAAAATCGACTTCAATATCGGCTATATCGGCGCGGCCGTTCTGGCGGCCTGTTTTGTCGTAATGGGCGCTGGCGTGATGCACAGCCAAGCAATAACGCCCGCCGATGGCGCCGTCGCTTTTGCAAGCCAAGTGATTGGCCTTTATACCAACACCTTGGGCGAGTGGAGCGGCGTGGTCGTGGGTATTTCCGCGTTTACCGTCATGCTCACCACACTGCTGACCGTGCTGGATGGCTTTCCACGCATGATCACGGCCTCTTACTATACGTTTACACGCCCGGAAGGCGCCACGGAAGAGAGCCGTACGATTGAGGGCAGCCGCGCATTTTTTGTATGCATGGTGGGCTTATCACTACTGGCCGTGGTGATTCTGTATACCTTGATGGGCAGCTTCCGGCTGTTTATGGACTTTGTCATGGTCGTGGCGTTTTTGATAAGCCCGGTGCTGGCTACCCTCAACCACCTGACGGCAAACGGCTCAACCGTGCCGGTGTCCCAGCGCCCTTCACGCCTGATTAATGCCTGGAGCTGGCTAGCAATCGCTACCCTGGCGCTTCTGTCACTGGGTTATATTTATGTTCGCTTTATTCACTAACTCGTAAGTACTCGCTAGTCAGCGCCTCGCGAAGCCGCTTTAGTGCATGGCTGAGCGCTAACTGGCTTAAGTGCAGTTTTTCGGCCGCGCGGGTATTGATGAGTTCGACCCTGCATTTGCACCGGGCACCGGCACACCGATATGTGGCGGTATGTCGACCGATTTACTGCTAAAGGTTATTCGCGGCCTGGTGGGTATGAATTTAGTGGGCATGGACGTCGTCGAGGTCAACCCGGCTTACGATCACGGCGACATTACCTCGCTTGCCGCGGCTACTCTAGGGCTTGAGTTTTTGTATTTCCTAGCGGCATCCAAGCGTACTTAACATCGGGTTCAGCCAGAATCGTCCAGCAGAACAGATAACCGCCATCCCCAGAAAGCGGTGATCCCAGGCTAATTTTAATCATGTTAAGCCTCACCGTTACCCCCTAGAATAACCACGTCGGTGTTCTTTCGAGAACCTAATAGAGAATCCGCCGTGGCCCGGCCGCGAAACGGAACTGCCCCCGCAACTGTAGGCGGCGAGCGATGCTCGACAATGCCACTGGACGCTATGTCTGGGAAGGTGAGCTAGCGACGACCCGTCAGTCAGGAGACCTGCCGACACCCTAACCTTCATCGAGCGGGTCGGCTCGGCTGGCTACTTAGCCAGCTACACGCCAGCGGCCTGCTCATCATGCACGGGAGTGTACATGATGTTGAGATTAACCACGGCGGCTGTCGCCAGCCTTTGGCTTGGGCAAACCGCCAATGCCGCCACCGATTACCCCTTGACGCTTGAAAGCTGCGGGCACGAGATCACACTAGAATCGCCCCCTGAGCGGGTAGTGAGTATCGGCCAAGCGCCCACCGAGATCCTTTACATGCTGGGCCTTGAAGATACGGTTGCTGGCACCGCACTCTGGATTAACCCGGTACTGGAGGAGTTTGCTGACATTGACGCTAATGTCGAACGGTTGGCGGATGATGCACCAAGCTACGAAAGCGTGGTGGCTACCAAGCCCGACCTGGTGATATCTGCCTATGAGTGGATGATTGGACCCGCAGGCGTGGTCGGTACGCCTGAGATGTTTGCCGATGTGGGCATTCCCAGCTGGACCATGCCCACGGAGTGTATTGGCAAAAGCAACCACCAGAGCATGGACGGCGCCCGCACAACGCTGTTTGATACCGAACTGCTTTACAACAGCATCGCGACGCTTGCGCAGATGTTTGATGTTGCCGAACGCGGTGACGAGCTGATAACCGAACTGAAGGCGCGTGAAGCTGCGGCCATCGAAAAAGCGGCGGCTCTTGATTTACCGGACGATACTACCGGCGTGTTTTGGTACTCCTCCGCCGACCTGGGCATCGACCCTTACGTGGCAGGTGTTAATAGCGTGCCCGGCTGGATGATGTCGAAGCTGGGCATCGCTAACGTCGTGACATCAGAAGAGGAGTGGCCCACCGTCGGTTGGGAAACCATTGTTAGAAGTGATCCCACGTTTATTGCTGCCGCCAGAATGGATCGCCGTCGGTTCCCAGCCGACGACATTGCCGCCAAGCGGGCGTATCTTGCGTCAGACCCTGTCACCAGCATGACCGAAGCCGTGCAACAAGGCCGCATTATTGAGATTGATGCCCATGCGATGGACCCCTCGGTTCGAGCGATCTTTGCGCTGGAAGCACTCGCCAACCAGTTAGCGGAATTTGACCTATCACCGTGAGGCATTGCGCCGCCACATTGAGCGTGCCCCAAGGGCGCGCTTCTTACTCATTAATGTATGGGCTTACTCACTATGAAAATGATGCAACGACTTATTGTTCTGCTTGGTCTGCTACCGCTGGCGGCTCTAGCCAACACACATACCGTTGAGATGCTGAACCGCAATGATACCGGGCCAATGCCTTTCGCACCGGACTATCTTATTGTTCAACCTGGCGATACGGTGAAATTTCTAGCCACCGCCCCGGGGCATAATGCGGCCACCATTGACGGCATGATCCCCGAAGGCGGCGAGGCATTTGTAGGCAATATTAACGAAGAGATTGAGGTAACACTGAATGCCGAGGGCATTTGGGGCATTAAGTGCTCGCCACATTACACCATGGGCATGGTGATGCTGATTCAAGTCGGCGATACCACCGCGACGGAAGAGGATCTGCCCGACAACCTGCCTGCACCGGCACGCCAGCGTTTTGTTGAAATCCTGTCACGGCAGGCAAACAATTAACTATATTACTTTATCTATTAGGGCGGCTTGCCACATCAAACCGCCTTTCAAGATCAGCATTTAGTGATACCTCGTGAGCCTAGTCACTTTTGATATGAAAAAGCTCTCTGGGCGCGCTATCTAACATGTAATGTTGGGCTTCACCAGCATCGGCATTGCTCTCGCCCTAGTGCGGCTGCGGCTACTATCAGGCATGCCTGCCCTCATGGCATTCGGTGCGCTCGCACTGGTGCACATCATTGTTCATCTGCGCTTTTTCCTACATATTGGCTAGGCTAAATCGCACCGGGACGCTCTAAAGCGTATCCTCTTCACCACACTGATCGTGCTTATCATCGTGGCCGGTACGATCTGGATGCTATGGGACCAACATGCCCTCATGATGGGATAGTTCGCAACGAGCCATATTTATGACCAACGTCGCCATCTTTATTGATACACAAAACGTCTACTACACCACGCGGGATGCATATCGGAGAAACTTTGATTACAACCGGTTTTGGGCGCAAGCCACCGCCAACAGAGAAGTGGTGGGTGCGTTTTGCTATGCCATTGATAAAGGCGATAAGAAACAGCGCGAGTTTCAAAATATACTCAGAGCCATTGGTTTTGAGGTGAAGCTAAAGCCCTTTATTCAACGCGCCGACGGTTCTGCCAAGGGCGATTGGGATGTGGGTATTGCGCTGGATGCCATCGAGTACGCAGAGCACGCCGACGTTATCGTACTGGTAACGGGTGATGGCGATTTTGACTTGCTGGTGAATAAAATTCGCGTCAAGTATGGGAAAAAAGTAGAGGTGTATGGCGTTCCCCAGCTCACTGCTGCGTCATTAATGAACGAAGCGAGCGCGTTTATCCCTATTAAGGAAGACCTGCTGCTGCGCTAATTCTTGCGCTCGCCCCGCTCATCTCAAGCCCTACCTCTGCGCCGAAGTCACACGCATCAAGAGGCGCTTTCCCTTGACGTGTCAGCACAGGCGGGTAGCGCCATTACAACACGTAGCCCGCCACCGGCTCGGTTTTCGAGTGCCAGCCTACCGCGATGCGCCATGACGATACTGCGCACAATACTAAGCCCTAAACCGTAGCCGAGCGCGTTGGAAGTTGAGTGAGTGGACGTATCGCTCTGTACAAAAGGCTGCATCACGGTGGGCAGCTCTTCATCATGAATGCCCAGGCCATCATCCTGAATCTCTACGTCTACCCAGCGCCCTGTCAGCCGTAGCGTCAGTTGGGCGCTTCCCGCATAGTGCAGCGCATTCTCAAGCAGGTTGTGCAGCACCCGCCGAATACTCGCGGCGTGGCCAGAAATAATGACCGCTGAGGCGCCTTCCCAGCGGATATCGCTCCCGGTATCGACGAACTCATCCACCACCTCATCAATCAACCCTGCCAAATCGAACGTGGCGTGGCCCTCGGGTTTGGCGCCTTCGCTGATGGAGTCCAGAAGAGAACGAATCAGTTCCTCCATCTGGTCGATGTTGTTAATCAGCTTTTCCCGGATGTGTGTCTCTTTAATACCGACCACTCGCAGGCGCATACGGGTGAGCGGAGTGCGTAAATCATGAGAAACCGCGGCCAGCAGCTGCGTTCTTTCGCCCATAAGATCCATCAACTGTTGCTGCATGGCGTTGAAGATCTCGGCGGCCTGGCGCATTTCCTTCGGCCCTTCAATCGGCAACGGCGGCTGCTCAATGTTCTTCCCCAATGCCGAAGCGGCGCGAACCAGGCGCCTTAATGGGCGGGTACTCATACGTACAACGATAAGCGCCACCACCAACAGGGCCAGTGCACGGAGCAGATAAACGCGCAGCGCATAGTCGCCCAGCACGCGCCAGGCCGGCTGCGTGCTCCATCCCTGTTCTTGAACCGCTTTCACATGCAGCCATTGCCCAGAAGCAAGGCGAAGCTGGAAATCAAAATGGCCCACCACATGAGACAACCCGAACAGGCCCGCCCATGTTCTGGCATGACCATTCTCGTCCTGGATCGTCACATCGAGCAAGGACAGTTCTACAGCCTCCCCCATCTCATGATGTAACGCCTCCTGCAGCATACGCTCTACATTTTGTTGGGCATCGTCCAGTCGTGGCGGTGCAGGAAGCGGTGACAAGAGAAGTTCGGGATGGAAGGTCGCGGACGAAAGCGATGTGATCGCGTCGCCATTAGCGAGCTTACGCAGGGTGTCGACGGTACGAAAGGTTACCAGACGGGCAGGCACTTCCAGCACTTGGCTGTAGCGCACGTCGTACCAGATGCTGCTAAACAGCAGTTGGATGGCCAAACCACCGACCACCACTATCACGCTCAACTGACCAAATAGCGAGCCTGGCCATACGACCGGCCATAATCGGCGATGCCATCCTAACCAGCGCATCAGTTAGGCGTAGCGGGCAGTTCGAGCAAATACCCTTCATTACGTACTGTACGAATAAACCGAGGGCGACGAGCATTGTCCTCAAGGTAATGGCGCAAACGGCTAATGCAGACATCAATGGAGCGGTCATTGACATAGTACTCCCGTCCAAACGCACAGCGGCTCAGCTCATCACGGCTCACAATTCGGTTGGGAGCGGCACTCAGCGCTTTTAGCACTCTGAAATCGGAGCGCGTGAGATCAAAAACATGGCCGCTGGGTGAGTGCAACCGGCGTACGTGTAAGTCCAGCCGCCAACCGGCAAAACAGTGCTCGGTCGCCTCGGCGGCCGGTGGTGGTGCCTTGCTCTGCCTCTCAGGGCTCTGTTTTCCAAGATGCTGTCTTTCAAAGTTCTGGTTTTCAAGGCTCTGATTTTCGATATCCGGCTTTTCTCGGCTTTTCTGCTCTCGGCGCATAACAGCGCGGATACGCGCCAGCAATTCGCGAGGATCAAAAGGCTTGCACAGATAATCGTCCGCGCCAATCTCAAGGCCGATGATGCGCTCCACGGAAGCACCACGCGCGCTGATCATAATCACCGGCAGGCTGCTTTGGTGGCGTAAGGCCCGGCAAAGGCTCAATCCGTCCTCGCCAGGCAACATAAGATCGAGAATGACCACGTCGACGCGATCATCCAACTGGCGCCACATTTCACGGCCGCTGGCAGCGCCACGGGTGCGACATCCCATCTCGCTCAGGTAGCCACAAATCAGTTCGCGGATCTCCTCGTCGTCATCCACCACAAGCACAAGAGCGCCTTCATCGTGCGGTTCATCGATTAACGTCAATGGCGCCACATCATCCCTACAATTCATTACATATGCCCCATAGAGCAAAAGTTTCTTAGCCAGAGTCGTCAATATAATCGTGACCCTAGCAACCGTAAATGCCAATCATTACTATTTTATAGGGATTCTCATGATGTATCGCGTCTCGCAGCCCCTCAGGAACGCCTGCGAAGGGTCAAAAACGCCCCTCGCAAGGGCTATTGCCGCCACCTGTGGCTGTCTTCTAAGCACGTCGGTGATGGCTCAGACCGCGACGGAAGAGCCTCAACGTGTATCCGAGGTACAGATGGATACCATGAGGGTCGAGGCAAATTATCAAGGCGACCCTGCCCGTAGCTATACGGTTCCTGAAACCACTAGCTCCACCGGCCTTGATCTCTCACCACGTGAAACGCCGCAGTCGGTGACCAGCATCACGCGTCAGCAATTGGATGATCAGCAGATTGTGAATATCGAGCAGGCGTTAGCGCTTACGCCCGGCATCAGCTCCAGCAAGTCGGAAGTGGGTGGCCGTACGGCGTTCCGGGCGCGTGGCTACAGTGTCAGCAACTGGAAAGTTAACGGCTTGGCGTTCCCGGGAGGTTCGGATTTTAGTAACGGCGGTAACGCCCTTAACATGGATCTGTACGAGCACATTGATATCGTGCGTGGCGCCAATGGCTTGCTGGGCGGAACAGGGGACCCTTCGGCAACGGTTGATCTGATTCGCAAGCGCCCCGAGAAAACCTTCGGCGGCAGCGCCTACGCCACTTATGGCAGTTGGGATACTGGCCGCGCTGGGGTCGACGTGAACGTGCCGCTTACCGAGGATGGCCGCATTCGCTCGCGCTTCGTGGTCACCCAGCAAGAAGGCGATGGCTTCCGCGACCATGAATCCAGCCGAGACCGGGCCGCGCTTGCCACTTTCGAGTTTGATGTCTCCGACGCCACCACTCTGGGCGTGGGTTACCAGTACGAATACAACAAAACCTACGGCGCGGGCTGGGGTGCCAATATTCCCATCTGGTACGCCAGTGGCCAACTGACAGACTTGTCGCGCAGCAACAACCTCGCGCCTAGCTGGAGCTATGGGGAGTACCAGACCGACACCCTGTTCGCCTCGCTGGAACACGCATTCAACGACGATTGGTCGCTTGATATCAACATCGCACAAAGCGACATAGAGGCCGTTGGTCACCGTGGCCTGGCCAAGGTTAACCGCGGCAGTGGTGGCACCTATATCGGCTATTGGGATGAAGAGGATGGCAGCGGTGCCATATTGAATGGCCTGCACGACAGCACCGAGACGCGCCAGCGGTCCACCCAGTTTGACTTAAGCGGTGCATTTGATGCTATCGGCCGCCGCCATGATGTCATGTTTGGCTATAACGAAAGCCGCACGCGGGCACGCTCTCCCGACTACACCTGCACCATGTCGAGCAACACCACCACCATCCACTCCTCCAACTGCCTGTTTCGAGCTAACAACGGCTTGCCGGTCACCGACTGGCGTCATGGTGTCGATGCCGACTTTACCATGGAGGCCTCAAAAACTGGCCGCAGCAGCCTCACCGAAACACGCCTGAGAGGCTTATACGCCGCAACGCGCCTAAGTATCACCGAACCGCTGTCGGTTATTCTTGGTGCTCGCACCAGCTACTACAAAACCGAAAGCGAAACGTCCTCGGGCGAACACTCCAGCCAGCACGACAACGGCGTGGTAACGCCCTACGCAGGCGTGGTGTATGACCTCACGGACAATCACTCGCTACACGCAAGCTACACCAGCACATTCACGCCGCAAGCCCGTGAAACCACCAGCGGCGCCACGGTTAAACCCATCGTCGGCGACAGCTATGAAACCGGTGTGAAAGGCGAATGGTTTGACGGCAGACTAAATGCCTCCGCCGCCTACTTCCGCACCCGCCAAGACAACAAGGCCGTACGTGACGGCAGCAATGTTACACCCACCGGCGACCAGGCCTACAAGGCAGGAACAGGCAATGAAACCGATGGCATCGACCTGGAAATCGCTGGCGCTCTAACGCCCAACTGGAATGTTTACGGTGGCTACACTTACCTGCACTTCCGCCGTGTGGACTCGGATGGCCGCAGCGACCCATCGCATCTGCTCAAGCTTTCCACTACCTATGAACCGTCTGGTTTCTTGAACCGCATGACCTTCGGCGGCTGTGTGTACGCACAAAGCAACATCCACGCCATATCAGGCCCGGCAGGCCAACCTACGGATGGTGTCAGCACAGGTTCCACTGCCGTCAACTGGCCCGGCTACGCCACCGTTAACGCCATGGCAAAATACGATATCAGCGATGAAACCAGCGTAACGCTTAACGTCGATAACCTGTTCGACCAACGCTACTACAACCGCTACGGCTTCTACGCCGGTGCCATCTACGGCGCCCCACGTAGTGCCTCGCTTACGTTGAGGACCGAGTTTTAAGGGGCTGGTTTTAAGAACCAAGGTTTAAGGACCGAATTTTAAGCATAAAAACAAGCACCATGCCGGAATCCTCGGCATGGCGCTTAGGCGTTTATTCGCCGCTTATGCGTCCTTTAATCGGTTAAAATGCTTCCCACTTTGGCTCAACGTGCCGTTGGCATCCACAGCCAGTAGATCAACCAGCTTATCAAAGCCGGTACGCACCTGACGGCCAATCAGCAGTCAGTCCCGATTCAAAATTGAGACATCCTGCATAATCTGCTCTTCCAGCAGGCTTTCATCCGCTAGCCCCGCCGGTCGCAGTTTTTGCGGTAGCGCACCGGGAGTGCTCGCGAGCTTCCAGATTCCTTGCTCAATGGCCATAGTAATTTGCCACCCTACAGGTGTAAAAGTATTGTATTTACAAACGTGAGGGCCTAGTATTTACGCCAACACGGCCCCTATCGGTGAGACTGCCACGCAGTAGCATTGCTTAGGGGTTTTTTATTGCCTTGCTTCCCATTCCCACTGCTCCCAGCCTTCTATAATTCCCATGCCTTTTAGATTTAGCCCTGCTTCGCGCAAATCTGGGAAACTGCTTAACAACTCTGATAAGCGGGCCCACCAAGTGCTCGTCGGGTTAACCGTCATCAATAGGTACTGAACAATACAGAACAGTAGGAAAGGGCGCGCCTGAACATGGGAGTTTTGCCAGCCTTGGGAAAATAGAGGGGCTTCACCATGGGCGGGCTTACGCGGCTGGTCCGTCATATTGCGATTCCACAGCCGACTATGATGGGCACATACATTGCGTAAATAATTCAAGCTGCGCAGCCAAGAAGCGAACACACGTCCGTTGCTAATGTCATAGCGGGCAGCAATGGCATCCTGCTCGTCTTCTCGCATTCCACCGAACAAGTGCGAGAGCGTACCAAAGTCCCAGACCTCACTGGCAATCCAGATCGGCAGCGGCAACCCGTACTTCTTTTTATGGTGCTCAATAAAGGTTTCTCGAGAGCGATTGATTAACCGTGCATGGTTTTCCTGCCATTTATGCAGGGGCGTTACGCCTGTTTTCTGATCAATCTTATAGGCAAACTCATCGTGCAGCAGTGCAGGGCCCAAATAGGCATACGGATCTAACCGCCCCAGCGTATGGGCAATATCTACTCTCAACGCCACCTCAATACGCTCAAGACCATCCAGCGCGAGAAGGCGCAGTCGTTTATCAAACACATAAAGATCGACAGCCTGCTGGAAAGTCGTGCCGTACTTAAACGCGTCTAATGCCAGGTAGTCCGTTTTGCCCTTTTTAAGCAGCGACTTACCATATTTATTTAAAGGCGTGCAAGCACCTGAGCGCTGACGAAAAGCGAACCAGTATCCGCTTAACCGGTAGTAACCAATGCGTTGAAGATGAGCCAATGCACGCTGGTCGTCCGTGATGGTCAGGCCACGATCTTTAAGCTGTTGCAATTGCTCAAGATGGCTAAGCCAAGGCTTAGTGTAATCGGTCATTGTCCTATCGCCTTTTCCACCATCGACTCGGCCAGTGCGATGTATTTTGCACAAAACTACTTTTGCTGAGGCCCTTCTTACCCATCCCAGATCTTGCTTGTCTGGCGAGGTGGGCATTGATTGCCCCAAGCTTACGACATCGTTTTCATGGAAGCAGCAAAAGCGAAGAAATCTTCGGCACTCATCTTAATTGCGAATAAGCTTTATTTTTAGAGGCCAATTGCATAACAGCAATAGCTTCTACGCAAAGAACATAATAATTAATAGTGACGAGAAGGAGGCCAAATGGCAGTCAAACACACTCCGACAAATGAAGTACACAAAGGCACCAAGGGCGGTAAAATGGGATACGGATTCGATACCCGTGAACACGCGTCTCACTGGGTAGCTACGTCAGAGCGTATTACCTGCGCCAAAAATGGCTGCAAGGCTTAATAAACGCTAGCTAAAAAAAAGCCCACGACTCTGTCGTGGGCTTTTTTTTATATTCTGGCGCGCCCGGCAGGATTTGAACCTGCGACCCTCGGCTTCGGAGGCTAATTTCAAACCTTACCAATGATTCATTATTCCAATGATAACCTACCGATAAACATCATTTCAAACCAATAAAAACAGCAGTTTATATAAAAACAGAGCACTAATGGCACACTTCACTTTACCCCGATTAACATCGGCCACTACCTTTCGCTACCATCAAGTGGTCACAGAACGTGATTTTAAAATGTCTGGTTTTCGGACAGTTTTGACCTTTGGTGGCAATGCCGCACCATGCATAATTGACCTGTATATGCGCCAAAGACCTGCTTGCCTTTATTACGGCTGAAGCCATGATGCAAAGCCACACCAATACTCGCGAATATAGAAATCACTAATTAGATAAAAGCCATCATGGTCTTTAAGGCCACTTCGATCAAAGCAATCGCACTTTGAAACACTCTCTTGCCAAGTTAAGCCGCTGCTCTAGGTTTTACCGCCAAGTCGCACGCCCAGTCGCTTGGCTACTGCAAGAAACACCGCTGTCTGACCAGCAAACGATAGAAGCTTTGCCTGACAGCGGGTGGTATCGCTTGACCGCCCAAGTGCCCGATGATCAGCAAACTCTGTGGTGGCTAATGGGTATGAGCACCAATGTCAAAGTGCTTGCGCCCAGTACGTGGCGAGAAACCCTAAAGACGAATGCGGCCCAGGTACTTGCACATTACCAGGACACTCCGGACACCTGCGATACGCACTAAAAACTGACTGCCGGATAGCCACGCCACTTTAAGGAGATCGCCATGCTCTGCTTTCATCTTACCGGTTAGCGTTTCATCAGCTTAGCGGGGACGGCTCGGCCAACCGCGTCAGATCAGTCAGCGGTATATGGGGTGATTTGGGAGGTCGCTTCTCATCATAAGCCGACCCTCGATCGTTACGAGGGTCTTGGGGTAGCCTACGGCGAAACCTGGCTGACGGCCACGGATCTTGCGACTGACCGGCAATTTGACGTGCAGGCATATGTCGGCAAGGTCACTTCCCTCGGGATTCGCCCATATACATGGTACAAGCACCATGTACTTGCCGGGGCGCGAGAGCATGGGTTACCCGCCAGCTATATTCGTGCACTGGAACGTATTGAGGCCCACCACGACCCCGATGCCGAACGCCACGCAATTGAAATGGCGTTGCATGGCGGCGCTGAACCGTCGTTAGCGAGGGGAGCATGATGGGCAATGATGAACGTTTAATCGCGTTTTATCATGGAGAAGGCCACGATCATAAAGGGCGTCGACTGGAGGATATCTGGGCACTCTCTTCTTTCTGGCTAGAGCATACCCACGACTATATCCAGTGGCTGTTTCCCATTCCGGAAGCCGGTCGTTTTAACGCGTTTGCGCCTTTACGGACGACCGAAGTACAAGCAATTTTTGAGAGTGAAGCATCTCTACGCAATCACCAGCAACGCTCGCTTGATGTCATGTTGGATTTTTTTGGACTCACTCGCGATGGCAACGTCATAACCGCCCAGCCGACATTATTAATGCAAACGCATATCTGGTTGAAAGCCGGTGGCCACAACCACCTGCGTATTACCCGTATTATTCGGTCGTTAGCGCTATGTCATCAGCTAGAACTGGCGCGTTCCGTTCAGAAAGCCGTGATTGATCTGGGTATACAGCACGGCGAGGTATCAGAAAAATCTTTGCGGTATTGGCGGGATGCGTTAAAACCCGCAGGAAAAGATGATAACAATTCATTTTGAGGCAAGACGAGCATTTAATATCTAATTTTGACCAATCAACATGGTGGATTGGCATAAGAAGCGGCTGTTATCACCACTTCGGGTCAGGGACGGCCTTTCCGCCGCTACGCGGCTACAAACCCGCCTTAAAACCGGGCGTTTAGCGCAAATAGGAACTGGCAGTATCATGCACAATACAATTTACATTGCCGAGCCAATTTTTCGGAAAAACTCCAAAAATGTGATGGCGAAGCATCTTTTCCTCCCATCAGAAAAATTGGCGTTACAACCGACCTTCCCGATCAGAGAGAGAAGGAGCTTCTGGGGACAAAAAGTCCTATAAAAATATCAATTGTCAAAGCCTGGACGAGCTTGAATGCTCGAAAAGTCGAATCTATGCTTCACACAATTCTAGCCTTGATGGCGAATATTTCTGGGATGGCAATGAAACTTTAGTTGATACCGTTACTAATTTTATAGAATCCTACCACCCTGAAGCTCAGGAAATAGGAATCTCTGATGAAGCCGATGTTGTCGCAGCCTCAGAGGCGGTGCAGAAGACGAACTCACAGCGGGTATACACAGAAGTTATTCCGAAGCTGGATGAGCTTTCAATTAAGTACAACATCACAAAAAACGGTCGAGGTGTCAAATTCAGGTTAGGTGACTACAACTTAGCGCTCGGAGGCAGATCAGCAGGGAGATACACGCTTACGATTTGGTCAACCAAAAGCACTGAGGATGCGCTATCTGATTTTGAACATTCTCAGGAACTCTCCGCAAACGGTTCCGAAGAAAGCAACCGTCGAGCAAGAATACCAATGAGTAATCTTCAAGTAATTTAGAGTCCCTTACAAACTACATGCAACAGTATCGCGCTTAACAAGCGGCATCAATTCGCGGCTTTTAGCCACCGGAAGAGCTGGAAGGTGGCAGCCTTTCAGTCGTTTCGCCATATAGATTACTCAGTGAGTGTGCTTATTACCTCGTTTATCCAGAGCACTTAGGGGAGCTCGCCAAGATGCGACGCCCTGTAGAGCATGTTACTCAACTTAGTGATTAAGCGTGTCGCTTCTCAATTTAAGCCCTGCGATAACGACTTCTGTCGGTTCTCGCAGGGCTCATCGCTTACAGCATGAGGCCAAGTAACAAATAAGCGGCCAAGGAAACCAGAGCAACGGAGAGCGCAAAGGGAATTTGTGTCTTGATATGGTCGATATGGTCAGAGGCGGCACCTGTCGAGGCAAGGACAGACGTATCCGACAGTGGAGAGCAGTGATCACCAAACACACCCCCGCCAGCTACTGCCGCGACAGAAGCATAAACCAATGGAGTAATCATATCGCCGCTAAAGTTGAAGGCGAGCGGTACCGCCAATGGCATCATAATAGCGAAGGTGCCCCATGATGTGCCGGTGGAAAAGGCGATAACGGCGGCAATAAGAAATGTCATGGCCGGAAGCAAAGCAGGTGTTAGCCAACCTGCAGTGGCTTCGACGATATAGTTGGCCGTACCCATGTCTTTGGAAAGCTGGTTCAATGAGTAGGCTAATGCCAAGATAATAATGGCGGGCATTACCCCCTTCATCCCGGCAAGCGACGTTTTCATGATGTCGTTGAAGGGAATGCCCTGCAAGCGCATCACGATACCCAGAAACACGGAAGCAGCCAGAAAAGCCTCCATGGTCTTGGCCGAGTCCATGACGATGAAGGTGCCCACGGCAACGCCGATCACTACCAATACTGGTGCAAAAAAATTCCAAAAAAGGTTGGTACGAGCGCCTTCATAGGGAGGAATTTCAGTCAGCTCTTCTCCCACCAACGGCTCCGCCCCATCACGCAATACCTTACCCTCCTCCAGCGCCCGGCGCTCTGCTTCACGCATAGGACCAAAAAGCGGAATGCCCCCAACAATGACTAACCCCACTACCAGCACAGAGAGCCAAGCATAGAGGTTGAAGGGTACAGCATTAAGAAAGACACCCATTGCCTGTGCAGCATTCTCGATAGGTCCCATACCAATCAACAGGCCAGAAATAAAGACCGCCCAGCCGGTGATGGGAACCATGACGCTCACTGGCGCCGAGGTGGAGTCGGCGATGTAAGCGAGTTTCTCGCGTGAAACTCGGTATCGATCTGTCAGCCCGCGCATCGTACTACCAACAAATAGAGGGCTAAAGTAATCACTGAAGAAAACAAACATGCCCATGACCCAAGCGATCAGCTGTACCCTCACTCGCGATAAGGCGCGTCGTTCCACCCAAGCGGTAAAGTTCTGAATCGCCCCAGTGCGCTGGAAAAAAGCGATCACCGTACCGATGAACAGTTCCAGCAGCAGTATCCAAGAGAAACTGGTGGTGCCCAGTGTTTCCTTTAAGAGTGTTGGAAAGCCCATCAATCCATTACCCAAGGTAATGACCCCCACAAAGCAGGCAACGGCCAGCGAGAATACGGTGTTGCGAGTAACAAATGCCAGCACTATAGCTAATGCCGCCGGCATGATGGACAACAACCCAATATGATCTTGAGAATCCATTGTAATCTCTCTTTTTTATAATGAAGGTTGGAGAATCAGGTTTCGTGTTTTGCCTTACGGCGCTCCACTTCGCTAGTCAGGTAGAAACCCAACCGACGTACGGGATCGGGTGGCATCCAGCTTGCTTTACCGAATAACGACGCAATATTCTCGACCGGCTGCCCCATCGCATGCCTCGCCAATGCATCACCGAGGAAGGTACCTTTAACAATACCGCCACCATTACAGCCTGCAGACACATACAATCCGGGCTGGATCTCACCCCAGAGGGGAGCACCGTTATAGGTCAGCCCGGTGGTGCCCCCCCAGACCTTATCGAAGCGCACTGGGGCGAGTTCGGGATAGCGCACCTCAAGGCTCGCTCTCAATTGATTTTCAATACGGGCGTTATCGGCTTCGCGTTCATAGCTGTAACACGAGCGAATCATCAAACGCCCATCGGCAGTAGTACGCAGCGTGCATCCCAGTCGATGGGCGGGTAGTAGCCCCCAAGTCGTCGCGGCGATTCGTTGACGCTCCGGCTCCGCCAATGGCTCGGTAATTGCGGCATAGGTATAGATCGCAGTTAACCGCGATGAGTCTGCACCAAAGGCTCGAGAAAAGGCGTTATTGGCAAGAACCACGCGCTCTGCCACCACCTCACCTTCAGGAGTGGTAACACGCCACTTCTTGCCATCAGGCACAATCTGGGTTGCGGGAGAGTGTTCATGCAACTCTATGCTGGCTGCCAACGAGTTAGCCAAACCAACGATCAATGCTGCGGGCTGGACAAGATAACAGTCCGGCGAATAGATGCCTTGAGCGTAGTAGCGTGTGCCGATTCGTTCAGCCAGCTGGCTGCTGTTCAGGGTTTGGTAAGAAAGACCGGCAGCTTTAAGAAAAGCTTCATACTGACTCAAGGCACGCTGGCCTATCGCACTGCGGGCGGCTCTATAAGTGCCGCTATGTTCGAGTTGGCAGTCAATTTTCAGGCCTTCCACACGTTCGCGCAGGAGCGCCATTGTTTTTCGGCTTAAGGCGTTCAGTTTCTCCATGCGTCCGAGCTCTTCAGGGCGAGCATCGTTAGCTAGCGCTATTTCCAGCATAAAGCCCGAGTTACGCCCTGGGCTACCTTCACCAACTTGGTCAGCTTCGAGGATTTTAATGCGGTCTTCGGGGCGCGCCTTCTGCCAAGCCGTGGCTGCCGCGAAGCCGGTGTAACCAGCCCCGACAATGACAACATCTGCATGGGAATGGCCACGTAAAATAGGCCGCGGCTGCCGCGCGGTCAGCCAGTTATTCCAGCCGCAAGGGCGCTGATGGCTCGGGTGCGTAGTTTGTGGCATAGCGAGTTAATCCAGATATAGCAGGCCGTGGGCCTGATTGACCATGGCAGCAACCTCTTCCTGCATGCCTTGAAGTACATCCAGCTTATGAGCCGTCGTCATACGCGATTTGAGCATCGAACAACTCATGGCACCCAATGGGTGGCCGCTATGGTCGAGGATGGGAATAGCCAAGCCACTGTATTCCGGGAGCAGAGAACCTTCTACGCCACGGGCATAACCATGTTTCAATTGATGGGCAATTTCAGCTTCAATGTCGGTGATGGCAATCGAGTATTCGTCCATCAGCCGTTCAGCGTTATGGTCGAGTATTTCGCCTCGCTCACCAGCCCCCAAGTAGCCAAGCAAGGCAATCGACGCTTGTCCGACGCCTAGCGGCAAACGACCACCCGTCGCCCTAACGAAACTGCCCACAGGATAAGCGCCGTTCTGTACTTCCAGGCAGACAGCATTAACGCCATCGCGAGCGAACAGATAGAAACTGTCTCCCCAGCGCTGCGCAAGTGCCAGCAATCTTGGCCGTGCCAAATCACGCAACCCAGCACCGTTTCCCGCTTGTGCACCAAGCACTAGCAACTCATAACCCAGCAGATAACGCCCACGAATAGGTGAGGAACGTAAGAATCCTTGTTGCTTGAGACCTTTTAGCAATCGATAAAGCGTAGGACGGCTAAATTCTAGCTCGTCAAGGTAGTCGCCTATGCTGGCCCCACGGTGGCCGCCACGTGCAGTAATCTGCAATATCTGCATGGCATGGCTCAATGTGGATGGTGTTTGGTGAGCATTACTGCCGCTTACAAGCATGGCGTGTGTCATTTTTTGTTTATGTGAGTTACAAAATAGCAAGACAACTTTATGAGTTCATCTCATTAAATGAGACATGCCATTTATTGGCAGTAACCTTTCCCCCAAACTAACACCATGAACTTGATGAGATTGCCAGCTAATCTTGGTTAACGGAGATTTCACTATGAAAAAGACACGCTGTGCCGAAAGTTGAGCATTTTCATTGGCACCTTC
>NZ_JBQSXT010000016.1:0-86556 GCF_052378605.1 Halomonas sp. AOP27-A1-41
CTCCCCCGTGGCACTGACCACTGTGCCGTCCTCGTTGATGGTGAGCACCGGGGCGTCCGGGGCATCTGTATTCAGCGTGAACGTCAGGCTGCCGGGCTCGGAGACATTACCTGCCTGATCAGTCTGACGAACAAGGAAGATATTCTCGCCTTCAACCGCAACAGGTGCTTCATTGGTCCAAGTGGTACCTCCATCGGTGCTGTGCTCTAGCGTGGCACCCTCTTCCACACCGCCTACGGTGTAGCTGCCATCGCTGGTTATACCGTCCACGTCACCGGTGTCGTTGTCCAGGCTGACCGTCGGGGCGTCCGGAGCGGTGGTGTCGACCGTGACCGCGCCGAGCGTGCCGTTGTCACTGGTGTTGCCGGCCGCGTCGGTTTGTCGGGCGACCACGTCGCCGTCGGCGTATTCGCCTTCGGGGAGTTCGAAGCTTTCGCCCTCACCGGCGGTCCAGGTGTCGCCACCGTCGGTGGAGTATTCCCAGCTGCCGTCGGCGATCAGATCGCCCACGTTGACGGTGCCATCGCTGGTCATGCCGTCCACGTCACCGGTGTCGTTATCCAGGCTGAGGGTCGGGGCGTCCGGGGCGCTCCCTTCGTCTGGCACATCGACTATGGTCACTTCAGCATTGATATTCGCGGACTGCTCTTCGTTGGTCACAGCATCCACGACATTTACGGTGAAGCTGTCTACACCCTCGTTTCCGGTCTCTGAATCCGGCGTGTATGTGTAAGAACCGCCGGTATTTATGATCAAAGTGCCATATTCACCAACGACCTCTATCTCTCCATTCACTGGCGTGAACTCAGTACCATTGAAGGTGATGGACTGAACTTCCAAGTTGCTGGTATCTCCGCTGGCCGCTTCATCGATAAAGTTACCTTCGGCAACCCCACCAACGGTGATATCTTCAACTTCCAGCAAGTCAGTAGCGGTGACTTCAAGCTCACGAGTGATGGCCACACCAACACTGATCAGGTTCGGATCGGGGACCAAGGTAGCGCGATATTCGCCCGCATCCAGATTCTCCAAAGTCACCTGCCCGGAGGTACCACCCAAGCCAAGCAGGCTCAGTGAAAGCAGACCTTCGTCGAGATTATTCTCACCATCCTCGACACGTACCCACTCCCCGCTTTCAAAGCTTTCAACGATCAGAACATAGTCGCTCAGCACACCAATCCCAAGAGCTCCAGAGATATCAGCGTTGAACGTGGTCTCGTTGGTATTCTCATCCAGACTGAATTCGACCAGAGGATGACTACCAGAGCCAATATCCAGGCTGGCGAGACCACCGACAAGATCGATACCAAGCAAGTTGAACTGGCTATCGCTGTCAGTATCCGGCGTTTCTTCCGGCTCATAGCTGACTTCACGCTCCAGATTCCCAGCAACATCGATATCAACTAGGTCGAAGTCGGCGTCAGCATCAGCGTCCGCATCCGCATCGGCATCTGCGTCCGCATCGGCGTCAGCATCGGCGTCTGCATCGGCATCGGCATCGGCATCGGCATCGGCATCGGCATCGGCGTCAGCGTCAGCGTCCGCATCGGCATCGGCATCGGCGTCCGCATCAGCATCGGCGTCCGCATCAGCATCAGCGTCCGCATCTGCATCCGCATCGGCGTCCGCATCTGCATCCGCATCTGCATCCGCATCTGCATCGGCATCCGCATCGGCGTCTGCATCCGCGTCCGCATCGGCATCGGCATCAGCATCCGCATCCGCATCCGCATCTGCATCGGCATCTGCATCGGCATCCGCATCGGCGTCCGCATCTGCATCCGCATCTGCATCCGCATCGGCGTCTGCATCCGCATCGGCGTCCGCATCCGCATCAGCGTCCGCATCTGCATCGGCGTCCGCATCCGCATCGGCGTCAGCATCCGCATCGGCGTCCGCATCGGCGTCTGCGTCCGCATCGGCGTCCGCATCGGCGTCTGCATCAGCATCCGCGTCAGCGTCAGCGTCCGCATCGGCATCGGCGTCCGCATCGGCATCGGCGTCCGCATCGGCATCTGCATCCGCGTCGGCGTCCGCATCGGCATCTGCATCCGCGTCGGCGTCCGCATCTGCATCGGCATCGGCATCCGCATCTGCATCCGCATCGGCGTCAGCATCGGCATCTGCGTCCGCATCGGCATCAGCATCAGCATCAGCGTCGGCATCCGCATCAGCATCCGCATCCGCATCAGCGTCCGCATCGGCATCGGCGTCGGCATCGGCATCTGCATCTGCATCCGCATCCGCATCTGCATCGGCGTCCGCATCGGCGTCAGCGTCCGCATCTGCATCGGCGTCCGCATCGGCGTCAGCGTCCGCATCTGCATCGGCGTCCGCATCTGCATCGGCGTCCGCATCGGCGTCCGCATCGGCGTCCGCATCGGCATCGGCGTCCGCATCAGCATCAGCGTCCGCATCAGCATCAGCATCAGCGTCCGCATCGGCATCGGCATCGGCGTCGGCATCGGCATCGGCGTCTGCATCCGCGTCGGCGTCCGCATCAGCGTCGGCATCGGCGTCCGCATCCGCATCCGCATCTGCATCGGCGTCCGCATCGGCATCCGCGTCTGCATCGGCGTCTGCGTCCGCATCGGCGTCCGCATCGGCGTCTGCATCTGCATCGGCATCTGCATCCGCGTCGGCGTCCGCATCTGCATCGGCGTCCGCATCGGCGTCCGCATCGGCGTCCGCATCTGCATCGGCGTCTGCATCAGCGTCTGCATCCGCATCGGCATCTGCGTCCGCATCAGCGTCGGCATCCGCATCAGCGTCCGCATCAGCATCCGCATCGGCGTCGGCATCCGCATCGGCGTCCGCATCTGCATCAGCGTCCGCATCTGCATCTGCATCAGCGTCCGCATCTGCATCTGCATCGGCGTCCGCATCTGCATCGGCGTCCGCATCTGCATCAGCGTCCGCATCTGCATCCGCATCGGCGTCTGCATCCGCATCGGCGTCCGCATCGGCGTCGGCATCCGCGTCTGCGTCCGCATCCGCGTCTGCGTCCGCATCGGCGTCAGCATCGGCGTCAGCATCGGCATCGGCGTCCGCATCAGCATCAGCATCAGCATCAGCATCAGCATCAGCGTCTGCATCGGCGTCCGCATCAGCGTCTGCGTCCGCATCGGCATCCGCGTCAGCATCGGCGTCCGCATCAGCATCCGCGTCAGCATCGGCATCGGCATCGGCGTCAGCATCGGCGTCAGCATCGGCGTCGGCATCCGCATCGGCGTCTGCATCCGCATCGGCGTCGGCGTCCGCATCCGCGTCGGCATCAGCATCAGCATCAGCATCAGCATCAGCGTCCGCATCGGCGTCTGCGTCAGCATCGGCGTCCGCATCAGCATCAGCATCAGCATCAGCATCAGCATCAGCATCAGCATCAGCGTCTGCATCGGCGTCCGCATCCGCATCCGCGTCCGCATCAGCATCAGCATCCGCGTCAGCATCGGCATCGGCATCGGCATCGGCATCGGCATCGGCGTCAGCATCTGCGTCGGCATCGGCATCTGCATCAGCGTCTGCATCAGCATCCGCATCCGCATCCGCGTCCGCATCCGCATCGGCATCGGCATCCGCATCGGCGTCTGCATCCGCATCGCTGTCGGAATCAGAGTCGCTGTCGGAGTCCGAATCACTATCGGAGTCCGAATCACTATCAGAGTCCGAATCGCTATCGGAGTCAGAGTCCGAATCACTATCGGAGTCCGAATCACTATCAGAGTCCGAATCACTATCGGAGTCCGAATCGCTGTCGGAGTCCGAATCGCTGTCGGAGTCCGAATCGCTGTCGGAGTCAGAGTCGCTGTCGGAGTCAGAGTCCGAATCACTATCAGAGTCTGAATCACTATCGGAGTCTGAATCACTGTCGGAGTCTGAATCACTATCAGAGTCTGAATCGCTGTCGGAGTCAGAGTCGCTGTCGGAGTCCGAATCACTATCAGAGTCTGAATCACTATCAGAGTCCGAATCGCTGTCGGAGTCAGAGTCCGAATCACTATCAGAGTCTGAATCACTATCAGAGTCCGAATCGCTGTCGGAGTCAGAGTCGCTGTCAGAGTCCGAATCACTATCAGAGTCCGAATCACTATCGGAGTCCGAATCGCTGTCGGAGTCAGAGTCCGAATCACTATCGGAGTCTGAATCGCTGTCGGAGTCAGAGTCCGAATCACTATCAGAGTCTGAATCACTATCGGAGTCTGAATCACTGTCGGAGTCTGAATCACTGTCGGAGTCTGAATCACTATCAGAGTCTGAATCACTATCAGAGTCTGAATCGCTGTCGGAGTCAGAGTCGCTGTCGGAGTCCGAATCACTATCAGAGTCCGAATCGCTATCGGAGTCAGAGTCCGAATCACTATCAGAGTCTGAATCGCTGTCGGAGTCAGAGTCGCTGTCGGAGTCCGAATCACTATCAGAGTCCGAATCGCTGTCGGAGTCAGAGTCGCTGTCAGAGTCCGAATCACTATCAGAGTCCGAATCACTATCGGAGTCTGAATCGCTGTCGGAGTCAGAGTCCGAATCACTATCGGAGTCTGAATCGCTATCGGAGTCAGAGTCCGAATCACTATCGGAGTCTGAATCACTGTCGGAGTCCGAATCGCTGTCGGAGTCCGAATCACTATCGGCGTCGGCATCCGCATCCGCATCGGCGTCTGCGTCCGCATCACTATCGTCACCAAAGTCACCGATTACCGTGGTCGACTCAGAGACATTGCCCATGTCGTCGATGGCGACGACGTCGTACTCTGCACCGTCGGCCAGTGGCTCATCCGTGGTGATGGCGTAGCTACCGTCCTCGTCGGCGTCACCTGACCCGACAACGTTGCCGTCGGCATCCCGGATTTCCACCGTGCTGCCTGGCTCTGCTGTACCGCTGATCGTGGTGCCATCGGGATCGCCGTTCTCATCCAGGGTGTTGGTCACACTGTCAACGCTGGGTGCGTCGGGTGCCGTGGTATCACCGGTCACCGTGGCTGGCTCAGAGACATTACCCATGTCGTCGATGGCGACGACGTCGTACTCTGCACCGTCGGCCAGTGGCTCATCCGTGGTGATGGCGTAGCTACCGTCCTCGTCGGCGTCACCTGACCCGACAACGTTGCCGTCGGCATCCCGGATTTCCACCGTGCTGCCTGGCTCTGCTGTACCGCTGATCGTGGTGCCATCGGGATCGCCGTTCTCATCCAGGGTGTTGGTCACACTGTCAACGGTGGGGGCGTCGGGTGCATCCGCATCGGCGTCCGCATCAGCATCGGCGTCAGCATCGGCATCGGCATCGGCATCGGCATCGGCATCGGCATCGGCGTCCGCATCAGCATCAGCATCAGCGTCCGCATCTGCATCAGCGTCTGCGTCCGCATCCGCGTCGGCATCTGCGTCGGTATCTGCATCTGCATCTGCATCCGCGTCGGCATCTGCATCTGCATCCGCGTCGGCATCTGCATCTGCATCCGCGTCGGCATCACTGTCAGAGTCTGAGTCACTGTCAGAGTCCGAATCACTATCGTCCCCCGACACAGCGGGGCTGGAGGATGAGTCCGATGCAGCAATAGCGGCGCCTAAAACACCGAGCGCACCAAGCGCAAATACCCACGGGGGAACACCACCTACAGGAGCCAACGTCTCTTCGTTAACTTCCGCAAAAGCAAAGCCCTCCCATGGCGACTGGTACTGGCCAAGCCAAAGAACGCCGTTAGCGTCCTCTAATATCAGCTCGCTGCGCGCGCCGTCCTCCTCAACGAAAAAGTTGGCAATAACGATCTGCTCACCTGATTTAAGAGTAATAACCAGATCCATTCCTGACTGGTTAAAAGCCTCAATTTCTTCAGGCCCTACTGGCAACTTCACCGTACTAGGGGACTGAAGACTTATCATTTCCCCCCAAGGCTGTTCTGCCACATTTCCATCAGCTTTATCTGTAATGGCAATCATTTCGTTATTCATAACTCACCCTTTTCGTTCTAGAGCCTAAGCGTTCACGCGCAGTCTCTGAGCCCTTAATTTACTCTCGACACTAATAAAAAGTGGCTGCAATATCTGCAACCACGTTGAAATAGCTACTAGAATCTTTCAGATAAGGATATGTACACTCGACGGTTAGGAGCCAAGCATGACTTAAGTTCATTGCCTTTTACGTCTTCACAGCTAATGACTGGGTCGCTCGCTCCTCGCCCTTCGTATTTAATCCAGCGAGGGTCAACTCCACTCTTGATTAGCGCTGTTGCTACTGCTTCAGCCCTACGTTCGGAAAGCTGCATATTATAATTAGAAGGCCCTATACGGTCTGTATATCCCAGTATAGAGATCGAGGGGCTCTCGAAATATTGACGAATTTCTGCGGCAACTTGGCTAATGGCGTTTTCACCCTCGGAAGATATGGAGGCACTATCAAAGGCAAAAAGAAGGTCAGCTGAGAGGTTATATTCTTGGGGCTCCGAAAGCTCCATATATAGACGTTCGCACTGAGGGCGCCTCCACTCAGTGCTGATCATGACATCTTGTTGAAATGATACTCGATACTGGCAAACCAAATAGTCAGATTCAGATAAAGGTAAATTGATATTATACAACCAGTTATCATCTTGAAAGGTCGACCTCATATCATTAGGGCTACCAAGAAGGCGTTCAACCTCTCTTTTATTTATACTTAACCCAGACCTTTGTTCGACACTGCGAACATCAGGTACTGGAATAAAAGCGCCATCGCGAATAAAGCTTTCGCTTAGCGTAGTAAAATCAGCGCTTACGTCTGAGAACTCTTGCGCTTTAGCTAAACCAACAGCTGAGGACAGCACCCCAATCATTGAGACAAGCGCTATTGCCTTTGGCCCTATTCCCATGATTCGCCCCTTACTTACAGTTAACGCCACCTTTTCAGGCCTGTTCCGCTACAAGCCTTACGGGCAGCATTGTTTTTTTATCCAAGCAAAGCCGGTCCTTTTAATCTCATAAAGCTAAAAGCTATAAACCCATAACCTTTTTTGCATGATTTCTATGTTATGTAACGTACATAAAACTAGCGATACTTCCTCAACCTGCATAAACCGTCAAGCAAAGTGCTTGCTGCTCTGTTTCCCTTTTCAGATCGAGCACCTACGCATAAGTAAGCGCTCACTAATGACTTCTTCTTAAAAACCAAGCCTATTGAGCAGAATTTCAAAATACAAAAGATATGTCTCAAGCCACATACTAGTACATTTCTCTTAAAATAACCTACTAAATGGATTATACAAGCACTCAAAAAAGTGCAGGGATGCCCACTAAGCAAAGCCATTATTTTTCTATAAGCATTCTAAACGTCAACCTACAATGAACGTATACATACTTAAAAAAACACTAACATGCTCAGCCTCACCTTACCACTCAAAAATAAATTATAATTAACCCATTATTTTAAATAAAAAGATCTGCGCAATAGAGAAGATGATAATAAAAACCATTGCCATCTACTCTTGACTAAAAAGTAGCCTGCTAAATATAAGTCTGGCTCAAAAGATGACTGACTTGTGGTCAACAACCGAATTAACGTACAAAAAAACACCTTGAGTTACATTACGCTTCAAAAATATGGCGTAAGTGCAACAAACAAAATTAATACTTTGCTTATGCAACATCCATTCTTCTAGCTGCGTCATTCACAACGTTTTTTGTAGAGTCACTTCACCGTAGCCAACTTCACCTAGTACAAGCATGACTAATGTAATAGGTAGCTACCATTGAAAAGAGGGTGACAGGCAGGAGGGGGCAGGCTACTGAGAAGTGTTTCTATAGTCCAAGGCCCCCTATAAATATAGCTTTAGCGGCGTTTAGGCTTGCGCATTGTTTGTACCGGACGACGCTTATTTTTGTCGCGACTCCAACGGTTCTTCTCGTCCGGCGTCAGCTCAGGCACCTTACGTGTTTCAAGGTTAGCGATCGTGGCGAGATCATCGACTTCGTCTTGCGAAAGCTCGATCCACTCTCCCGCTTTAGCACGCTTATCAATAAAGATGTTGCCGTAACGCACACGCTTCAGACGGCTAACCGTAAGCTCTTGAGACTCCCACAGGCGGCGCACCTCGCGGTTACGTCCCTCAAGAATGACGACGTGGAACCAGGTGTTGATACCTTCACCACCAAACTCTTGCACATCGGTAAAGCGCGCAGGGCCATCTTCCAGCATAACGCCATCCACCATCGCTACGATGTGTTCGCGCTTTACTTCGCCCATTACGCGCACGGCGTATTCACGCTCAACCTGGGTTGAGGGGTGCATTAACCGGTTGGCAAGCTCGCCATCGGTCGTGAAAAGCAGCAGACCGCTGGTATTGATATCCAGTCGGCCAATGGCAATCCAGCGCTCGCCTTTTAGCCGTGGCAAACGCTCAAATACGGTACGACGGCCTTCCGGGTCTTTACGGGTGCACAGCTCGCCTTCTGGCTTGTTGTACATGATGACGCGACGCGGCGCTTCGTTCTCGGGTCGCAGTGTAACGGGGCGGTCATCGAAACTTACTTTATCGCGCATTTCAACGCGGTCACCCAGCTTGGCGACCTGGCTGTTGACCTTTACTCGGCCATCAGAAATAGCGGTTTCCATTTCGCGCCGCGAACCCAGTCCCGCTCGGGCAAGCACTTTCTGGAGTTTTTCACTAACGGGAGGGGTGTGGTTACTCTGAGTCATGATCGTCTGACCTCATATCATTGGTCTGCGTGCGTGCGCTGTCATCATGTGGGCGCTGCGCACGTGCCGCAAGTCGAGCTTCTAAATCAGCAAAACTTAGCGGCTGGGTTAACGCCGTCTCGGCGTGGTCGTCGGCTCTCTCAGCCGTCTTGGGTGGCGCATCCTGCACGCTTTCTGGCGCTTCGTCCAGTGTTTCTTTGGGCCTTGATTCCTCGCTCTCCTCTTCAAGGAGAGCCTCTTGTGAAACCGGTAACTCAGCCTCTTCTCTTTCCTCCCAATTAACCAATTCATGCATGGGGGGAAGTGCATCCAGTGTTTTCAGGCCAAAATCGTCCAGAAAGCTTCGTGTAGTGGCATAGACGGCGGGCCGTCCGGGCACATCGCGGTGACCAACCACACGAACCCATCCACGCTCCATTAAGGTGCGCATGATCGAACTGCTCACGCTGACCCCGCGTACTTCTTCGATATCACCACGGGTAACGGGCTGCCGATAGGCAATCAACGACAGCGTTTCAAGCAGCGCACGCGAATAGCGCTGGGGGCGTTCGTCCCAGAGGCGTGACACCCAATGCGCAAGGCGTGGCTGAATACGCAGCTGAAACCCTGACGCGGTTTCCACCAACTCTAACGCGCCCTCTTTATGGCGCAGAGCAAGGCGCGCTAATGCGTCACGCAACTCTCGTCTCGGCGGGCACTCATCGTCGATAAACAGCGTTTCGAGCCGCTCGACATCCAACGGCTCGCCTGCGGCGAGCAGCGCGGCTTCTATAATGTTGTCTAAGGTGGTGTCCTTCACGGTGCCTCCTCATCAGGCTCAAAGGCAGGCTCTTCAAAGGCGCCGCCTGCTTCCTCTAAAGCAAGCGTTTCAAAAGCGGCTTCTTCATCGACTATCGCGCCGCTGCGCGCTCGAACATGGATAGGAGAAAGCGGTGCGTTCTGGACAATTTCGATCATTGCCTCCTTCGCTAGCTCCAAAATAGCCATAAAGGTGACGACCACGCCTGCCCGCCCCTCTTCCAGGGTAAACAGGGCTTCAAAAGGCGTGTAGCGTTGGTGCGCGCTGTCTTCGCTGAGCTGCTCCATGATCTTGAGCATACGCTCGCGGGTAGACAGTACCTCACGGCTAATCTGATGGGACTGCGTTAATTCGGCACGTTTCAGGATATCGGAAAGCGCACTCAGCAGTTCATCAAGCTCTACATCCGGGTGAATCACCCGCGACTCAAGCGGGGGCAAACCCGCCTGTACACTAAACCAATCCCGCCCTACACGAGGCAACGTATCCAGCGTTTCAGCAGCGGCTTTTAAACGCTCATACTCTTGCAGGCGACGAATCAGCTCTGCCCGAGGGTCCTCTTCATCTTCGCCCTCCGCTTTGGGCGGCCGAGGCAGTAGCGAGCGCGATTTAATTTCCGCCAACATCGCGGCCATCAGCAAGTACTCACCGGCAAGCTCGATCTCCATCGCCTGCATCAGCTCTACGTACTCAATGTACTGATGGGTAATCGCGGCCACGTTGATCGTCAAGATATCTAAGTTTTGCCGACGAATAAGGTAAAGCAAGAGATCCAGCGGTCCTTCAAAGGTTTCCAGAAAAACGCGCAGCGCCTCGGGAGGAATATACAAATCCTCCGGCAGTTGAGTAATCGGCTCATCGAACAGCCGCCCAAGCGCTTCGACGACGGGCTCTTGTGCCAACGTCGCCATGCGTTCAGGATCAGCGGTGGCGTTTTGTGTGTCGCTCACTCAGTCGGTATCTCTTGGTCAGTGGGCATTAGAAGGCAGTGTAACAAAGTCAGCACCTGACGTTGCGCCTGGCGCACGGTGCGTTAGCCTGCTTCGGCAGCTTTACGATAGCGTCCTTCGTAGTCGAAGAGCTTGTCGCGAATCTGGAAATGTCGGCCCACCTTGCGCCCAACCACAAAATCCGGATGGCGCAAGCGGCGCTGCTCGCTAATAACGTCCTCTGGCTTGAGGGGTTGCCAGGGCGTGCTCGGAGCGCGCAAATGCCGACGCAAAAAGGCGGCATAAAAGGCGCGGCGCTGGGCGGGGGTTTCCAGGGCAAACCACTCAGAAAGTGTTGTGCCATCCTCATCGTAATAGGTCACTTTCAGACGCGGCAGGCCACGGCCATTAAGGGTTGCATCCAATTGCATGCCACTTACCCGTAATACACGGGCATCTTTTAATTTGAGTGCATCTTTAAGCTTGTCATCCGCATCCACCAGCAGCTGTTCGCAACCGTGACAGCGACGCGCCGCAATATCATTTTCAGCGCCACAGCTATCGCACACCTTGAAACGAAAGCGAAAATCACACTGGTGGCGCTTGCCTTTATCATCGTCAAGCAGCCCTTGGCAGCGACGCCCAAAATGCTCAATGACCAGTTCGCCGTCGCGCTTGCCCCAAAACAGATTAGCGTGGCCGCAGGCCGGGCATTCAACCTGCACCGGCTCATTGTCGCCCGGCGGTTTTGGCTCGCCCACTTCTGGTGCGTAAAGGTCCCAGGGGTTGCCCGCGTAATCCAAAATAAGGCAATCCTGCTTCCCCGGTGAGAGCCGAAGCCCCCGGCCCGCAATCTGCTGGTAAAGGCTGACCGACTCCGTAGGCCGAAGCATCGCAATCAAATCCACATGCGGCGCATCAAAGCCGGTCGTCAGTACCGAGACATTCACCAGGTATTTAAGCTCACGCGCCTTAAAGGCATTAATCAGCTCAGTACGCTCCGCCGACGGAGTCGCTCCGGTAATCAGCGCTGCCTGGTCGGCAGGCAAATACCCCATGATCTCTTCAGCGTGGGCGACAGTTGCTGCAAATATCATCACCCCATGCCGCTCAGTGGCGCGCTCAACAATCTGGCTGATAATCATGGGAGTGGCGCGATTGCCTGCCACGACGCGATTTAGCTCGGCTTCACGGTAATGGCCGTTTTCTGCCGGCGCCAGCATGGAAAAATCATACCCTTCAATCGCCATATCCAGGCGTTTGGGTTCGGCAAGATAGCCTTGCTTTACCATCAAACGCAGCGGCTGTTCGAACACGCAGTCACGAAAAAAGCTTGCGTCACTGCCGCGCACCATGCCGTGGTAATGACGATGGTAGATAAACCCCTGGCCTAGCCGGTAAGGCGTCGCGGTCAGCCCTAACACTTTCAACTTCGCGTTTTGTGCCCGCAGGTGATCAATCACTTGGCGGTAGCTTGCGTCTTTATCAAGCGACACCCGGTGGCATTCATCAATGACCAGTAGAGTGAAGCCTTCGTCATTGAACGCCTCCAGATTACGCACTACCGACTGCACCGACCCAAACACGACCTGGCGCGACGCCTCCTTGCGCTTTAAACCCGCGCTGAAGATATCGGCTTTAAGCCCATAGGCCTGATACTTGGCGTGATTCTGCTCCACCAGCTCGCGTACATGCGCCAATATCAATACGCGACCTCTCGCCAAGCGGGCCAGTTCGGCAATCACCAACGACTTCCCGCTTCCCGTAGGTAATACCACCACCGCGGGTTCGCTGGACGCACGAAAATGCGTAACAACACGTTTCACCGCGTCCGTTTGGTAAGGGCGTAAAGCAGGTGGTGGCATATAACTCCAACAGCCAGAAAATTACTTTGCTGGATCAAGCGGGCAAGAGCAACCAGGAACAGCGTTAGCCATAACGGCGGCCCAAGGGCCGCCGTTATGTGTTACGTATGGCTTAACGGTGTGTGGTATTAACCGACCCAAACACGCGCGTTGCGGAACATGCGCAGCCAAGCACCATCTTCAGTCCACTCTGCCGGACGCCAGGAGTTGGTGACCGCGCGGGTAACGCGCTCCGGGTGAGGCATCATGATCGTGACGCGGCCATCCGAGGTGGTTAACCCGGTGATACCTGACGGCGAACCGTTAGGGTTAGCCGGATAGCGCGTGGTCACCTGCCCATAGTTATCAATGTAGCGAAGCGCAATCTGATTGCTGGATTGCATGCTACGCAGGTGCGCGGCATCGCGGAACTCAGCACGGCCTTCCCCATGGGCCACCGCAATAGGCAGCAGGGAACCTTCCATGCCAGCCAGTAGAACCGAGGGCGTTTTTTCAACGCGCAGCATGGCTACCCGCGCCTCAAACTGCTCGGACTCGTTACGCACAAAGCCTGGCCAATTTTCAGCCCCTGGAATCAATGACTTCAACTGCGAAAGCATCTGACATCCGTTACATACGCCCAGCGAGAAGCTGTCTTCGCGGGTAAAGAAGGCGGCAAACTGGTCGCGTGCCCGCTCGTTAAACAGCACGGATTTCGCCCAACCACCACCCGCGCCTAACACATCGCCGTAAGAGAAACCGCCACAGGCAACGAGCCCTTTGAACTCATCAAGCGCAACACGGCCTTCCAGAATGTCACTCATGTGAACATCAATGGCTTCAAAGCCGGCTTTATCAAATGCCCAGCCCATCTCGACCTGGCCATTAACGCCCTGCTCACGCAGTACCGCAACAGCGGGCTTGGCCATATTGATAAACGGCGCGCTGACATCCTCATTAATATCAAACGTGGGCGTCGCCGAGAGGCCAGGATCACGCGTATCGAGCAGGTTGTCGAACTCGTTTTTAGCGCACTCGGGATTATCGCGCAGTGCCTGCAGGCGATAGCTGGTTTCAGACCAGGTACGCTGTGTCAGTTGGCGCGTGGTTTCCAGCAGCGGCTCTTCAAACAGGGTTACCCGCACTTGGTCGTCGTAACGCGGCCGGGCGATGACGCCACAGGTTTCAATACCCGCGACTGCAAATTGCGCCAACACCTCTTCGGTGTGCTCACGGCTGACCTGAATCACCGCCCCCAACTCTTCCGAGAACAGCGCATTAAGCGCCTCAACGGGCTCGTCAATCATCCAGTCGAGTTTGATCTCAAGGCCGGCGTGCGCCACAAAGGCCATTTCCAACAGCGTGACCAACAAGCCGCCATCGCTACGGTCATGGTACGCCAACAGCTTACCGTCACGATTAAGCCCCTGAATCACCTCAAAGAAGGCTTTGATATCTTCTGGGTCGTCGACATCCGGGCAGGTATCGCCTACCTGACCATATACCTGCGCCAGCGCAGAGCCGCCCAAGCGATTTTGACCGCTCCCCAGGTCGATCAGAATAAGATCCGACTCATCTTGATCCAGGTTGATCTGTGGCGTCAGGGTCGCCATCGCATCAGTCACAGGCGCGAAGCCGGTAATCACTACCGACAGCGGTGATGTAACGCTTTTCTCTTCGCTATCCCCTTGGTCACTCACATCCTGCCAAGACGTACGCATCGACATGGAGTCTTTGCCGACCGGCACCGCAATCCCTAACGCCGGGCAAAGCTCCATCCCCACCGCGTGAACCGCATCATAAAGCGCCTGATTTTCGCCAGGGTGATCAGCGGCGCTCATCCAGTTAGCCGAAAGCTTGATATCGCTTAGCTTGGCAATGGGCGCTGCCGCGAGATTCGTAATCGCCTCGGCGACCGCCAGGCGTGCGCTGGCGGCGGGGTCAATCAAGGCAACCGGCGGACGCTCCCCCATCGCCATCGCTTCACCGGCATGAGTGTCATAGCTGGCCGTTGTGACAGCTACATCCGCAACCGGCACCTGCCAAGGGCCGACCATCTGGTCACGCGCCACCTGGCCTGTAATAGAGCGGTCGCCAATGGTAATCAAGAAGCTTTTGGAGGCCACGGCGGGCAGGCGTAGAACGCGATCAAGCGCCTCACGCAGGTCGAGATTATCCAGCATTACACCGGAAAGCTCTGGTGCATGGCGCTCAAAGCTGCGCTGCATTTTCGGCGCTTTACCGAACAGCACGCTCATGGGCAGGTCAATCGGCTTGCTGTTGAAGTGGCCATCGCGCACTTCAAGGTGGTGGTCAGCCTGCGCTTCACCCACCACCGCATAGGGGCAACGCTCGCGCTTACACAGCGCGTCAAACGTTGCCAGGTCTTCAGCCGCAACGGCCAGCACGTAACGTTCCTGCGCCTCGTTACACCAGATTTCAAGCGGGCTCATACCCGGCTCAGCATTAGGCACCGCCCGTAAATCGAACAGCCCTCCCCGGTTGCCGTCTTTAACAAGCTCCGGCAGCGCGTTGGAAAGACCGCCCGCCCCCACATCGTGGATAAAGCAGATCGGGTTTTTGTCTCCCATTGCCCAGCAGCGGTCAATCACTTCCTGAGCGCGTCGCTCGATTTCCGGGTTTTCACGCTGTACCGAAGCAAAGTCGAGGTCGGCACTTGAGGTGCCAGAAGACATGCTCGAGGCCGCGCCGCCGCCCAGGCCGATCAACATCGCCGGGCCCCCCATCACAATCAGCTTACCGCCGACAGGAATATCGCCCTTTTGAACATGCTGTGCGCGAATATTACCGTAACCACCCGCCAGCATGATCGGCTTGTGGAAACCGCGACGCTCAATACCGCCCTCGTTGAGGGTGTCCTGCTCATAGGTACGGAAGTAACCGGTAAGGTTCGGGCGGCCAAACTCGTTATTAAACGCCGCGCCACCAATCGGGCCTTCCAGCATGATGGCAAGGGCGGACTGCATGCGCTCGGGCTTGCCATAATCAAACGCTTCCCAAGGCTGTACAAACTCGGGGATACGCAGGTTGGAAACGGTAAAACCGGAAAGGCCCGCTTTCGGCTTGCCGCCGATACCGGTGGCGCCTTCATCGCGAATCTCACCACCCGAGCCTGTCGCCGCACCAGGGAACGGCGCAATCGCTGTCGGATGGTTATGGGTTTCCACCTTCATCAGAATATGAATCGGCTCCTGATGCGTTCCGTACAGCGCACGCTCTCCCTCAGCACCGGTCAGCGGCGTGGGATAAAAACGCCCCGCCTGGCTGCCTTTGATAACCGCAGCGTTATCGCTATAGGCCGACAAGACATTTTCAGGGGAGGTTGCAAAGGTGTTCTTGATCATCTTGAACAGCGAATGGGTCTGCGGCTCGCCGTCAATGATCCAGTCCGCGTTGAAGATTTTATGCCGGCAGTGCTCAGAGTTCGCCTGGGCGAACATCATCAGCTCAATGTCGGTGGGGTTGCGCTGAAGCTCGTTAAAGGCATCGACCAGATAGTCGACTTCGTCATCGGCAAGCGCCAGGCCCAATTCACGGTTAGCGGTTACCAGCGCCTCGCGCCCGCTGTTTAAAATGTCCACGCTACCCAGCGGTGCCGGGTCGTGGTGAGCAAATAGCGCCGCCGCTTCAGCCGCATCATTAAGCACGGTTTCGGTCATTCGGTCGTGCAACAGCGCCATCAGCGCAGCCAGGCTCTCTTCGCTGGGCGCACGGCTAAACCCTACCCGATAATCAACACCACGCTCTATCCGGCGAATGCCCGACAGCCCACAGTTATGTGCAATATCCGTCGCTTTGGATGACCAGGGCGACTGGGTGCCTAACCGCGGTACGACCAGAAAACGTTGAGCGTCGGCAGGTATCTCGGCATGGGTGGGGGTGCCGTAATCCAACAGTTGCGCCAAACGCTCGTGAGAGGCATCACTGAGTTCTTCACGGTGGTCAATCAAATGAACATAGTGGGCAGACAGCGCCTCCACCTCGGGAACACGTTCACGCAGCACCGTTAGCAACCGTGTATGACGGAAGGTAGAAAGGGCGGGCGCGCCTCGCAATTCGAGCATATCCTGAAGCCTCTAGAGCAGGGAGAATTCGTGCAGGGAAATAGCAGGCCGCCAAGCGGCCCCTTAAATGACACTCATTGGGCCCTATGATACTGGAAAGCGGCGGCCACACGAAATCAACAAGGTGACAGCATGACGATGGCTGGGTATTGTGGCTGCTTGTTTCATCCCGACAAGACCTTATGCCGACATTGATCCATGCCCATTTTTTAGCGCACACTCGCCTTTATTTAACCTTTATTATCATTATCTTATTGGTACTTGCGCCCACCTTGCCCAAGGTACCACCTGGCGAGCATTTAACGCATATCCAAGCAAAAGATTTTATCACGGCTCAGACGCGCAACACGCCCACGACTTACTACGAGGGCCGCCAGGGACCCACTGGGTTTGAGTACGAGCTGATGCATCAGTTTGCCGAGTATTTGGGAGTAAGCCTCAACCTCAACGCCAAACATCACCCTGAAAGCGTATTGTCGGCCGTGCGTGAACAAGGCGATTTTGGCGCTGCCGCCCTGCCGCTACTCCCTGACGTCTCCGATGTGCACTACACCCGCCCCATCATTCAAATGCAACCACTGCTGGTGTACCGGCGCGGTTTACACGGCATAAAGGCACCCAGCGACCTGGTAGGCCTTGAGATTGGCACGCTCAGCCAGGCAGGTACCAGCGAAGCGCTGCGCGAGTTGCAGCGCGACTACGCGGGCTTAAGCTGGAAAGAGTCTCACGCATTGGATGTCGATGAACTGCTTGTCCAGGTCGAGAGCGGCGTACTCGACGCAGCGGTTATTTTTGATCATCAGTTCCGGCTTAACCGACTCTTTTTCCCCAATGTAGAGCGCGGCTTTTTAATGGGCGACCCGCTTTCCATGGTATGGGCGCTTCCTCGCGGCCGCGGTTTAGGGCTGCTTGAAGCCGCCAATGACTTCCTGCAAACCCTTCAAGAAAATGGCACGCTCGACCACCTGGTTAACCGCTACTTTGGCCATGACGACTATTTGGAGTACGTGGGTACGCGCACCTTTTTGACGCATCTGGATGCGCGCCTACCCCAGTTTACTGACCTGTTTAAGCAGGCGGCACGTGACACAGGATTTGACTGGAAACTGCTGGCGGCAGTGGGTTATCAGGAATCCCACTGGGACGCGGAAGCGGTGTCCCCCACCGGCGTGCGAGGCGTTATGATGCTCACCCACCCTACCGCCAGCGAAATGGGTGTGGATAACCGCCGAGACGCGGCGCAAAGCATTGATGGTGGCGCCCGCTATTTGCGCAGCCTGAAAGACCGCCTGCCTGAAAGCATTACCGGAGATGATCGTCTTTATATGGCCATGGCGGCCTACAATGTTGGCCTTGGCCACCTTTACGATGCACGTAAAATTACCCAAGAGCTCGGTGGGGACCCCAACCGCTGGCAAGATGTTCGCGAGGCGCTTCCCCTGTTACAGCAACAGGAGTGGCATAGCCAAACGCGCCACGGCTATGCGCGTGGCGGTGAGCCGGTCATTTATGTGCGCAATATCCGGCGCTACTACGAGATGCTGGCGTACGTTGAGCACAGCCGTCAGCAATTTTTCCAGTTAGGTCAAACCGCAACCAGCGATTCTCTCCTACTGCCATTTGAGTTAATTCCGCCGTTGAATCAATAGCCTCGCTACAGAGCCCTCCCGCTCGATCCCACGTTGCCCTTCGTGGTTAAAGAAAATTTCTGGCGTTTGGATTACGCTTTTCAAATAGCAGGTAAAAACGTACTGGCGATTACAAGCGTTTATCCTGCGTCTGCGACCAGGGCATTGCACCTCAGCACTTTATGCCAACCTGGTTGGATAAGCAGTTGGCCATGTTTGGTTAGACCAATAGAAACGGGTTAGATAGATAAGAGTTGGTTACATCGAAAACCATTAATTACTTCGCCGGAAGGCATGCACAGCCATCAGCTAACCGACCACGTACTGTTTCCTACTTGGCAGACGGCTTCCGCCAGGTTCAGGTTGAAGGGAGTGACGATGAAAGACACCGAACTGACGCAGCGTAAGAACGACCATCTGGATATCGTGCTACACCCAAACCAGGCCGCCAGTACCCTTCGTCCAGGCTTTGAACACTGGCGCTTTGAGCATTGTGCGCTGCCGGAATTAAACCTGGATGATATTGATCTGGGGACCTACCTATTCGGACAACCTCTAAAAGCGCCCATCCTCATCAGCTCGATGACCGGCGGGGCGAGTCGGGCCAAGGATATCAACCGGCACTTGGCAGAGGCCGCTCAAACGCTGGGCCTTGCCATGGGCGTGGGTTCACAACGCGTAGCCATTGAAGGCGAAGCCAACTGGGGCCTCACGGGCGAACTGCGCCAAATTGCCCCGGATATCCCACTGCTGGCCAACCTGGGAGCCGCCCAAATTAAAGGCGAACGCGGGCTTGATTATGCCCGCCGCGCGGTCGATATGATCGAAGCTAACGCACTAATTATTCATATCAACCCGCTACAGGAAGCGCTGCAAACCGGTGGAGATCGCGACTGGCGTGGCATACTCACCGCCATTGAGCGCACCGTTGCCGCACTGGACGTGCCGGTGGTGGTCAAGGAAGTGGGGGCTGGGCTGTCTGTTTCTGTGGGTCGTCAACTTGCCGAAGCGGGCGTGGCGATGCTGGACGTTGCGGGCGCGGGTGGCACCAGTTGGGCAGCCGTTGAGGGTGAGCGCGCCAGCACGCCACATGCGCGTGCCATCGCCATGGCCTTCGCCGACTGGGGAATCCCCACCTCACAAGCACTGCACGATTTGCGCCAGGCACTGCCCGGTATGCCGCTGATCGCTTCAGGCGGGGTGGCCAGCGGTATTGATGCAGCTAAAGCACTCTGTTTAGGCGCTCATCTGGTAGGTCAGGCAGCGGCGGTACTGGACAGTGCCACCACCTCAAGCGATGCCGTTATCGAGCACTTTCAAACGCTCATTGAGCAGCTGCGCGTTGCCTGTTTTTGTACCGGCAGCGCGGACCTGGTGGCGTTAAAGCACGCGACGCTTACGCAGGTTGAGGCGGGGGCATGAGCCACTACGCGGTCATATCACCACCGTTATATAGCCACGTTAACGCACTCCAAGCCTTTGCTCTGCAACTTATTGTGCGTGGCCACCAGGTGACGTTTATCCCGCGGTTTCTTGACACGCCAGAGAGCTATAAAACACGCTAGCGCCTTGCCGCAAAAAACGCTTTTAATAATTTGCTGGCCGATGGCGCCAGCACGCCCGCCGTCACCTCCACATGGTGATTAAACCACGGCTGGGCCAGCAGGTTAGCCTTGGACTCCACCATACCGGTACGAGGCTCGGCAGCGCCATAAACCAAACGCTTTAGGCGTGCATGCACAATGGCGCCCGCGCACATCATGCACGGCTCCAGTGTGACATACAGCGTACACCCTTCCAGCCGGTAATTGGCACTCTGCTGCCCGGCTTCACGCAGGGCACGAATTTCCGCATGGCCGCTAGGGTCACAGCTCAGCACCGGCGCATTGTGGGCAGCGGCAAGAATCTCTCCTTCGCTATTCACCACGACGGCCCCTACCGGCACTTCACCCGCCTCAGCCGCCAAATGTGCCTGTTCAAGGGCACGGTGCATGTAAAATTCATCGCTGCGTATCAAGGCAAACTCCGCTAAGGTAGCAAAATGATGGTAGCAACGGCGGCCTCGCCGTATGTGATGTCCGCCACTATGGGCAACAATAGATAGCACCAAGGATACCTGGAATGACCGACGCGCTGAATACGTTAGTAAACCTGCTTGAGCTTGAAGTCCTCGAAGAGACGCTCTTTCGAGGGCAAAGCCAGGACCTGGGCTTTCCTCAGCTTTATGGCGGACAGGTGCTTGGTCAAGCGCTCGCGGCGGCCTCACGTACAGTACCCGCTGAGCGTCACCCACACTCTCAACACGGTTACTTTCTTCGCCCTGGCGACCCGCACCGCCCAGTGGTCTATCAGGTGGATAACGTACGCGATGGCGGGAGCTTTACCACGCGCCGCGTTACGGCGATTCAAAAAGGCCGACCGATCTTCTTCTGTAGCGCCTCGTTTCACAGCCCTGAAGAAGGTTTTCATCACCAGCGCGCCATGCCCCATGTCGAGTCGCCGGAAGCCTTGATTGAGAGCGGCGCCGCCAAGCACTCACGCTTTCCGGGTCACCCTATCGAGTTTTTGCATATTAAAGGCAATCCAGATGGCGGCGACCCGGCCGGGCAGTGTTTATGGTTCCGCTTTGCAGGCACGCTGCCCGATGCCCCCGCCCTGCACCGGCACTTGCTCTCCTACGCCTCTGATTTCAATCTGCTGACCACCAGCTTACTGCCCCATGGCATTCAGTTCACTGACCCGAAGCTGCGTATCGCAAGCCTTGACCACGCGCTATGGCTTCATGAAGACGCACGGCTGGATGAGTGGCTTTTATATGTCATTGACTCCCCCTGGGCAGGCAACTCGCGAGGCCTGGCACGCGGTCATATCTATCGCCGTAATGGCCGCTTGATTGCCTCTACCGCCCAGGAAGGGCTGACACGCGTGCATGACGCGCCGATTCGCTAAGCTTCGTACAAAAGCCTTTAGACGTCGCTCCTTAAAAGCACAACGCCCGCAGCAAGTGCGGGCGTTGAAAGAAGCCATCAAACCGGCGTGTCAAACATCCGAAACATCACTGGCCATAAGCCTCATCGATCGTTTTGAGCGGGTAGTGAGCCGGGTACGGTTTGCGCGCTACGCCTGAATCTACTGCCGCCTGAGCCACCGCAGAAGAAACGCGCTCCAGCAAGCGAATATCGACCGGCGTGGGGATAATGTACTCACGACCAAAGCTCATTTCCGTACGCTCATAGGCATTCAACACTTCCTCGGGAACCGGCTCGCGGGCCAGATCCTTAAGCGCATGCACAGCGGCAAGCTTCATGGCTTCGTTAATCCGTGTAGCGCGCACATCCAACGCCCCACGGAAAATAAACGGGAAGCCCAACACGTTGTTTACCTGGTTTGGGAAGTCTGAACGGCCGGTCGCCATAATCACATCCGGGCGCGCTTCACGGGCAACGTCAGGATGAATTTCCGGGTCCGGGTTGGTGCAGGCGAAAATCACCGGGTCAGCGGCCATTTTTTTAACCTGCTCAGCCGACAGCAAGCCCGGGCCAGAAAGTCCAATAAACACATCAGCGCCGTCGATAGCATCATCCAGAGTGCGCATGTCAGTATCCAGCGCAAACTCTGCCTTGTACTCATTGATACCCTCACGGCCGGTATGGATAACGCCACGGCGATCCAGCATCACCAGGTTCTCTTTTTTGGCGCCACACGAAACCAGCAGGCGCATGCAGGCAATAGCTGCCGCACCGGCCCCCATGCAAACGATCTTCACGCTATCTATCGTTTTACCAGCAATTTCCAAGGCGTTCAGCATACCCGCGGCCGTTACAATAGCCGTGCCGTGCTGGTCATCGTGGAAGACGGGGATAGTGCAGCGCTCAACCAGTGCTTTTTCAATCTCAAAGCACTCGGGCGCTTTGATATCTTCAAGGTTAATGCCGCCCCAGGTATCGGCAATGCGGGCAACGGTGTCGATAAACGCCTGCGGGCTTTCTGCGTCTACTTCAACATCTACCGAGTTGATCCCGGCAAAGCACTTGAACAATACGCCCTTGCCTTCCATCACCGGCTTGCTGGCCAGCGGGCCAAGATTCCCCAAGCCTAAAATGGCGCTGCCATCGGTAATAACGGCGACCAAATTACCCTTGCCCGTATAACGGTAAGCATTTTCAGGATCGCGGGCAATTTCGCGAACCGGCTCAGCAACGCCTGGGCTATATGCCAGTGCCAAGTCCCGGGCTGTTGCGGTGGGCTTGGTTAACTCCACCGATAGCTTGCCAGGAATCGGTTTCGCATGATAGTCCAGTGCTGCCTGCTTATTTGCATCCGTCATAATGAGGGTCCAATTAGCCTAAAATAGATATAAGTGCTTCCAGAATATAGAAAAACCCAAGACGCCTCAAGCGCGCCGTCAACTCAAAAAGAAAACGCTTTTTTTAGCGATTTTTCCTTCACGTTAATTACTTTTCCCAACCATTTGCTGAATCTTATGCAGAAGCATTTTAGCTATAACGCATTGCTTATTGCTGTATCGCAGCATTTATGAAAAACCCTTCCATCTCGCCATTTGTTCATCCAAACAGGCGTTTATAGAAATTCGCCCATAAAAAAACCCACGCCGTAGCGTGGGTTTTTCTTACAAGTACCTGGTATTTTACCCGCACTTGCAGTGTGGCTGATCCGTCAGGATTAGCCGCGCTTAACAGCAGCGCCGAAACGCTTGTTGAAGCGCTCTACACGGCCACCGGTGGTCGCTTGCTTCTGCTTACCTGTGTAGAACGGGTGGCAGTTGGAGCATACGTCTAGCGAGAAATCCTGGCCAGAAGTAGAGCCTACCTGGAAGCTAGCACCGCAAGAGCAGTTAGCGGTGACCGTATTGTAATTCGGGTGAATACCTTGTCTCATCGTGATGATCTCTCAAGCGGTATGCCGCCACCTGATCCGTTGCCAGGCACCGCATACGGGTTTGGAAAAACTACTAACCGGTTAACCGCCTGATCGTTTAGATTCAGAGCGGCCGCATATTTTAGCAAAACTTATCGCCGGAGGCCAATTGCCTGACACTGTTTCTTTGCAGGTGCTAAAAGTCGCCTTGCCGTCCCCACTCCGACGCCTGTTTGATTACCTGCCCGCCAGCCGCACTCCCCCTTGCGGCTGGCAAACTGGGCTTCGTGTACGCGTACCCTTTGGGCGGCGCGAAGTGGTGGGCGTGGTAGTTGAACTGGCTGCCACCAGTGAATTACCACGCAGCCAGTTACGTGCTGTCAGCGAAGCGCTGGATGATGCACCACTTCCCAATGACTGGCTGTGGCTATGCCGGTTTGCCGCACGCTACTACCAACACAGCCTGGGTGATACGCTCCATCATGCGCTGCCTGCACGGCTGCGCCAGGGCCATCCAATGGCTGGGCGCACGCAAACGCTGTGGTTTGCCGTAACGCATACCCAGCCGGATTTAAGCCGAGCACCCAAACAAGCCGAGCTGTATGCGCTTTTATGCCAGCATCCGCACGGCCTGCCTTCGCGGGCCGTCAGCGCCCACGGCTTTAGCCGCGACCAGTTGCTAGCACTGGGCAAGAAGGGGCTGGTCACCCACCAGGAAATCACCCTGACCGCCCCCGAGACGCCGAGTGGCAGCTTACTTGCCACACCGGCACTGCCGCTCAATCGTGAGCAGGCCACCGCCCTTGCGGTGCTACACGAAAAGCTTGAAAGCTACCACCCTTGCCTGCTGGAAGGCGTTACTGGCAGCGGCAAGACAGAAGTGTATCTGCAGCTTATTGAAGCGATTGCCGCCAAAGGCAAGCAGTCGCTGGTACTGGTGCCGGAAATCGGCCTGACGCCGCAAACCCTGGCGCGCTTTAGAAACCGTTTTCGAGTGCCCGTGGTGGCACTCCACTCCGGCCTAACCGACCCCGAACGACTGGACGTTTGGGAAGCCGCGGCAAACGGGCGGGCGCTAATTATCATCGGAACACGCTCGGCGATCTTTACCCCGCTTGCCAACCCAGGCGCGATCATTGTCGATGAAGAGCACGACGGCTCTTACAAGCAGCACGATGGGCTGCGTTACCACGCCCGCGACCTGGCCGTTGCACGCGCTCATTACCACGGCATTCCACTACTGCTGGGCAGCGCCACGCCTTCGCTTGAGAGCCTACAGCAGGCGCTTTCCGGTAGTTATCGCCACCTGCGCCTTACTCAGCGGCCCAGCCGCCATCAGCCTGCCAAGCTGGAGCTTCTTGATTTACGCCACCAGCGCCGCCAGGGGGGCCTGCTACCGGGTGCTATCAAAGCGATCAAAAGCACCTTGAGTGCGGGCAAGCAGGTGCTGATTTTCATCAACCGGCGCGGCTTTGCGCCGTCGCTTGCCTGCCACGCCTGCGGCTGGATGGCGGAATGCGGCCAGTGCGATTCACGCATGACGCTGCACCGCCAGCCGCCGCTACTTGCCTGCCACCACTGCGATAGCCGTCGCGCCCTGCCGGATGCCTGCCCCGAGTGCGGCAGCGGTGACTTACGCGCGCTGGGAAGCGGCACCGAGCGTACCGAAGAGACGCTCCAGGGCCTTTTCCCCAAGGTCACCGTGCACCGTATTGATCGCGACAGCACCCGCAAGAAAGACAGCTTTGAGCAGATCCTAAAGGAGATTCAGCGGGGTGAGCCTTGCCTGCTGGTGGGGACGCAGATGCTTGCCAAGGGGCACCATCTGCCTCACGTCACGCTGGTGGTTGTGGTGAATGCTGACGGCGGCCTTTACGCCGCCGACTTCCGTGCCCTGGAGCATAGCGCGCAGCTGCTGGAACAGGTGGCCGGGCGCGCAGGACGTGCAGCCGACCAAGGGCGGGTACTGGTGCAAACACTGCATCCGGATGACCCTCACTTAGGGCTGCTGGCCGAACAGGGCTACGGAGCATTGGCGAGAAACTTGCTGGAAGAGCGCCGCCAGGCACACCTGCCGCCGTTCACGTTTATGGCACTACTACGGATCGAAAGCCCCCAGGAACCGGCGGCCCTTGCCTTAGCGCAACAGGCAGGCCAAGCGCTGCGCGAGTGGCTGAAAACGTCGGGCCTTACCACTTACTGCCTGGGCCCCGTGCCTGCGCCCATGGAGCGACGCCAAAATCGCTACCACATGCACTTGATGCTGACCGCCAATAAGCGCAGTCAATTACACGTGGCGGCCAGTTGGCTGGTGCAATGGCTTGAGGCCAACCGCGAGGCGCGCAAGGTGCGCTGGTCGATTGATATCGACCCTCAAACGCTTGCCTAGCCTGCGGCGCCGCCGTTGAAAATAGCCAGGATTGCCAAGGGCACTTATGCAAGGATCGCATCAACACCTTTGAAACTGCGCGCCAAATGCTGATAATGGCCGCTTTGCTGATGCACTTCGTAAGTGCGCACTTGCACACGCCGCCACCGACGTTACCCGGATACCTAAATGAAAGACACGATTGTTTCCCTGCTCAACGGCGCCATTGATGCGCTTAAGCACCAAGGCGTGCTGCCTGATGACCTTCAGCCCAACATCAAAGTTGACCCTACCAAAGACAAGGCGCACGGCGATTACGCCACGAACCTGGCACTCATGCTGGCCAAGCCTGCTGGTAAAAACCCTCGTGAGCTGGCCGAGGCGCTGATTGCCGCGCTGCCAGAAAGCGATGCACTTCAAAAAACCGAAATTGCTGGGCCCGGGTTTATCAACTTTTTTGCCGCCGCAGATGCCGCCGCCCAAATTGTGGCGCAAGTGCTGGATAGCGGCGACGCCTTTGGCCGCAGCATGGTGGGTAAGGCGGAAAAAGTGCAGGTCGAATTTGTATCGGCCAACCCAACAGGCCCGTTACACGTAGGCCACGGCCGCGGCGCCGCGATTGGCGACTGCCTGTGCCGCCTGCTGGAAGCAACCGGTTACGACGTCACGCGTGAGTTTTACTACAACGATGCCGGCGCGCAAATTACCAACCTGGCCCGTTCGGTACAGGCGCGCGCCAAAAATCTGGGCCCTGATGATGAAAGCTGGCCGGAAGACGGCTATCGCGGCGAATACATTACCGATGTCGCTAACGACTACCTGGCGGGTAAAACGGTCACTGCCGATGACCGTGAAGTAACCGCCAAGGCAGACGCTGATGACCTGGAGGCCATTCAAGAGTTTGCCGTTGCCTGGCTGCGTCGCGAACAGGATCTGGACCTAAAGGCTTTCGGCGTTGAATTTGACGTGTACTTCCTGGAGTCATCGCTTTATCAGGACGGCAAGGTCAACGAAGCGGTTGAAAAACTCGTCGCCAACGGCCACACCTATGAAGAAGATGGCGCTATGTGGCTGCGTACCACTGACTTTGGCGATGACAAAGACCGCGTCATGCGCAAGCGTGAAGGCGGCTATACCTACTTCCTGCCCGACGTTGCTTACCACCTGGATAAATGGCAGCGCGGCTTTACCACCGTGATTAACGAGCAGGGGGCCGACCACCACTCGACCGTTACCCGTGTGCGTGCGGGCCTTCAAGCGCTGGAAGTGGGCATTCCCAAAGGCTGGCCCGACTACGTACTGCACCAGATGGTGATGGTCACGCGCTCTGGCGTTGAAGTAAAACTCTCCAAGCGGGCAGGCAGCTACGTTACGGTGCGCGACCTGATTGATGAAGTGGGCCGTGATGCCACGCGCTTCTTCCTCGCGGCACGCCGCGCCGACTCCCAGTTAACCTTCGATATTGACCTTGCGCGCTCACAGTCCAACGACAATCCGGTGTACTACATTCAGTACGCCCACGCGCGCGTAAGCAGCATGCTGCGTAAAACAGAGGCAGCGGGCCAGCCTTTTGATCATGCCTTGGCGCTTGCCAACCTCGCGCTGCTGGGAAGCGATCAGGAAAAAGCCGTGCTTAACCGCCTGGCGCGCTACCCAGAAGTGGTTCAAAACGCGGCGAAAAACCGCGAACCGCAGCAAGTAGCGCAGTACCTGCTGGACCTGGCGGGGGATTTCCATACCTGCTACAACGCGGTCAAAGTCATGGTCGAAGACGATACGCTTCGTAACGTGCGTCTCTCGCTGGGTCTGGCAACCCGTCAGGTACTGCGTAATGGCCTGGACTTGATGGGCGTTAGTGCCCCCGAGGAGATGTAAGCCATGGCCAGCCCGCGCAAAAAGCCTGCTCGCCCTCGCCAGGGCGCTACCTCGCAGCGTAAAGCCCCTCGCTCCTCCAAAGGCAGAGGATTTCGCCTGCCGGGGTGGGTATGGGGTCTTGCCGGTATGGCCGCAGGTTTTTTCCTTGCTCAGCACCAGCACGGCACGGCGCCCTGGCAGGACACGCCAAGTGACCAGCCGCAGGCAACGGTGCTCTCCAAACCCGAAAGTGCCGAGCGTGCCGCCGCCAGGGAAAACGAAACCGCAAGCGAACCCTCGATGCCCACGTTCGAGTTCTATACCTTGCTGCCTGAAACCGAGGTCATTGCCCCAGGCGTCACGCTTCCTTCAAGCGTTACCCGCCCAGAAGTTGCCGAGCAAGTTGATGTGCAAGCCGCCGAGAGCGCCTCACCCCAAACGTCATCAACTGACGACCCTATCGCTCAGGTGATTGCGGCCAACACGCGGCCGGAAGAGCAGGCAAGTACCGCGCAGCCGACAGCCCCCGCCAGTACCAGCGCGCCTAATCGCTACGTATTGCAGGCCGCTTCGTTTCGTGAGCTAAGCGATGCCGAGCAACTACGCAGCCGGTTACGTAATTTGAGCCTACTGGCGCAAATCAGCGAAGTGCAAGCGGGCGGCGATACGTGGCACCGTGTCCAAGTAGGCCCTTACGAAGACACACGCGAGTTGAACCGCGCCCAGGATTTAATGACCACGCAAGGCATTGAACCCTTGTTGATACAGTTGCAAAACTGATTTTAATAACCGGGCCTCAAACGAATAAAGCGGTAGGCGTTACCCAGCGGGCGGTTGATTTTTTATCAGCCGCCCGCATTTTATTGTTCATCGTCTTTTATAGGCGGTCGCTCTATCATCGTTTAAGCGGCCGTTCAGTTATCGGGAGCACGCCTCCCCCAAGGAGTTATCTCCATGACCACTATCGTATCCGTACGTCGCGGTAATCAGGTTGCCCTGGCAGGCGACGGCCAGGTATCACTTGGCAACACCGTGATGAAAGGCAACGCCAGCAAGGTGCGTCGCCTCTACCGTGGCAAGGTGCTCGCCGGCTTTGCAGGCGGCACCGCTGACGCATTTACGCTGTTTGAGCGCTTTGAAGCCCAGCTTGAAAAGTACCAGGGTCACTTGACCAAGGCGGCCGTTGAGCTAGCCAAAGACTGGCGCACCGACCGCGCCCTGCGCCGGTTGGAAGCGTTGCTTGCCGTCGCTGACCACAGCGCCTCGCTGATCATTACCGGCAACGGCGATGTGGTTGAGCCTGAACGCGGCATTATCGCGATTGGCTCAGGCGGCAACTTTGCCCAGGCAAGCGCCCGAGCGCTACTTGAGAATACCGAGCTTTCCGCGCGTGAAATCACCGAGAAATCGCTCCAAATTGCCGGTGACATCTGTGTATTCACCAACCATCACGTGACGCTCGAAGAGCTGAATATCAACGAACGTTGAGGCTGACTTAATGACTCAGATGACACCCCGCGAAATCGTCCACGCGCTTGATCAATACATCATCGGCCAGCAAGATGCCAAGCGCGCCGTTGCCATTGCGCTGCGCAATCGCTGGCGCCGCATGCAGCTTGACGATGACCTGCGTCCTGAAGTAACCCCGAAAAATATTTTGATGATCGGGCCGACCGGTGTGGGTAAAACCGAGATTGCGCGTCGTTTAGCGAAACTCGCCCGCGCGCCGTTTATCAAAGTAGAAGCCACTAAATTTACCGAGGTAGGCTACGTTGGCCGCGATGTGGAATCCATCATTCGTGATTTGATGGAATCGGCCATGAAAATGGTGCGCGAGCATGCCAAAGAGGAAGTCGGCCATCGTGCCGACGATGCCGCTGAAGATCGCGTGCTTGATGCGCTTCTGCCACCGCCCCGCGGCCAGGAAGACAAGCCTCGTGAAGACTCCAGCACGCGTCAAAGCTTTCGCAAAAAACTGCGCGAAGGCCAGCTGGATGATAAAGAGATCGATATAGAGGTCTCTTCCCAGAGCGCGGGTGTCGACATCATGACGCCGCCCGGCATGGAAGAGATGACCAATCAACTGCAGAGCCTGTTTTCCAACATGGGCCAGCAGAAACGCGAGCAGCGCCGCGTAACGGTCAAAGAAGCGCTGGTACTGCTGCGCGATGAAGAAGCCGGCAAGCTGGTGAATGAAGATGAAATCAAAGCGCGTGCCGTTGAGGCCGTAGAGCAGCACGGCATCGTGTTCCTGGATGAGATCGATAAAGTTGCCAAGGGCAGCGGACAGTCCAGCGGTGGTGAAGTGTCTCGTGAAGGCGTTCAGCGTGACCTACTACCGTTGATCGAAGGCTCTACGGTTTCCACCAAGTACGGCATGGTGAAAACTGACCATATCCTGTTCATCGCATCAGGCGCTTTCCACTTGGCGCGTCCGTCTGACTTGATCCCCGAGTTACAGGGCCGTCTGCCGATCCGCGTGGAGCTTGATGCGCTAACGCCGGGCGACTTCAAGCGCATTCTGACCGAGCCATCCGCATCATTGACCAAACAGTACCAGGCGCTGCTGGCAACCGAAGGGCTGGGTATTGAGTTCACCCCTGACGGGATTGAGCGTATCGCCGAGATCTCCTGGCAGGTTAACGAAGGCACCGAGAATATCGGCGCTCGCCGCTTGCACACCGTGATGGAGCGCTTGCTGGAAGAAGCCTCGTTCAAGGGCGGCGATATGGACAGCCCGCTGGTCATTGATGCCAATTATGTGAATGCCCAACTAGGTGAACTGGCTGTCGACGAAGACCTGTCGCGCTATATCCTGTAATGATCGCTTAAATCGCTTGCCCACTGATGCCTGTTTCAATGGGACGCAGAAGGTGGGCAAGCTATCTCGGCAATGAGCCAAGAGGTTTGTGCATGAACGCTCCCGCCCCCAACCGGGTTCACTATCATAAAAAGGCCCGCGAACTTGAGCTTGGCTATGCCAGCGGTGAGAGCTTCCGGTTGCCGATAGAGTTTTTGCGGGTTTACTCGCCCTCTGCGGAGGTACGTGGTCATGGCGGTGATACCGCTGTGCTTCAAGTCGGTAAAAAGGATGTTGGGCTACAAAACATCGTCCAGACAGGCAACTATGCGCTACAGCTTTACTTTGATGACGGGCATAGCAGCGGCATTTATAGCTGGGAATACCTGTTTGAACTCGCCACGCATCAAAAAGCCTATTGGGAGAACTACCTGCAGCGGCTAAAAGAAGCCGGTGCATCGCGCGAGTCGGCAGGTATCCAATTCAAGCAGCTGTGATTCGAGAAGCATGCTTCAAGAACCATAAGCCAAGAACCAAACTCAAAAACCATGACCCAGCGCATCCGACCAGGCGCAGACAAATTGGGACAGACAAGGCTACAATATCGCCAAACTTTTTATACGACGACCATCTGGTCGATTGTTACCGCCTCGAACTCGGGAGCTAAAGCCCCATGAGCCCCACGGAAAAGCGCACCACCGATTTTGGTTATCAAGAAGTCCCGGTCGACGAGAAAGCATCACGTGTAGCGGATGTATTCCACTCTGTCGCCGCCCGTTACGACGTTATGAACGACTTAATGTCGATGGGCATCCACCGTGTATGGAAACGCTTCACCATTGAGCGTGCAGGCGTTCGCCCCGGCCACCACGTTTTAGATATCGCGGGGGGCACCGGTGATTTAACCCTTAAGTTCTCACGTATTGTTGGCCCGCGCGGCAAAGTCGTGCTTGCCGACATCAACGCCTCCATGCTGAAGGTTGGCCGCGACAAGCTGATGGATAATGGCGTCGGTGGCAATGTTGAATATGTTCAGGCCAACGCTGAGTGCTTGCCCTTCCCTGACAATAGCTTTGACTGTATTACGATTGCGTTTGGCTTGCGTAATGTGACCAACAAAGACGCCGCGCTACGCTCCATGGCCCGCGTGCTAAAACCGGGTGGCCGCTTGCTGGTGCTGGAGTTCTCCAAGCCCAATAACCCGCTGCTTTCTAAAGCCTACGATGAGTACTCTTTCCGCCTGCTGCCTAAAATGGGCGAGCTTGTCGCCGGAGACGGCGAAAGCTACCGCTATTTAGCGGAGTCCATTCGCATGCACCCGAATCAGGAAACGCTTAAAGCGATGATGGAAGCAGCAGGCCTTGAGCGGGTGGAGTACACCAACCTGACGGGCGGCATTGTGGCCCTGCACCGTGGCATCAAGTTATGACGTTATCGTCGATAGTGGTATCAACGATCACGAGGTCAGCATGCTGTTAACCCCGACACTTGTGTTGGCCGGTTGTGAACGTACGCTTAATGCCCTGCTCGCTCGCGACCCTGCCGCACCGGCTCGCTTAGCGGCCCTGGCGGGCAGTCGGCTTTTGGTGCGTTTGGAAAAGCCGCATCTGCAACTGGTACTGCATTACCATTTGGCGGGTATTGACCTACTCCGTGGCGATGACGTAGACGAAGCCGATGTCGACGCAGTGGTAGAACTCACGCCTGAAACCCTCTCCGAATGGATCAGCGGCGCCTCCATTGAGCGGCTCATGTTTGACGGCAAGCTCGCGGTGCGCGGACGTCTTCATCTGCTGGAGGCTACCCGCGACCTGCTGTTTGACCTGGATATCGACTGGGAAGCCGAGCTTGCCAACTGGTTGGGCGATATCCCCGCTCACTCGTTGGCCGAAGGCGTGCGCCGCCTGACGCGCTGGGGGCTGCGTACCAAGAATGAGCTTCTTCAGGATGTCTCAGAGTATGTATTTGAAGAAGCGCGTTTACTGCCAGGCCGCCAGCAGCGTGATGTGCTGCGTGACCACTTAACCGAACTTGAAGTGGCAACTGACCGTTTGGAAGCCCGCTTTAACCGACTCCATCGCCGTCTGGTGCGTGACTCATCGCTTGCCTCACAGGAGCCGTCGGCATGAGCCTGCGTCTGTTCAAAATTCTTTGGATTATTGCGCGCCATCGGCTAGACACTCTGATCCCCATGGAGCGGCTGCCGTTTTGGCTGCGAGCGCTTTTATGGTTTTCGCCGCTGCGGCTTTTTTCGGTTGGTCACCGCAGTCGTGGCGAACGATTGCGCCTGGCGCTGGAAGCGCTGGGGCCTATTTTTATCAAATTTGGCCAGATGCTCTCCACGCGTCGAGACCTCTTGCCGGATGATGTCGCCAACGAACTTAGACGCCTACAGGATCAGGTGCCGCCCTTTCCGGGCGAACTTGCCGCCGCCCGGGTCGAAAAAGAGCTGGAGATGTCACTTGATGTAGCGTTCGCTGAATTCGAGCAGGCGCCGCTTGCCTCGGCATCCATCGCCCAGGTACATGCGGCCAAGCTACATACCGGCGAAGAGGTGGTGGTTAAAATTATCCGCCCCGGTATCGACCGCATCATGCGCCAGGACATGGCACTGATGTATCAGGTTGCCAAACTGTTTGCCAAGGTGCCTGAAGCCCGCCGACTGCGCCCGGTCGAAGTGATTCGCGACTATGAGGCCACGCTATTCGACGAACTGGACCTTTATAAAGAAGCGGCCAACACCTCACAGCTCAAGCGTAACTTCAAGGATTCACCGCTGCTGTTTGTACCGACTATTTATTGGCCTTTCACACGTCGACACGTGATGGTTCAGGAGCGTATTCGCGGTGTACCCGTCGCGGATATGGAGACGCTGACCGCCCGTGGGGTCAACTTAAAGAAACTCGCTGAGCGCGGCGTAGAACTCTTTTTTACCCAGGTATTTCGCGACAACTTCTTCCACGCGGATATGCACCCGGGTAATATTTTTGTTAATTGCGATAATCCCGAAGATCCTCAATACATTGCGATCGACTGTGGGATTGTGGGCAGTTTAACCCGCGAGGATCAGGACTATCTCGCGCGTAACCTTTTGGCATTTTTCCATCAAGACTATTATGAAGTCGCCGCGCTGCACATCGAATCTGGCTGGGTGGGCGAGAATACTCGCGCGAATGAGTTTGCCGCGGCCATCCGCACCGTTTGCGAGCCGATCCTTGAAAAGCCTTTAAAAGACATTTCCTTTGGCCAAGTACTGTTAGGGCTTTTTCAAACGGCTCGGCGCTTTAATATGGAAGTCCAGCCTCAGTTGGTACTGCTGCAAAAGACCCTGCTCAATATTGAAGGCCTTGGCCGCCAGCTCTATCCGGAACTTGATCTGTGGAGCACTGCCAAGCCCTATCTTGAGCAGTGGATGAAAGACCGCGCGGGCATTAGCGGGCTGTGGGAGTCGTTAAAGCGCCAAGCGCCTGAGCTTTCTCATCAGTTGCCTGAACTGCCCGTTCTTGCCCACCAGGCGCTGACCCGGATGGAAGTTGAACATCGCCAGCGTCACCAACAGGTCGACTCGATTCATCACATGCAGCGCCAAATGGCGGATCAAGGAAAACGCCATCACCGCTTACGGATTGGTCTGCTCCTGGTAGCAATTGCACTGGCCTGGCAGCCGCTTGTCAGTTGGGCCGCTACTCAGGATTGGCCGATTTTAGGCGCAGCCGCCATTGGCTTGCTGCTACTGTTATGGCAATAGCATTGTTATAACCGTGATTGGACGTTCGCACGTGGTGGGACTTTCACTAACGAATGATGATGCTCACTGTTGTAAAGGAGACTCATGAATACCCCTTTAACGTCTAATCACGCCCCCGTGCTGGACACCCTCGCCGAGGTACTAAAGCAGCGGCGCAGCGCTTCTTCTGAAGATTCTTACGTTGCCTCCTTGCATCATAAGGGTTTGAACAAGATACTCGAAAAAGTGGGTGAAGAAGCCACCGAGACGCTGCTTGCCGCAAAGGATGCAGAACACGGCAGCCACGAGCAGCGCCAGGCACTGGTCTCGGAAACCGCCGACCTCTGGTTCCATACGCTGGTTATGCTCTCTCACCTGGAGCTGGATCATCAGGATGTGTTAAACGAGTTGGCGCGGCGCTTTGGCATTTCCGGCCATGACGAAAAAGCCGCACGTACGCCATAATAAATAACACGCATTTGAATTAACGAGGATACGCATATGTTAGGTGGCATCAGTATTTGGCAGCTGCTAATTGTATTAGGCATCATTATTTTAATCTTCGGCACCAAAAAGCTACGCAATGTGGGCACCGACCTGGGCGGCGCGGTTAAAGGCTTTAAAAAAGCGGTGCATGAAGACGAGAAAGACGACGAAAAGAAAGACGCCGAGCCTCCGCATGCCAAGGTTAGCCACGAAGAACCTGGCAACACTTATGACGTTCAGGCCGAAGAAAATCGCAAGGCCCGTAACGAAGAGCCCAAATAATTTATGTTGGATATCGGCTTTCTTGAACTGATGCTTGTCGGTGTCGTGGGACTACTGGTACTTGGCCCTGAGCGCCTCCCTCGGGCGGCGCGTACGGCAGGCCTTTGGGTTGGTAAAATCAAGCGCACGATATCCGGCATGCAGCGCGAAATTAGCGCGCAGCTTGAAGCAGAAGAGCTGCGCCAAACGCTGAACGAACAGCAAAAGACCATTAACGATAGTCTGAAGAGTGCTAAAAAAGACGTTGAGAGCATTCTCGACACTCCCCCCTCGCGTAGCACTTCTTCATCGGCAAGCCAGAGTGAAACGGAGCAACGTGTAGCCCAGGCAAGTGCCCAGTTGGATGAAGCGCAGCGGGAAGTAAACGAAGCGGCGCCCCATACCTCCAACGAGCCCTTAAAGGCGACCTCTAAAAAGGATAGTCAGAACCCATGAGTACCTCTGGCGACGCTCGGGAACCCCAGAACGATCAGCAGCAGGCCCCATTGATTGAGCATTTGATTGAGCTTCGCATGCGCCTTGTCCGTGCGGTGGTGGTCATTTTAGTGGTTTTTCTGGGCCTTTATGCTTTTGCCAATGATATCTATGGCTTTGTGGCCGAGCCGCTGATGGCTCTGCTACCGCCGGGTTCGCAGATGATTGCGACCGAAGTAGCCTCGCCCTTTCTGGCGCCCTTTAAGCTAACCCTGGTGGTCGCCGTTTTTATCGCTATACCCTTTGTACTGCATCAGGCATGGGCGTTTATCGCGCCAGGGCTATACGATAATGAAAAAGCCTTAGCCATCCCTATTCTGGTCTCAAGCATTGGGCTTTTTTATGCGGGTGCGGCTTTTGCCTACTATGTGGTGTTTCCGCTGCTGTTTGCCTTTTTCACCCAGGCCGGGCCTGAAAATGTCACGGTCATGACCGATATTAACCAGTACCTGAACTTTGTACTGAAGCTCTTTTTCGCCTTTGGCGTGGCGTTTGAAATCCCCATTGCGACCTTTTTGTTAATCCTGTCGGGCGCCACCAGCGTAGAGAGCCTTTCCAAAAAGCGGCCCTATGTTTTTCTGGGCTGCTTTGTCATAGGGATGCTGCTAACGCCGCCAGATGTGGTATCACAAAGCCTGCTGGCACTGCCCATGTATCTGCTTTACGAGGTAGGCCTGCTGTTTGGTCGTCTGGTGCGCAAGCGGCGTGATGAGCAAGCCACCAAGGAGCAGGAGCCGTAAACAGCGCTTCTATCACCTGAAAGCCGCATCGTTATTGACGTTATCACCACGTTAAAAAGCCTCTGTCATTATTCATGACAGAGGCTTTTTTATAGCGCAGCTTCTACCGCTTATTAGCCCATCATTTCGTCAATGCGGTCTACCAGCTTAAAAATACCGGTGGCGGCTTCACTGATACGCGTTGCCAGCATATAGGCGGGCGTGGTGACCACTCGGTGCTCAAGGTCGACCACGATGTCATCCACTGCGCAGCTGCGATGCAGGCCACCCATGGCGCTGATAGCCCCCGACACACTTGGGTCATGGCCCACCGTAACCGCAACACCCTCACCCAAAAGCCGTGGTACCAATACCGGCGCAATACACATTAACCCAATCGGTTTTTCCTCTTCCCGAAAGCCGGAAAGCGCGTCTTTTAGTGCCTCCAACACCTGCATGCCGTCCCCTGCGCTTGCAAAGTCAGACAAGTTCTTCGCCACGCCAAACCCACCCGGCACAATGACCGCGTCAAACTCATCAGCCTTTAGCTCAGTCATCGGCTGGATGTCGCCACGCGCAAGGCGCGCTGACTCCTGAAGCACGTTGCGTGACTCACCTTCTACAGCTTCCTGAGTGAGGTGGTTAACAACATGATGTTGCTCAATATCGGGCGCAAAGCAGCGATAACCGATGCCCAACTGGTCCAAACGCAACAGCGTTAACGTGGTTTCATAAATTTCAGAACCATCAAAAACGCCACAACCCGCTAATACCACTGCCACCTGTTTGGTCATGCCTATCTCCCTTATCGCAGTGTCTGCCGAATGCAATACAGCAAAGCAATCGCTCACTTTAGTCAGTGTGGCGGTTTGCCACAAGACGGCTTTCGCCGTAAGACATGCCTGATATACTCAATCCAAGCCTATGGGCATCTTTATTTATGACCCTTTATTACGGAGAGATCTCTTGAGCACACTCACTCCCCGCCAGTTTCCCAACACTCGGCTGCGCCGCATGCGCCGCGATGATTTTTCCCGTAGGTTGATGCAGGAAGTGACCCTGACACCGTCTGATTTAATCTTGCCGGTGTTTGTTTTAGAGGGTGAAAATCAGCGTGAAGCCATCGCTTCCATGCCCGGCGTTGAGCGCCTGTCGATTGATTTATTGATTGCACAAGCCAGGGAAGCGTTTGCGTTAGGTATTCCCGCGCTGGCGCTCTTCCCAGTGGTAGGTACCGAGCAGAAAAGCGAGCTTGCCGAAGAGGCTTATAATGCCAACGGACTGGTTCAGCGCAGCGTGCGCGCGCTTAAAGAGGCGTTGCCTGAGCTGGGCATTATTACCGATGTCGCCCTGGACCCTTACACCAGTCACGGCCAGGACGGTATTTTAGATGAGCAAGGCTACGTTCAGAACGACCGCACGGTAGAAACACTGCTTAAGCAGGCGCTTTCCCATGCTGAAGCCGGGGCGGATGTTGTCGCGCCTTCAGACATGATGGATGGTCGCATTGGCGCTATCCGCCAAGTACTTGAGCAAGAGCTTCTGCACAATGTGCGGATCATGGCCTACAGCGCCAAGTACGCTTCCAAATACTACGGCCCATTTCGTGACGCGGTCGGCTCTGCGGCCAATCTAGGCAAAGCCGACAAACGTACCTACCAGATGGACCCGGCCAATAGCGATGAAGCGCTGCACGAAGTGGCCATGGATATCAGTGAAGGCGCTGACATGGTCATGGTGAAACCCGGCATGCCCTATCTGGACGTGGTGCATCGGGTTAAAACCGAGCTTAAAGTGCCCACCTTTGCCTATCAGGTAAGTGGTGAGTACGCCATGCACCGCGCCGCGTTCGATAACGGCTGGCTGGAAGCCGAGCCGGTGATCCTGGAATCACTGATGTGCTTTAAACGTGCCGGGGCCGACGGCATCTTGACGTATTTTGCACTGGAAGCCGCTCGACTATTGCAGAACCAACGCTAGAAGCCCGCCCTCAAGATGACAGATATATGACATTTTTCTGTCATCTTTCTCCCGCATACTGCTTTGCACGGCAGGTATCACGCTATGCTAGTTTGAAGCCATTAATGCGGGGGAGCCTTATATGGACGATCACGTTACACCATCTACAGCGCTATCACTTAGCGAACTACCCAACGTTGAAATGGATGGTTTACCGTTACGCATTAATCGTACGCCCAACGGTGTGCACGCCAAGGATACCCTTAGTGAAACCGATCTGGACGATCCCCAACTCTATTTAAACCGCGAGCTTTCCCACCTTCAATTTAATATTCGCGTTCTGGAACAGGCACTGGACGATGCGCATCCACTGCTTAATCGACTGATGTTCCTGCTTATTTTCTCATCCAACATGGATGAATTTTTTGAAATTCGCGTGGCGGGTTTAAAACACCAGATGGCCATGGGCGATGATACAACAGCGGCCGATGGCCGTTTGCCCAAGGCGGTGCTTGCTGAAATTTCCGAAATTGCCCACCAGCAGATCGCTCGTCAGTACAAAATTCTTAACGACACGCTGCTACCCGCCCTGGAGCAACAGGGCCTGCGTTTTCGGCGCCGCGCACAGTGGACCGAAGCGCAAAAGCAGTGGGTACATGAGATGTTTAATAACGAGATCATGCCCGTCATCAGCCCGATAGGTCTTGATCCTTCGCACCCCTTCCCACGGCTGGTCAATAAGAGCCTTAATTTTATTGTTGAGCTGGAAGGTAAAGATGCCTTTGGCCGCGCAGGCGGCATGGCAATTCTTCCTGCCCCTCGCTCGCTCCCGCGTTTAATGGCGCTTCCCAAAGCGCTCTGCGCCGAAGGCTACTCTGAATATATCTTCCTCTCCTCCATGATTCACGCCCATGCTGAGGAGCTATTTCCCGGTATGCGCGTGCGCGGCTGCTATCAATTCCGATTGACGCGCAACGCCGACATGACCGTCGACCCGGAAGAGGTTTCTGACCTGGCCTCGGCGCTGCGAGGCGAGCTACTGGCCCGCCGTTATGGAAGAGGCGTACGCCTGGAAGTCGCCGATAATTGCCCCGACGACTTGACCAACTTTTTAATGCGCCAGTTTGAGCTTGATGCCGAGGATCTCTATCGCGTTGAAGGGCCCGTTAACCTGACCCGCATGATGTCGGTGTTGGGAGACGTTGATCGCCCCGAACTGGTGTATCGCCCGTATACGCCGAGTGTGCCCAAGACGCTTAAAATCGGCTCCATGTTTGACTCGATTGCCAGAAACGATGTTTTGCTTCACCACCCCTTCCAGTCGTTCTCACCTATTGAGGAACTACTGCGTGAGGCGGCTCGCGACCCAAACGTTCTGGCCATTAAACAGACGCTTTACCGCACCGGCGCCGAATCGCCTATTGTGAGCGCGCTTGTGGATGCCGCGAGTCAAGGTAAGGAAGTCACCGTCGTTATCGAGCTACGCGCACGCTTTGACGAAGCGGATAACCTTCAGCTTGCCTCACGCCTACAGGAAGCCGGGGCCATCGTTATTTACGGCATTATGGCGTATAAAACCCACGCCAAGATGCTGCATATTGTCCGGCGTGAAAAGGGCGAGCTGCGCCACTACGCGCACATGGGCACGGGCAACTATCACTCTAAAACCGCCAAGCTTTACACCGACTACAGCCTGTTAACCGCCAACAAAGCGCTATGTGCCGATGTGCACAAGGTCTTCCAGCAGCTTTCAGGGATGGGCCGGGCGCGCAAAATTGATACGCTGCTGCACGCACCGTTTACGCTGCATGAGCGTTTGGTGGAGATGATTGACCGTGAAGCACAGCTGGCACAAAAGGGTAAACGCGGGCATATCATTATCAAGTGTAACTCACTCACCGAGCCCAGGCTGATTAAAGCGCTTTACCGTGCCTCCCAAGCGGGGGTTGAGTGCGATTTGATTATCCGTGGCATGTGCTGCCTAAAACCCAACCTTCCGGGCATTTCTGAAAACATTCGTGTGCGCTCGATTATTGGCCGTTTTCTGGAGCACACCCGGGTATTTCACTTCCATAACGACGGTAAATCGGAAACCTGGTGTTCAAGCGCTGACTTTATGTCGCGCAACATGTTCCACCGGGTAGAAACCTGCTTTCCGCTATTGGATAAAAAGCTCGCCGCCCGAGTGCGTAAAGACCTGGAAACCTACCTGGTCGATAATTGCCAGAGCTGGCTGCTGCAAAGCGATGGCTCCTATCGCTTACAGGACCCCGGTGATAGCGATGCGATCAGCGCTCAGGAGACCCTGCTTTACGCGTTCGCATCCAAAAGCTAGCACAATGTGCATGACTGGAAAAATCCAGTAAGCGCAGTAATGCCGTTAATAAACGGCTTTACTGCTGGCAAGCACGCTTCTCACACTTTTAAACTCATGCAAAGACGCCTACGCCAATAGCCAAGTACATGAGAGACTGTCATGATAAATCCTTTCAAATTGAAAGATATTATCCATGATTGAGTTACGCCACCTACGCACACTGCTTGCCCTACGTGAAACGGGTTCACTGGTGGAGGCCGCCGAACGCGTTCACCTTACCCAATCGGCCCTTTCGCACCAGCTCAAAGACCTGGAAGGCCGGGTTAACAGCCCGCTTTTTGTGCGTAAAACACGGCCCGTCGAGTTTACTCGGGCAGGTTTACGGCTATTAGCCCTGGCCGACCAGATACTTCCGGAAGTGCGCAAAGCCGAACGCGATGTGGCCCGGCTGGCGGGGAGCGAGCAGGGGCGGCTGCACATGGCCATTGAGTGCCACAGCTGCTTTCAATGGCTAATGCCTACCGTCGACTACTTTCGCGACCACTGGCCGGAAGTGGAAATTGATATTCCCAGCGGCCATCACTTTGACCCGCTACCAGCACTGGCACGCGAGCAGTTGGACTTGGTCATTACTGCCGACCCTCAGGCACTGGAGGGTGTTCACTATGCGCCGCTGTTTCGCTATGAAGGGCTTTTGGCCGTAGCGCGTCAGCACGCTTATGCAGGGAAGCTCTTTATCGAGCCTCAAGCCCTGGCAGACCAAACGCTGATCACCTACCCCGTAGAGCAGGCACGCCTGGATGTGTTTACGCAGTTTTTAGACCCGGCAAACGTACGTCCTCAGGAGATTCGCACCGCCGAACTTACCATCATGATGATGCAGTTGGTCGCCAGCGGCCGAGGCGTATGTGCCCTGCCCAACTGGGCGCTAACGGAGTATCTGGAGCGCGATTACGTCAGCGCCGTTAAGCTGGGTGAAAACGGCATTTGGAGCACGCTGTACGCGGCCGTTCGAGAAGAGACGCTGGAAGCGCCTTGGATGAAGGATTTTCTACGTACCGCACGTGAAACCTCGTTTGCGGTACTCACAGGCATTAAACCAGCGACTCACGACGAGGAATCAGCAACGTAAAGCGTGCGCCACCCAACGCAGGGCTGGTATCCACGGTGACGCTGCCGCCGTGGCCCGCCATAATCTTTTGCACGATAGAGAGGCCTAAACCGTAGCCTCCCAGGCTGCGGGCCCGACTATCGTCCAGCCGAGTAAACGGCTTAAAAATATCCACACGGGCATCTGCCGGAATGCCTGGACCGTCATCCTCAACATCAATACGCACTAGCTGATCTTCGCTCCAAAGCCGGATAATAAGGTGTTTTTTGCCATAGCGGCAGGCGTTACCCACCAGGTTTTGCAGCGCCCGCTGTAAATAGCGAGGCTCGGCTAAAAGCTCAATATCCGGCCCATCCGCCAGTTCAATAGTAAGCCCTTCATTGAGTGGCGCCAGCGTATCAATCACACGCTCGGCCATTGCCCGGCAGTCCACCAGCGCCATTTCAAGCTCGGCCCCGTTCACCGTTTCACCGCCCAAGCGAGCATAGGTAAGGATTTCATCCACCAACTCGTCAAGCTCCGAAATATCGGCATCAATTCCCTGCAACTGGCGCCGAATAGCGGGCTGATCAGTCATGTCCTCGACCATCTGTACGGCAAAGCGAATACGCGCCACCGGCGTGCGAAGCTCATGGGAGACCGCACGAATCATCTCTTGCTGGCCACGCAGCAGCGTTTGCACTTGGCTGGCCATGCCGTTAAACGCCATGCCTAACCGGCCCAGAAAGTCGTCACTTTCTATTTTTACGCGCGTTTCAAGACGGCCGCTGGCAATCCGGGTAGCCGCCAGTTCAAGGCGCGCCATACGTGCTTCGATGCTGCGCATAATCAGATAGATAATTAAACCCAGCACAGCCATGACACCAATCAACAGCGGCAATTGTAAATTCATGGGCAGCGTATCACCGCGCGAGACAGGACCAGCCATTAACCAGACGTCTTCATCGGGCAGTTGATAAAGCAGGCTAACGGCCAGTTTTTCGGATACGAGCAGCGTTAATACGTTGCCTAACACCAGTTGGCTTTGCTGCTGAGACGTTATGTTATCGGGCAGCGTATTAAGCAGAGTGAGCGGCCAGTTGCCGGAACGCAGCGACGTCAGGTTGGCTTCTCGCTCGTCACGTGGCAAGGCTTTTAGCCACTCGCCCAGCAGCAGCAGGCTGCCCTCCCATTGGCGTTCGCTCCAGGCAGGCAGGGTCGCTTCCAAAAACCATTGGCTTTCAGGCACTCGCTGACGAAGACGCCAAGGATCTTCAGTCACCAATACGCTACCACGCTCAATACGTTTATCAGCGAAGTAGCCAAGCTCTACCTCACTCATACGCCGCAAAGTAAGCTGCATACCCAGCCGCTCGGCAAAGTAATTAACCAGCGAATTTCTTTCTTCTTCGGAGGCATCGGCCAGTTGCTGGGTCATTAATGACATGGGCAGTGCTGCCAACTGCTCGTGGTAATCCTCACGTCGTACTTGTTCAATAAAAGAGCGGCCGCCGAGCGCGATGAGCAGTACGACACAAAGCGCCAAGCCTAGCAGTAGATAGAATTTTAAAAACGCGCTATGGCTAAGCAGCCGCTGCATAAATCCTTTTCCTTTCCTGTGTTGATCAGCTGTCCTTCACGAAAAGGTAGCCTTTGCTGCGCACTGTCTTGATTCGATGAGGCTGGTTGGGGTCATCGCCCACCTTGGGGCGAATACGCGATACGCGTACATCGATAGAACGATCCTGACCATCGTACTTAATGCCACGTAACTCATTGAAGATCTCTTCACGGGTCAATACCCGGCCCGCATTGCGGGCAAGTAACCACAACAGGTCGAACTCGGCGCTGGTTAAATCAATACGTTCACCGGCAAGCCACGCTTCTCGGGTCGCATTATCAATTTCCAAATTTTCAAACCGTAGGCGCATTTCGCCATTGGGCGCAGGGCCATCTGCACGCCGTAACAAGGCACGCATACGGGCGAGCAACACACGAGGCTGCACCGGTTTGGGCACATAGTCATCTGCCCCCATTTCCAACCCAAGGATTTGGTCCACGTCGTCAGTACGTGCCGTCAACATCATGATGGGGCCCGCAAAATTGGGCCGCACTCGGCGACAAATCGACAAACCATCCTCGCCGGGCAACATCAAATCCAAAATGACCAAGTCAGGCTGTAGCGTAAGAATGCGGTCCATCCCTTTCACCCCATCGGCCTCTAGCGTGACCTGGAAACCGTTGGCTTCCAGATAGTCGCGAGTCAGCTCAGCCAAGCGCTGATCATCCTCTATGATCAGAATATGATCCTGAACGGGATAGTCAGGCATAACGGTTTCTTGTGACCCAAGCGCCTGAAATTTCTGTTCCAAGTGATTATCCATCTTATCCTTCACTCCGCTTAGGCAGTTAGTCATTCATGTCGTCAGTCGTTCTCAAAAGGTAGCCGGTTACCTGTTCACAGGATACCTCAAAACCCAGCAAACACTTCTTCTGAGCAGTAGCCGCTTTTCTCTACTCGCCGTCGCACACCGCTTGATTCTTCCAAAACAGAGGACTAATGTAGACAGCGGACTGTCGACAATCTGGCTGGAGGAGTAAGCCATGAAAGATGGTAAAGCTAAAAGTGTTATCAAGCGTGTTTATGTTCCTACTCAAGTGCGCGATTTACCCAATGGGGAAAGAGTAACCATCCCTGGCCACTATAAAGCGCCGCCCAGTAATGGAAACAGTGCGTAATGGTACATACTTATAGAAAAGGCAGGCGCGATGCCTGCCTTTTTTAAAGCCGATATTTGCAGCGCCACCGCTAACCGGCAGCGCAGCCTTTAGCCCGCCTGGCTATCCTTTGGGCCCTAATAGTAGCCATGCAATCAGGCCTACCAGTGGGAAGATCAGCAGCGCTAATATCCACAGCACTTTAGCCAGACCGCCTGCTGAACTTTTAGCAACTTTGACAATGGCCCAAATAATAATAATGAGCCAAATCAGACCGAGTAATCCACCGACTTCAATACCCATAGCCACTCCTTGCCTATTTGTTTCCGTGGGCTTTTAGCTAAGCACACCAATACACTATTCACAAGTATCGCTTATGCATCGGGTAGGCTCAGAACCATTTCGCCACTGCGTATTTCAATATTCAGCAGATGCAAAAAACTCATCCCCAGCAGCACGACATGGTTCTCCATGCCGGGGCTGATGGAGCCTTGTACATTGCGGATATTGATCCCCCCCAGCGTTACTTCATCAAGCTGAGTAAGGTTTCCTTGTACGCGACCGTTGGCCGTATTAAACCAGGCGCTGCGCCCACGTTCGAGCCCCAACCGATTGGCCAGCTCATCTGAAACGGCCACATAGGTAGCGCCGGTATCCAGTAAAAACGTCACCGGCTCACCATTAATTTCGCCCGGTGCTTCAAAGTGCCCCGAACGGTTACGCTGTAAAGTAACGGGGCCGCCGTCAGTCGCAGTCTGCACGATATGGGCATTAGGGTTCAGTATTTTTTCCATCCCCCCATCCAGCCACCAGGTACCCAAGCCGATTAACAGTACCCAGAAAAGCAGCATCATCACGATGCTGCCACGCTGTGCTGTCTGCATTATGTGCTCCCCGTTTGCGGTATATTAAGCGCTCTGCCACGCGATGGCGGCATCACGCCCTCGTCGCTCATTAACGTTTGCACAAATCAGCATTGCGATAACAAACAGGCCTGCACATAAAAGGATAGACGCTTGTAGGCCAACCATCGTTTGCAGTACACCCAGCATCACGATGCCCATCACGCCTGCCAATTTATTCGCCAGACCCCAAAAGCCAAAAAATTCAGCCGATTTTTCAAGCGGTGAAAACACACCTACCAAGGCGCGGCTTGCCGACTGACTAGACCCTAAACTGAGCCCCGCCAGGCAACCAACCGCTAGAAAGACATGCTGTGCCTGCCACTGCCAACCAAAACGCACATTGGCCCAAGCGGTTATTTCGGGCGTTGCCCAAATGGCAATAATCGCAATCACCCACAGGCCAAGCGTTATTTGATAGGTGTGTTTCGCGCCTAACCGATCCTGAAGCCAGCCAAACCCGAGCGCTCCGGCCGCCGCGGTTATCTGAACGATAATAAACATGATATTACGTACGCTTTCATCCCAGCCAATCACCTGGGCGCCATAGATAAACGCAAACGCAATAATGATGTAGACCCCCGCCATGGAAAACAGCAGCGAGACCAGGAACACACTCAAGTCTTTGAAATAGCGCAACTCATGCAGGGTTGAACGTACGCGCTGTTGAGCAATATCCCAATACGCCACCCCAGAAGGTTTGGGCGTGCCGCGCTCTTTAAGCCACAGGAAGGTGGGAATAGCGGTAATCAAGAAAAAACCGGCCGCGAAGGGCCCCACCCAGCGGATACGCTCATAGTTTTCAACGGTTGCCTCCCCCAGTACGACGAGGGTAAAGCCCGCCGCAAACAGTCCGCCAATATACCCAAGCGACCAGCCAAACCCGGAAATCTTGCCAAGCTTTTCAGGCGGCCCAAGCTCCGGTAGAAAGGCCGCAATAAAGGACTCCCCCATGGAGTAGGCGTAATTGGACAGCACAATCAGGACAAGCCCCAGCACGACATAGCCGGGAGATACAAAGTAAAGCATCGCGGTGGTGACGACCGTGGCCAGATAGCTAAAAAACAGAAAGCGTTTTTTCTCGGCCCGATAATCCATAATCGCACCGCAAAGTGGGGCCGTTACGACCACCATTAAATAGCTGACCGCTAGCGCCAAGCTCCATAGAAAGTTGGCCAGCCGAAAACCATCGCCTCGATCCCCTACAATCACGGTGGTAAACAACTCACCAAACACCACCGTAATGATCAGCAAGGTGTACGCCTGATTAGCGAAATCAAACATGGCCCAGCCGAATATTTCGCGGCGTGAAGCGTAGGAAGAAGCAGCCTTGGCAGCATCATTTAGCAACATCGGGAGTCTCTCTTTAGGGGCAGTGGCAAGCCTGCACATTAGCGCCTGTAAGGTATGACAAAACGCTTAAAGCTTACTGTATAAGCAAACGCCCGGCTTATCGCCGGGCGCTTTGACTGCATTTCAATCAGGACTGCGTTACACCAGGTTGGCCTACAAAAGCCAATGTGCCAGGACAGCCGACAGACCAATCACCAGTGCCGTTACAACGGCGACCGTAACGACGCGGTCCAGCCAGCGATCCAACCAACGCTCAAGCGCCTGCCCCTTGGGCTGGCGTCGTGTTGCACCGTGGCGTCCTCGCCGAGCCATCAGCATCCTCGCTCCATGTGTTTGCTCCTGAAGACCTGATTAAGTTCACCTAGCTATTAATACGCCGATTGATAACATTCGGTGCACGGCGTAAGCGCTCCTCTTCGCCCATCTGCTCAGCTTCAAAGGCATCGGCGCCAACAGGCGTTTCACCGTGGCGACGATAAAGCTGGGTCAACATAGCCTTACGGTCTGCGCGTAGCTCACGTACCAGCACAATGACCATCATATACAGAATAAAGGTAAACGGTAGTGCCGACAGCACCGCTGCTGACTGAAGCCCGGAAAGGCCTCCCGCCACAATCAACGTTAAACAAATTGCCGCAATCAGCACCCCCCAGATAATACGTTTATAAAGCGGGGGATTAATAGAGCCGTTGTCGGTCATCTGCGCCACGATATAAGAAGCAGAGTCGGCCGATGTTACCAAAAAGATAAAGATGAGCATCATGGCAACAACAGAAAGTACGTTAGAGAACGGCATCAGCTCGAACATTTTAAACAGCGCCACGGTGATATTTTCCTGAGTGGCGGCCGCTAAGCCTACATTTGTGCCGTTAAGCTCCATGTTTAGCGCTGCTCCCCCAAATACGCCAATCCAGAGACAAGCCAACAGCGGCGGAACCAGCAATACACCAAACACATACTCTTTAATCGTACGGCCACGGGACACGCGCGCAATAAACGTACCTACAAACGGTGACCATGCAATGACCCAGGCCCAATAGAAAATCGTCCAGCTACTGGCCCACTCATTATCACTATACGGGGAGATACGTAGGCTCATCCCAATAAAGTTCTGAAGGTAGTCACCAATGCCTAGCGTAATCGTTTCAAGGATCGCAATGGTCGGGCCGGTCACCAACACATACACCATTAGCCCGATGCACAGCACCATGTTCAGGTTTGAAAGGCGCTTAATACCTTTATCAAGCCCGGACCAGGTCGACGCCATATAGGCGCAGAACATCACCAACAGAATAATAAACTGCCAAAACCCATTTTCAGGCAGGCCAAAAACAGCGTTCAAGCCGCCGTTCATCTGTAATACCCCAAGCCCTAGCGAGGTAGCCACCCCCATCACGGTCGCGACAACCGCAAACACATCAAGCCACGAGGCATACGGGCGAAGCCGTGGCCTTTTAGCGGTAACGGATGAGAGCACCGATGACACAAGCCCTGCCTGACCTTTACGGAACTGAAAATAGGCAATGATCAGGCCCACCACCGAAAAGGCCGCCCATTGATGAATACCCCAGTTGAAGTAGCTGTATTGAATGGCATAGCGGGCGGCGGCTTCTGTTTCGGCGGGCACATCGCCGTAGGGCGGCTCAATATAGTGCGACATGGGTTCGGCCATGCCATAAAACACAAGCCCTACGCCAAACCCGGCCGCCAGCAGCATGCTTATCCATGAGAAAAAAGTGTAGTTGGGCGTACTGTCCTGAGGCCCTAAACGTACCTTGCCATACTTGCTAAAGGCCAGTGAAAACAGGAACACAACAAACCCAAATACAGAGAACAGATAAAACCAACCAAAAAGCCGTGTTACCGATGCGAGAGCCGACTCGGCTGCACTTCCGAACCCTTCGGGAAAGGCTGCGCCCACTACTACCAAGCTGAAAATGATGACAGCCGATGCAATAAACACCGACTTTCCTCCATGATTTGCCATACAACCACCTTGTTAGATAAGCAATTGAATGAAAGAAACTATACATAGACGTTGTAACCCTAGCGGGTTAACGATGTTTATGTACAGTCTTCGTTTATTCATGAAGGACATGCGCATTTAACGCCGTTATCTAAATGGGCAAGCAATTGTTTTCATTCATCTTCTTTAGTGCGCTCACTGCACCAAAACAGAACAACAAATGTCCCCTTTTAGCCAAGTCGCATTATTTCGGCGCTAGCGATCCTATCCAACAGGGTCTTCTATCGCGTGTTAATGGATACCGGTCGCCAACGCTATTTTGTTGCGTATCGGCAATGATGTGATTATTGGCGGCGCCATTACTCTTAATGTAGCAAGATATAGGCCAGCCTTCAGTGAACTTGGCTAACGAACTATGTTCCAATAAGGCACACGACGATGGAGGCTTTTATGCCACAGATGAATCGCGATCAACGTAACGCTGCTTGGCAAGCTGCTCAACAATGGCGTACACGCGCAGCGCAGTCGCAGCCCGGCGGGCTAATGGGTAGCTTAAAATTGCTGCTAACGTGGCTGGCGTTTGGCGTGCTAATGGTGGTTGGCGTCATACTAGGCCTGTTCTTTCTTTTAATAGGCTGGGCCATGATGCCTTTTGTACGCCATAAAATGAAAAAGCGGATGGAGCAAATGCGCGCCGAGCAAGCTCAGGATATTGGCGGCGGTTACGCAGAGCCTCATACGCGGTCACGTCAGCAGGATGTTCTGGAAGGAAGTTATGAGGTAAAAACACACGAAGATAACAAGGCAACGCCGCGTGATTAACGGCGCTAATCATCGGCATGAGGCTTCCCAAAGCAATCAGGAAGCCTTTATGACGGCTCCGCTGTTCTGAATAGCGGCGTTTGACTGAAAGACGCAAAGCTAATTGCCCAGAACAAATGACCCTAGCCCCACCAACCCAAGCCTGGTTTAGGGTTCAAGAAAGCGCTGCCAAAGGGCTTCGACGGCAGCGCGATGCTCCTTAAAGTCATCGACCTCACCAATGAGTTTCTCGCCCGTTAGTGCTGCGCGGTGTGTTCTGCTGCGGTAGGCCAGATAAGCTTCTTTTAACTGCTCAGCCTCCTCTGAAGGTAAGTGCCCACTCTCGGCAAGCATCTCTAAAATACGCATATTATCGCTGTAGGTAGCCAGCGAGGGTGTTTGGTGAGCCAGCGCTAACACCGCGTACTGACAGAGAAATTCAATGTCCACCATGCCACCAGCATCGTGCTTTAAGTTAAAGCGCGGTTCCTGGGTTTTACTGCCCAAGTGGTCACGCATTTTGTGGCGCATGTTGACTACATCATCACGCAGGGCGTGTTTATCACGTTGCCTGCCCAGGATGTCTCCACGAATCTGGTTAAACCGTTCGGCAAGCGCACTGCTTCCGGCGACGACCCGTGCGCGCACTAGCGCCTGATGCTCCCAGGTCCAGGCATTTTGCTGTTGATAGTCGGCAAAGGCATCAAGCGAGGTCACCAATAGCCCCGCATTGCCTGAGGGGCGCAAGCGCATATCGACGTCGTACAAGCTGCCTGCGGGCGTCACCGCGGTTAGCAGGTGGATAATGCGTTGACCCAAACGGGTAAAAAACAGCGGCGTATCAATGGGTCGATGACCGTCGGTAGCCCCTTTACCGTCGCTATCATGCAGAAAAACCAGATCAAGATCAGAGCCATAACCCAGCTCGATACCGCCCAACTTTCCATAGCCAATAATCAGAAAAGCCGGTTCATGGTCGTTAAGCCCCTTGGGCACTCCGTGCTTACGGGTCACATGTTTCCAGGCCATCGCCAAAACGGCGTCCAGAATCACTTCAGCGATATAGGTTAAGTAATCACTTACTTTCATTAAATGCCGTGTACCAGCGACATCAGAGGCGGCAACATGAAGCATTTTGGCATGTTTAAATACCCGCAATGCTTCAAGCTGGGCTTCTTCATCATCTTCAGGCAGCCGGTTTAACGTTTGACGCAACTCATCGGCCAAGCGTGCTTTATCCGCTGGGGTGTAAAGAGTTTCTGGCGTTAACAGCTCATCCAGCAGAATCGGATAGCGAGAAAGGCGCTCGGCAATCCATGGGCTGGCAACGCATAAGCGCATAAGATGCTCAAGCGCCTGAGGATTTTCACGCAGCAGCGCTAAATAGGCGGTTCGCCTTAGTACCGCCTCAATCAAAGGCTGCACGCGGGCAAGCGCGATATCCGGTGTCTCATTTTCAGCCACGGCGGCCAGCAGTAGCGGCATTAGCGCATCAAGACGCTCAAAACCGATTCGCTGCATACTTTGCACCTGGCGCGATTGATAGAAACTCTGCAGACGCTTCAATACCTTATCGGGCTCGGCAAACCCTGCGCTGTGTAAGTAAGCGGTTGCTTCGTCCGCTTCCAGCTCGTTGCGCCAGATCAAACGCCACTGCGCAGGCGCCAAGCAGCTTGCGTCGTTGGTTTCTTCCGCACCCTCCTCGGGGTCAGCAATCACGGCATCAAAATGGCGCCGAACACGCTCTCGAACATCATCAAGCGCCGCCATCAGTAGTGCCCAGTCTTGATAGCCCATGGCAAAAGCAATCCGGGCCTGGTCGGTCTCATCTGTTGGCAGCATTTGCGTCTGGCGATCTTCAAGCGCTTGGATGACGTGCTCCAGGTCGCGCAGAAATGCATAATCAGGCATTAGTTCATCGACCACCGCTTGGGGCAGTAGCCCCAGCTCGGGCAAGCGATTCAAGGCCGTGTTCAACGACGTTACCTGCAGCTCCGTATCCCGCCCGCCACGAATCAGTTGGAACGCCTGCACCACAAATTCCACTTCGCGAATGCCGCCAGGGCCGAGCTTGATATTGCTCTGCATCCCTTTGCGCTTTACTTCACGGTTAATCATGGCTTTTAGCTCGCGCAGCGACTCAATGGCGCCAAAATCCAGGTAACGGCGATATACAAACGGGCGCAGGCCAGCCAATAACTCAACCCCCGCCTCTATATCTCCCGCCACCGGGCGCGCCTTGAGCAGGGCGTAACGCTCCCACTCGCGTCCCTGGTCCTGATAGTAGCTTGAGAGCATGGCAAAACTGCCTACCAGCGGTCCGCCATCGCCTAACGGCCGCAAGCGCATATCCACCCGAAAGACAAAGCCATCTGCGGTCATGGCATCCAGCGCGGCAATCAGCTTTTGGCCCAGCTTGGTAAAGTATTCCTGATGCTCCAGCGGCTTGCGCCCGCCCTGCGTCTCGCCTTTTTCAGGGAAGGCAAAAATCAGGTCGATATCAGAGGAGAGATTCAGTTCGCCTGCGCCCAGCTTCCCCATCCCAAGAACGACCAAGCGCTGGGCAGCGCCATCGGCACGGGGCGCTGGCATACCCCAACGAGGCGCATAAAAACCTTCAAGCCAACGTAAAGCGGCTTCAAGACACAACTCAGCCAGTTGAGAAACCGCGTGAGCGGTATCCCACATGGTATAACCATCAGGCCGATTTAGATCCCGCCAGATGATGCCCACCATTCGTGCACGCCGAAAACGCCGCAACACACGCTGCATGGCCGCTTCATCTTCTGCGCGTTCCAGTGCGTCGTGCAGCCACTGTTGTTGATCATGGCGGGCCGGTGCCGTATCCAATTCGCCGTTGGCTTCAAGCGTTGCAAGCCAGCCCGGGTAGCGGGTGAACGTATCCAGCACAAAGGTAGATACGCTTAGCACCTTGGCCAGCGCCTCGCGGCGTGGTTGAGTAAGCGCTTGCCAACCTTCCGAGGGCAGCGGCTGCTGGGTCAATGAGGCAGTATTATCCGCTTGACCAAGCGCATCGTTCAGCCGCTGGCCCACCTTTTGGCCCTCTTGCTGAAGCACCTCAGGCAGAGTGTTTAAAGGTATAAACGAATTATCCTGTTGCATAGCTACCTCACCGCCAAGCGCTTACACGCTAGCCAAAGATTTTTTGCCAACCCAAGAGCCCCCAGGTAAGCCCAGCCATTATTAACGACAGCATGACGGCGGCGGACCCAATATCCTTGGCCCGCCCGGAAAGTTCGTGATGCTCTGTACCAATGCGGTCGACCACGTTTTCAATCGCACTGTTTAACAGCTCAACAATGAGCACGAGAAACAAGCTGCCCACCAGCAGTAACCAGCTTAGCGAGTCATTACTGATCCACCAGGCAAAAGGCAACAACACGGCGGTAATACACACTTCCTGGCGAAAGGCCGTTTCGTTACGAAAGGCAGCCTTTAATCCTTTCCAGGAGTAGCGTGTTGAGTACACCAAATGGGTTAGACCGGTATGCTCTGGTTTCATGCAAGTCGTCTCACTTTAAGCGTCGAGGAAATTAATTAGCCAGAATCATTGCGTCCAAATCGAGCGACAACGGATCAAGCACCTCAGACCAGCTTATATAAGGAGTGTTACCACTTCCGTTCACCAATACACTAAAAACACCCCAACGCCCGGAGGCCGTACGAAAGTAACCTGCTACAGCGCGTACGGCAAAAGGCTGATTCAGCGTACCGGTTTTGAGCATGACGTTATCTTGAAACGTGGATGAGCCGCGTCGAATAAATCGCATGACGCCGTTGGCAGGCGACTGAAAGGTGGCCACGAAGCTTGGAAACAGCGAACTCTTCAGATACATGTCCTCCAGCATTACATTAACGCCATGAGCCGAGGTACGGTTTTCTGTCGTCAGTCCACTACCGCTATATAAGGTGACAGGACCGTGGCCTGATAAGCTCTCGGCATAAACCTCCAGCGCTGAACCCGCCTGACGCAGCTGGGCTTGCGGCGTTTCCACCAGGTTTAAGGCCAGCACATCAGCCATATAGTTATTGGAGTAGTTCATGGTGCGCAGCAGGAGTTCTTGTAGCGGCTGGCTATCCACCGCCGCCAAGCGCTTCGCACTGGCAAGAGGCTGAGTGGAAGTGACACGCCATGGGTCCCTGACAGCAATGCCCGCCTGGTTTAGCATGCCAAGCAGTATCTGCGCGGTCTCTTCAGCGGCGTCGCCGGCTCCTCGATAAATATCCCGAGCCATGGCGTTGGTCGAAATTTGCCCACTCAGGCGCATTACATCGCCACGCTCATCGGTGACGCGCTCGGCGCTAATTTCGGTTCCGCTATTGGCCGGACGTGTGATGACCTGGTTATCGATATCAATTAATGGTAACTGGCTATCACAAAGCGTGGTACGAGCGGGTTCACCCGCCACTTGAGAAGGGGCTACGTTGACACACCAGCTGCCGAAATTAACCCCCGCGGAGGTAAGCGGCGCGCTATAAGCATTGGTCACACGGGTGCGGGCGTTGCAGCGGTCGTTGGTAGTACAGTCGACAGGGCCAAAACGCCACTGGCTTACGACGAGCGCACCATCCACTTCATTAACACCGGCCATTTGTAAGCGCTGTACCAGGCGCCACAGATTTTCTGTCGTAAGCCCGGGGTCGCCGCCGCCTTCAAACACCAGGTCCCCACGCAAAATGCCGTTATCGATAGCGCCACTGCTTACCAGCTGGCTGGTAAAGCGATGCTGAGGGCCAAAGCGATTTAACAGGGCGGCCGCCATATAGGCCTTGGTAACAGAGGCGGGCGCCATCTGGCGCTCTGGGTTGATGCTTCCCAGCAATTCAGGCGCATCAGTATCAAGCAGACGCGCCTCCGCGCTTATCGAAAACCCCTTATCCTGCAACTGCCCCAAACGGCTAAAATCGGCAAATAGCGCAGGGCTCGCCAGTAGTGAAGCGGCGGCTACCCCGGCGGTCATCGTCACGCGCCACTTGCGCACCGTTGCTTTAAAGAAGTACGTCACTGTTATCGGCCTCAATGTCTATTCATTTTGAAAACACGTGCATCACCACCACACCTACCACTATCAGGGCGATATCCATCCGCGCGGACAGGCCAGGTTTTTCACCTAACACAAACGTTATAAGCGCTCGAGTTGAACCTGTAAGCGCCAAAGCGTTTGGCCGCTTTTATCGTATTTAGCTTCAAAGGGGGTTAAGTACTCACTATCGGGCGTCCATACGCCGATGTCTGCTTGCCTTCCCGTTACTTGCGCGACTGCCAAGGCAAACTCCTCAATATAAAGCGGCCAGTTGGAGCGCACCTCAAGCTGGCCACCAAGTGCCAACAGTGTGGGTAAAACCGGGTGCCCATGCCAGCGCATCTTTAAATGAGCGGCCTTGGGGTACGGATTGGGGTACAACAAATAGTGGCGTTCAGGTTGCCACCGCGCCTGATCCGCCAAGCGCCAAAAGTCAACCAGGTCCGCCCGGACCAGCAACGCATTATCCGGTAGCGCGCCATGATCACGCCCTAGCCTATCTTCACTGCGGTCGACCCCGATCACGGCATGGTCAGGGAACTGTGCAGCCAATTGGCGGGTCGAAATTCCAACACCGCACCCGGCATCGATGATCAGCGGAGCATGACGCGCTTGATACCAGCGGCTAGCCTGCTCAAATGCTTCCAGAGTATGAGCCGCAATAGGTTTACGTAGTGGCGTCGCCAACGCTCGATCGACCCGGCGCGCTAGATCATGGTGAGGGCCTGGCTGATTGGATATAACGGGGCGAGAAGTGTTCTGCATGCCATCCCTCAGACTTAAAAAGAGGTGATTCTATCAGTCTCCTGCGCTTGCAGCATGACGTCATAAGGTGCCCGGTGCTATGATCACGCCCGAGATATTTATTAAGCTCAATGGCCGCGTACTTTTTACCCTGCCATTGGCGATAACTGTTATTAAAAACCACCGCACCACGAGGAACCCGGCTTGTCACACTTACCGGTGATTGTCGGCATGGGCGGCATCAATCCCGCCGGCAGGACCTCAGGCCATCAGGCCTTCCGTCGTACCGTGCTTGATGCCCTTCCCGCTGACCAGCAGCGCCAGACCCTGGAGGGCCTGGCGGCCCTTATGCAGCTTGTCGAGCACTCCGAAAAAGGGTGGCACGATCGCGCAGGCCAGCCCGTAAACTCGCCTGCTCAGTCGTTACGTGATCAGGTGCTTAACCACACATTGGTTCGCCGCAACGAGGACCCCAGGTTCCTGGAGCCGGGGCTGCCTGCCAATCGTCAGGCCAGCCTTCAGTTGAGCGAGCCGCTGCGCTTTACGCTGCGCCGCCGCCAGCTTCCGGAAAATTTACCGGAAAACTGGCAGGTCCGCGAACTGGGCGCCCGTGAAGTAGAGGTCACTGTACCGGCAGGCGTTTTTGAGACGCTGCTGCCCGACGCTCAGCGCCCCAAGGTATGTGCAGCCGCGCAGCTTCCTCACGGTTTTGAACCGGCAAGCCTGTACCGCAGCGTGCATCACCCTCGCGGACTCTCGATGGCGATTTTTGGCGCCAGCGACTGCCTGGGTGCCAGCGGTTTATCCTGGGAGACGCTGCGCCAAACGCTTAATCCTGACCACATCGCAGTTTATGCAGGCAACTCCATTGGTCAGTTGGATGATGCTGGCTGGGGCGGCTTGATGAAGAGCCTGGTGAGCGGTCAACGCGCCACCTCAAAACAGATGCCGTTAGGGTACGGGCAAATGCCCGCCGACTTTTTAAATGCCTATGTGCTGGGTAGCGTTGGCAGTACCGGGGCGGTATTAGGCGCCTGCGCCAGTTTTCTCTATAACCTGCGCTTGGGTACTGAAGATATTCGTTCGGGGCGACGCAGAGTGGTCATGGTAGGCACCGCTGATGCGCCGATCACCCCGGAAATTATTGAAGGCTTTCGCGCGATGGGCGCCCTGGCAGACGACGCTAGCTTAAAAGCGCTGGATGCTCTGGAGCTATTAACAGATGCGGATTACCAGCGCGCCAGCCGACCGTTTGCGCTTAACTGTGGTTTTACCATGGCAGAAGCCAGCCAGTTTATCCTGTTAATGGATGACTCGTTGGCGCTTGAGCTGGGCGCAGACATTCTGGGCTCGGTACCGGATGTCTTTGTCAACGCAGACGGCTTTAAACGCTCGATTTCCGCACCAGGTATTGGCAATTACATTACCCTGGGCAAGGCCGCATCGCTGGTGCGTGACCTGTTAGGCGAAAAAGCACTAAGAGAGCGCAGTTTTCTGCATGCCCACGGCACCAGCACGCCGAAAAACCGCACGACTGAGTCCCATGTGCTGGATGAAATTGCCCGTGCGAATGGCATTACCGACTGGCCAGTCGTCGCCATCAAGTCATTTATTGGCCACTCCCAAGGCTCGGCAGCGGGCGACCAGCTGGTAAGCGCGCTCGGCAGTTTTGCCCATGACATATTGCCCGGCATCCCCACGCTTAATGAAGTGGCTGACGATGTCTACGCCGACCGGCTGCGTTTTTTCCAACCCCCTATCGCCTTTAAGGCAGATGCTGCCTTTATTAATGCCAAGGGCTTTGGCGGCAATAACGCCACCGGCGTGGTGCTTTCACCCGATGTTACTGAGCGCCTGTTGCTCCAGCGCCATGGCGCCGATGCCATCAATGCTTGGAAAACGCGTCGTGAAACCGTACGCGCCCAGGCAGATGCCTATCTGGCTCAAGCGGATAGAGGCCACTATGCGCCGCGCTATCAGTTTGGCGAAGAGGTGCTGGAAGGGCCGGAGCTGGATATTCACGCTGACCGCATTCATATTCCAGGCTATGCCCAGGCGGTATCACTTACCAGTGATAACCCCTTTGGTAGCATCAACGAGGAGCCCTCGGAATGAACACGCCACGCGTCAATATTGCCGTGTACCCTGGCACTTTTGATCCGATTACCAACGGTCACATGGACCTTATAGCGCGTGGCGCGAGGATGTTCGAGAAGGTCATCATTGCCGTAGCAGCCAGCCCCGGCAAGCGGCCAAGCCTTGATTTAGAAGCCCGCATGTCCTTGGCTAAAGACGTCTGTGCGTCGCTTTCCAACGTTGAAGTAGTGGGTTTTTCCAATCTGCTGACGACCTTTATGCACGAGCAAGGCGCCACCATCATTTTACGTGGTCTGCGTGGCGCATCCGATTTTGAGTACGAACTTCAGCTTGCCAACATGAATCGCGCTCAAAACCCGGAGCTGGAAAGCGTTTTTCTAACGCCTGGCGTAGAAAACTCGTATATTTCCTCCACGATTGTGCGTGAAATTGCCAAATTGGGCGGCGATATTTCACCACTGGTACCTTCCCAGGTCGCAGAAGCCTTGCGTAAGCACTACACTACGTAACCACTAACATTGTTGAGTAAAACACTCGGGTATTTCTTGCCGCTATTCCCGGGTGTGCCAGCCATTTGCGAGGTATGCCCATGGCACTGATGATCACCGATGAATGCATTAATTGTGACGTCTGCGAGCCCGAATGTCCGAACGATGCTATCTCGCCCGGCGAAGAGATTTACATCATCAATCCAAACCTGTGCACCGAGTGCGTTGGCCATTTCGATGAGCCACAGTGCCAGCAGGTTTGCCCGGTAGACTGTATTCCGCTTGACCCGGCACGCAAGGAAACGCAGCAGCAGCTGTTAGAGAAGTACCGCATTATTACTGCTGCCTAAGCGACGATCGCGTGCGTATATGGGCCATCGCATGGCCAATTATCCTTTCCAATATTACCGTCCCGCTGCTGGGTCTGGTCGATACTGCGGTGGTTGGGCATCTGCCCGATTCACGTTATCTGGCGGCGGTGACGCTGGGCGCCACTCTTTTCAGCTTTCTTTACTGGGGCTTTGGTTTCTTGCGCATGGGCACCACCGGGCTGGTCGCTCAGGCTATCGGCCGTGAAAGTGATAGCGATGTGCGCCTGTTACTGGGCCAATCGCTGATCATTGCTGGGGCGATTGGTGCACTGCTGATTCTTTTCTCGTCACCGCTTATTTCCCTGGGGCTTTGGTTGCTGGACGGTAGCGAGGTAGCTACGCCGCTGGCCCGTGAATATGCCGAAATACGCCTATGGTCGGCGCCAGCCGTGTTGGCCAACTATGCAATATTGGGATGGTTTTTAGGCCAACAAAACTCTCGCGTTACGCTGATGATTTTGTTGCTGACCAACAGCGTCAATATCGTGCTCGACCTGTGGTTTGTGGTGGGCTTGGGCATGACCAGCAATGGCGTTGCCTGGGCAAGCGTTATTGCCGACTACAGTGCACTAGCGTTTGGCGGCTATTTGGTGACGCGCCAACTTAAAACGCTTTCTGGGCATTTATCGCGTGTACACCTGCTGGCACTGTCGGCCTATACGGCCCTTTTCAATATCAACGCCAACCTGTTTGTACGCACGCTTGGCTTGCTGTTCGTCATGGCCTTCTTTACGGCTCAAGGGGCGCGCCAAGGCGATACGGTGCTGGCCGCCAATGCGGTGCTGCTGCAATTTATTATGCTCACCAGCTACGCCCTGGATGGCTTTGCCCACGCGGCAGAATCGCTGGTGGGTCGCGCCTTTGGTCGCCGTGACTGGCAGGAGCTTTCACTCATTGTTCGCAGGGCAGCCCAATTCTCCTTTTGGACAGCGGCCGGTGCCTCACTGGGGTTTGCCCTTGGCGGCAATCAGTTGGTGGCACTTTTAACCGGGCTTGACGAAGTACGCACTGCCGCCGCGTTATACCTTCCGTGGATGGTGGTGATGCCGCTGATTGCCGTTTGGAGCTATCTTCTGGATGGCGTATTTATTGGTGCTACCGCCGTGCGTGAAATGCGTAATAGTATCTTTATCGCCATGCTGGTTTACCTGCCGGCCTGGTGGCTGACCCAAGGGCTAGGCAATCATGGCTTATGGTTCGCTTTTACCCTGTTTATTACGGTGCGCTCGGGTGTATTGATTGGTTACTATCGACGCTACCGGCACTCGCGTTGGCAATAAGCGTTTAAACCCGTCCTCCCGTTATTGGCTAGCTGCGCTATCGTTCTAAAGTACGTCTTTAAATGTGAAAGCCATGGCGCATCGCCGTATATTAGTCATGTACTTCCTATAACAAACAAGAGAGCTTGCCATGCTAAAAATGATATCGAAACCAGCGGTTAAGCTGGTTGAGCGTTATCTACCCGACCCGTATATTTTTGTTTTGCTACTGACGATCGTGGCGGCCGCTGCCGCCATTGCCGTGGAGCGCCAAACGCCCCTTGCGGTGATGCGCATGTGGGGAGACGGCTTTTGGGGCTTGTTAACCTTCTCGATGCAAATGCTGCTGGTCCTGGTAACCGGCTTTATGCTGGCAAGCTCTCCGCCCGTGAAGCGTATCCTGCAAAAGCTTGCCGGAACGGCAAAAAGTGCCGGTGGCGCAATTATCCTGGTGACGCTGGTCTCGCTTGTGGCCAGCTGGATTAACTGGGGGTTTGGCCTGGTGGTGGGGGCACTGTTTGCCAAGGAGTTAGCTCGGTTGGTACGCGTGGATTACCGCTTGCTCGTGGCGAGTGCCTATTCGGGCTTCATCGTGTGGCACGGTGGCCTTGCGGGTTCCGTGCCGCTGACTATCGCCACCGAAGGACACTTCACTGCCGATGCGATTGGCGTGATTGGCACCGGCTCAACGATCTTCGCCTTTTTTAACCTGGCGATTGTTGTGTGTCTGTTTATCGCGGTACCACTGGTTAATCGGTTAATGCTGCCCGACGAAAAAGACAGTGTGTATGTCGATAGCAAGCTGCTTGAAGATGCCCCCGCGTCGAAGGAGCGTATTACCCGCCCGGCGGAAAAACTCGAAAATAGCCTGGTACTTTCGCTACTGGTGGGCGTGCCAGGGCTTTTGTATCTGCTTGATCACTTTATTCTTCGGGGCGGCGGCTTAAACCTGAATATCGTGAACTTTCTGTTTCTGTTTTTAGCTATCGTACTTCATCGCACACCACGCAGTTTGCTGATTAGCCTTAACGAAGCCATTAAGGGCGGCGCAGGCATCGTTATTCAGTTTCCGTTTTATGCCGGCATTATGGCCATTATGGTGCAGTCAGGCTTGGCCCAAAGCATGTCGGAGTGGCTAATCTCGTTTGCGACAGCAACCTCACTGCCCTTTTGGTCGTTTATTAGCGCGGGCATTGTTAACCTGTTTGTGCCTTCCGGCGGCGGCCAGTGGGCAGTGCAAGCGCCCGTGATGCTGCCAGCGGCCCAGGCGCTGGGTGCCGATATCTCACGAGTGGCTATGGCCGTTGCCTGGGGCGATGCCTGGACTAACTTGCTGCAACCTTTCTGGGCGCTGCCGGTGCTTGCCATCGCAGGCCTAAAAGCCAAAGATATTATGGGCTTCTGCCTGATTCAGCTGTTTGTCACCGGGGTGATTATTTCCATAGGCTTGGTCTGGTTCTAAGCTTTTATCTGCCCGCCCCACAGGGCGGGCAGCGTTAACCAAGGACACGTTATGTCAGATGCCGCACACACGGCCTTACCAGGGCAGCATGAGCTGTCAATGACCGTACTAATGACGCCCGATATGGCGAACTTCAGCGGTAAAGTACACGGGGGCGCTATTCTTAAAAAACTGGATGAAGTCGCTTACGCTTGTGCCAGCCGCTATTCGGGCCACTATGTCGTCACCCTTTCCGTCGACCAGGTGCTATTTAAACAGCCCATTCACGTGGGCGAACTCGTCACTTTTTTGGCCTGCGTTAACCATGTTGGTCGCTCCTCAATGGAGATCGGCATTAAGGTGGTCGCCGAAGATATCCGTAATAAGCTCATCCGCCATACCAATAGTTGCTACCTCACCATGGTCGCGGTGGACCCTGACGGAAAACCCGCCAGCGTTCCCCCTTTGACGCTTACCACCCCTATTCAACAGCTCCGTTTTGAAAAAGCAGCACTGCGAAAAAAGCATCGTAAACAGGCAGAGCAGGAAGAAAAACTTACCCAGCAGCACTATCAAGAGCAGGCTTAACTGTCAGGCGCAGGCTTAACTGCCAGGCGCAGGCTTAATAGGCTAGCCCGGATATTACGAGGCGTCGCAGGCAGCGGCCGAATCAGGCTTGATGCTGCTTTAATACCCATTCACAAGGAGGTTTCATGCCCACCAGACGGCGCTACCCACAATTGCCCAAGCCCGTTGAGTACGCTCATATTGGCTGGGATTTACTGATTCTCATCGCGGTGGTGCTTAATTTAGGGCTTTTGCTGTTTGATTCACTGTTTTTAATCGAGCCTGTTAACCAGGCAATTGCAGGCCTGGCACCCGCCTTTTATACATTTTATGATACCCAAGTCCATAGCCGCTTTTTTACGATTGATCTGTTCTTTGTCGCTTTTTTTGTTGCCGATGTTCTGCTGGGTTGGACCGTCGCCGTGGCCGAAAGGCGCTATCATCGCTGGTTTTTCTACCCCTTTGTGCACTGGTATGACGTTCTGGGCTGTATTCCATTAAGCGGTTTTCGCCTACTCAGAATACTGCGTGTGGTGTCATTACTTCATCGCTTACATCGTCTGCGGCTTATTAACATTACGCACTGGTCGATATATCAATTTTTCTTTAAATATTACGATATCCTGCTTGAAGAGCTTTCTGATCGTATCGCGCTACGGCTTTTGGGCAATGTACAGCAGCAAATTCTGTCCAGCGACTCGCTAACTGAGCGGGTGGTCGACCGAGTCATCATGCCGCGCAAAAAGCAGTTGATTAGTGAAATTGTGCAGCGTCTGGAAAGTACCGTGGGCGAGGCGTACCAACAAAATCGCACGCACGCGATGCAAGCCATTGATGAACTTGTAAGCCGCACGCTACGTGAAAGCCCCGAGATTCAGCGCTTGCACCGCCTGCCGATGGGCCAAACCGCCACGAATGCCATGCAGGCGTCTATTAGCGGCGTTGCCCAACGGTTAGTGGATGAGCTTGCGCTGGGCATCCATTCTCCCGAGTTTAGGCAAGTGGTTGAACGCACCGCAGAGAGCGGCTTTAACAGCTGGCTGACCGTCGATGAAGGCAGCCAACGAATCACAGAATTGGTGCTTTACGATATGCTTGAAATGCTTAAAGAGCAGGTGAATCGCCAGCGTTGGAAGGATCGTTATGAATAGTCAGTGGGTTATTCTTGGGCCAGCCGCCCTTTACATGATGTCGATGACCCTAACGCCCGGCCCTAATAACATTATGTTAACCGCGTCAGGCGCCAACTTTGGCTTTAAACGCACGCTGCCACATATGGTGGGTATTGTCGGCGGCTGCTTTTTGCTGTTTTTCAGTATTGCTTTGGGGTTAGGCGTGCTGTTTGAGCGCTATCCTTCTTTACAATTAGCCCTGCGCTGGTTAGGCAGTGCTTACTTACTCTACCTCGCATGGAAAATTGCCAGCGCGCCACCGCCTGATTTAAAGAGCAAGGCACACAGCGTACCCCTTACCTTCTGGCAGGCCGCCGCGTTTCAATTCGCCAATCCCAAGGCGTGGGTCATGGGGCTTGCGTTAATCGCGGGGTTTATTCCTGATCAGGGTTCAACCGTTGCAAACGCGTTAATCCTGGTGGGTTTTGTAGAGCTGGTTGCCTTCCCCTGTTTGGCGCTATGGGCAGGGTTTGGCATAGCGATCGGTCATTGGATTAAAAGCGACGGTGCCTGGCGAATATTTAACGTCACCATGGGAGTGCTCACCGCCGCTTGTGTAGTGCTGATATTGCGCTAACCGCAGCGTAAAGCTTCGACCGTTTCATTACTATCAACATGGATATTCAAGCGGTCCGGCCGGTGGTCCATAGTGGCCACATCGCCTGGACGTAGCACGCGCACCTGGCGCGACTGACTTTCGCTTTGCAACTGCGAAACGTTCGCTTCATCGAAGGCCTCGCCTATGGCGTAGCGAATTGAGGCGGTATCGCAGCTGTCCATGGATACCAGTTGGCCATTTTGATCACCCGAACCCGACGTTCTAGCCGTGTCAGAACCGGCAGCGCATGCAGAAAGCAGAATAATGCCGCCGCTGGCGGCTAATAATTTCATGTACTGAAACCCATAAGTGGATCGCCACGTATTCATAAACCTACCCCGAATGATTATTAACCTGCAGGCCAAACACACAGTGGGCCAGGCAATTGCCTGGCCCACTCGACATCGTCAAGGGTTCATGGACCTTAGCTTGCGGCGTCCTGAACGGCTTGGCCGCCTCTTTCCACATCCTGGCCTGCGCCAGCCACCGTGTTACAACCGGCCAACGCGCCTGCTGTCATAAGTAGAATAAAACCAGTCGCTAAAAGTTTTTTCATTTGAGTTCTCCTTAACGTGTCTAGCAACAGCCCCTCTGGTAGCGCCTACCTTTTCCAAGGAGTACTTTTAGCGTAACAGTGTTTGGGTAATTTCGCCTGTTTTCCCGAAGGTTGCTCCCTACACCGCGTCATCTACCCAAAGCATCGGCTATCATATACACCATTGAAGACTACCTGGAGCGCGCTCTTTGAACGATTTCACTCTCGACCAACGTCTGGACGCTGACACCTTCCCCATCGCCGACCTGCCACTCTGCCGTGTGCTGTTAATGAATGACGCGCGCTATCCTTGGGTGATTCTGGTGCCTCGGCTGAATAATATCAGCGAAGTATTTGAGCTTTCCGAGCCTGACCAGGCCCAGCTATGGCGGGAAGCCACCCAACTGGGCAGCGTGATGAAAACCCTCTTCGAGGGCGATAAACTGAACATCGCCACCTTAGGTAACGTCGTCAAACAGCTGCATATCCACGTGGTCGTGCGCCACCAGGCTGATGCCACTTGGCCTGCGCCGGTATGGGGCAATGGCAGCGCCGAACCGTATGAGTTGGAGTCACTTGCCGACCTGCGCGATCAACTTATTGCGCATATTGACCGCTTAAACGCTTAGCTGCTGTCAGGGCCTTAAAAGCGGGCTGCTTTGCCTTGCGGGCGGCTCGCCAAGCAAGGGCGCCCCGGCGGGTTGAGAAACACTCGTCGTGACAAGCATAACGCCCAATAGAACAATCAACATGCCGCCGGCAAGCGCCGCCCAGCCCACCACTTTATGCGCCGACTGAGAAGCGTGCTGCTGCCTGGCTAAACGCCGCGTTGCCCAGCGGCGTGCAAACACGCTGGCAAGCGCCAACGCCGACACCGTAATTCCTGTACCCAGCGACATGGCCAGTACCGACAAAACGCCAACATAAAATTGCCCCAATAGGCTGGCGGCGCCGAGTAAAAGTACCGCGCCACTGCAAGGACGCATACCAATCGCGCCGACCGTCATGATGGCGGTACGCCAATCCAACGCTTGCTCGGGTTCGATATGATGCGCGCCGCCACAGCAGTGGTGGTGGTGGTGGTGGTGGTGGCCATGACTGTGGTCGTGATGGAGATGATGGCCATTGCCGTGGTCGTGCTGAACCGGATAAAACGCAATAGGCTGATAAGCGCGGCGCAGCTGCTTGTAAGCCCGAACGCATAGCCAAACACCCAATAGCGTTATGAGTAAAAAACTGGCCTGCTCAACCCAAACAACACTGCCCATGGCCTGACGCGTTAGCCACCCCAGGCCGTGCACCAGAATGGCCACCATGACGATGGCAGTCACGCCTTGCAACAGCGACGCGGCAAACGAAAGTCCTAGCGCGCGTCGCACGGCGCCACCATGAGAAGCCAGATACGTTGCCAGCACCGCCTTCCCGTGCCCTGGCCCTGCCGCGTGAAAAACGCCGTAACCAAAACTGACGCTCAATAATACCCACCAGGTGGCTTGAGAAGGTTCGCGGGCAAGCTCGGTAATCGCCAGCGTAAGCGAGCGGTTAAAGCTCCGCTGCCAAGCCAGCATCTGGTAGCTTGTGCCCTGTAATCCCCCTTCCCATAGAAATATCACTGCCCCGGCAGCAAGTGCGAATAGCGCAATCAGCATAATGGGCCTGCGCATAACGAGTGATCGCATAAAGCACTACCTTATTTCATACATTCATAGAATTCGTCGGGTCTGCGGCTTGTGATTAGCGGCAATCAACACGCCCCGTTTCGGCAAAAAATCGTCCAAGCCCTGGTTCGGCTTCCTCATCCTGGTCCAGCAGAGCAGCTTGCAGGACCAGCTCAGGGTCAGGTTCGGCGATTAAGATGCTTAGCTCGCAGGCAGGTTCCCCGTGCAGCACCAAGGCGTCGTCTTTAGGCTGGTTATTTTCTGACTCGTGAACCATCTCGATATAATACGTTGGATCGTATATTTGATAATCAAGCACATGACCCGCCAAGGGTTGGGGCGTTTGTAGCGGGAGGATAAACGTAAAACTAAGCCGCCCGTCATGTTCCCTGGCCGTGTATTCGGTTACCTCACCCAATGCCAACGGCTCGCCATCCAAACGAACGTCTGTAAAGTAGTGCTGACCCGCAAGATTATCGCGTATTTCAGTGCCTAATCGGTCAAGCCCAACTTCCAGGCTAACGCCATCCACATGCTGGAGCTCTTCAAACACCACTAGGCTATAAAAAGGGTCCATCCGCCATGCGTGATGCAACCCACGCACAACGCCCTCCTCGTCGGTCATGACCCGGATACTAAAATCAATCCAGCCATGCGGATGTGCGGTTGCAAGCGGGCTCATCAGCAAGCCGATCAATCCAGCGCCCAGCGCCCAACATTTGCCGCTATAAAAAGTACTTACTCTTTGATCACCACACTGCTTCACGGTGCTAATCCCAACGTTGCTTGTAAATCCACTAGCCACGGATCCAATAAATAAGGCGCCAATGGTTGATTGCCACGCCAGGCCATGACACTCACCTGGCTACCACTCCCGGCTTCACTCACCTGCAGTTGCAAACGGTATTCAGGCCAGCGGGCTAGCGAGGCTTCTGCACGCCCTAGGGCCAAATCGGCGTGGCGTACCACATACCCTTGCTTCATCATCAGCTCGACAGCGCTTCGAAACGTTGTGTCGACCGAGGCTGGATAGACAAGCTCACGCGGGACAGACGGCGACGTCGTTGCACAGCCGGTAAGCCATGCACCCAAAAGCATCACGCCCACCCACCTGATATCCCAACGGCCTCGCCTCATAACCCTCTCCCGGTTGGCACCCTGTATTGCTCAAGCGCCGTTTGAAAGCGCTGACAAAAATCATCGTTGCTCGCACTGTACGACTCTCGCATATCGCCCAGATGGTCGAAGCGGCGGATATCGCGCGAGATACGAATATGGTCGTCGTGGATCAGGAGTGAGACCCGTTCGACCTCGACTGGCTGCTGTTGCAGCCCGCCCCCAAAGCCCATTCCGATGCCGATACCGCCGCCGCCTCCCACTCCAAACCCGCCGAAGGCACGTATGCCGCGCCCATAACCGTAGGCGTTATCATAAGGGTCGTAATAGCCACGCAGCGCTTGAGTGCGGCTAGCGGTGACCAGGCCTAACGTCGCATCCGTCGAATTCAGTTCAAATCCCGATTCGGTGAGCAGCGCAACGCTTTGGCGAAGCACTTCCTGGGAGTCTCTTTCAGCACTGTTAGAAAAATAGCAGGCCGCTGAGGGGGCAGGCTCGGCCTGGGGCAGACGGTCTGGCGTCACCTGGCAGCCAGCCAGCGCCAGCAGGCAGGTTAAGCTAATCGGTATCGACTTCATGTTAGATCCTCAAGCGATGATCACAACGGGTCTATCAGCAACTGGTCTATCAGCAAGCAGCGCGTTAAGCTCCTCTCATCATTACAATAGATTAGAGACCGTCATTTGCGGAGATTGTGCGATGAATATCCTGCTTTGCCCCGATAGTTTTAAAGACGCCCTAAGCGCTGAATTAGCAGCCAAGGCGATGGCTAAAGGCGTACGTAGTGCGGTCCCCGGCGCGCAAACACACTGCTGCCCGTTGGCTGATGGTGGCGAAGGAAGTCTGGATGCATTAATTGCCGCAACCGGTGCCAAGCGGTGCTATCAAACGGTTCACGATGCACTTGGACGACCCCGCGATGCCGCCTGGGGTTGGCTTAGCGAACAGCGTACCGCGTTTATCGAACTGGCAGAAGCCAGCGGATTACAACACTTAAGCCCTCAAGAGCGCAACGCGCTACAAACCTCCACCTTTGGGGTAGGCGAGTTATTTCTCGCAGCGCTTAACCAGGGCGCCGAAAACGTACTACTACTGCTGGGAGGAAGCGCCACCAACGATGGCGGTGCTGGCATGCTACAAGCCCTGGGCGCCAGGTTTCAGGATGCACATGGCAAGCCACTTGCGCCAGGCGGTGCTGCGCTTGCAGGCCTTGAATCGCTGGATATTTCTGGGCTGGACCCACGCCTGGCCTCACTCAGCGTGGAAGCAGCGGTAGATGTGGATAACCCACTGCTGGGTGAACGGGGCGCCAGTGCGGTATTTGGCCCTCAAAAAGGCGCCTCCCCTGAAGAGGTAGCTCAGCTTGACTTGGCGCTTGCCCGCTTTGCCGACATTTGCGCCAGCGCGTTGGCGCATGACTACCGAGACCTGCCCGGCGCAGGTGCCGCAGGCGGAATGGGGTTTGCAGCCAGCGCGTTTCTTAACGCGACGCTGAAACCGGGCATCGAATTGATTATGCAGCACGCGAATATGCCCACTCTGCTCAATAACGCTGACCTGATCATTACCGGTGAGGGACGCCTGGATGGACAAAGCATGTCGGGCAAAACACCCATTGGCGTTTCCCGTGCGGCCAAGCGCTTGGGTAAACCTGTGGTTATTTTAGCGGGCAGCCTGGGCGATGGCTGGCAAGCCTGTCTTGATGAAGGTGTAACCGCGGCCTTTGCCTTGGCCGATGGCCCCATGACGCTGGAACAGGCTTTACCCAGAACAGCCGAGTTGTTGGCGGCACGCTGTGAAACAATTATTCGTTTATGGTTAACCCCGGCGGCCCCTTGAAAAACATCTCGAACGGCAGCATTACTGTTGTTAGGCAGCATTCGTGAAAGCCACGTCGATACATGGTCCGTTTTAATATCCAGTTATTAAAACCGGGCGGTGTTGCCGTCACGGTAATGTCGTAATGCTATGAGTACGATGCAAAAAACCTGTTTTGCAATGTTCCAGCAGCGTTTTATGCTAATCAAACGATTTGATAGCCGTGCTACACGGCTCCAACAAGGAGAGACAGCATGACCGATACCAATAGCATCGGCCTTCATGAAGGCAGTGCCAGCCAGCTTGCCGAGAAACTCAACCACCTGCTGGCGAACTATCAGATTTTTTACATGAACGTGCGCGGCTACCACTGGAACGTGAAGGGTAGCGACTTTTTTGAACTACACGCCAAGTTTGAAGAGTTTTACACGGACCTGCTGACCAAGGTAGATGAAGTCGCCGAGCGTATCCTCACCCTGAGTCACAAGCCGGTACATGCCTACAGTGACTACGCCACGCTTTCGCATATTCAGGAAGATAAAGACGTACACGACGGCAAAGCCTGCGTTAACGGCATTATCAAAGGATACCAGGTCCTGATTGAGCTTCAACGCGAAGTGCTCTCACTCGCCTCTGACGCTGATGATGAAGGGACAGCCTCACTAGCCAGCGACTACATTCGCGAGCAGGAAAAAACCATCTGGATGCTGAACGCCTACCTAGGTAAGTGATAAGCGCTCTTCTTAGCGATAGATGCAAAAACGGCACCCTCGCGGTGCCGTTTTTGTTTAGCCCGAGGTTGGGCTAGCCTTTCTGAGCGAGGTCTTCCATCAACGCGCGCAGCATACGCCAGAACTCATCGACCGATGCAAGCTCCACCCGCTCATCCGGGGAGTGAGCCCCACGAATCAGCGGGCCAAACGAGACCATATCCAGGTGGGGATATTTACTGCCCAGAATGCCGCACTCAAGCCCCGCATGAATGACCTTAACAGCGGGTTCTTTCTCAAACAGCGCGGCATGGCGTTTGTTAAAAATCGCTAACAGCGCACTGCCAGGATTCGGCGCCCAACCGGGGTAGCTATTCTCGACACGGACACGTGCGCCAATCAACCCAAACAGTGCCTCAAAACGGTCGGCCAAAGCGATCATTGCGGTATCGTGCAAGGAGCGCACCAGCGCACATAGATGCAAACGGCCCTCTTTCAGGCTGAGTACGCCCAGATTATTGGACGTTTCAACAACACCGGGCACATCAGCGCTCATGCGCTCAACGCCGCAGGGCGCTGCGTGAAGCGCGGCCACCAACATGGCACTGGCGTCCAGGGTTAGCGGGTCTACTGACGCATTATTCACCGCACGCGTTGCCGTCAGCACCAGACCGCTATCGCCACTGCCAAGCTCGGCACGCAGGGTACTTTCCAGCGCTTTTAGCGCGTCGAAAGCGGCATCCACTTCGTCAGCGGGCAAGGCCAGCTGAGCAAACGCTTCACGAGGAATCGCATTACGCAGCGTGCCGCCGTGGTAGCTAACCAGCCGCCCATCAAACCCCTCAAGGGTATGCAGCGCACGCACCAGCAGGCGATTGGCATTGCCCAGCGGCTTATGGATATCCATGCCTGAATGGCCGCCTTTAAGGCCTGTCAGTGCAATCTCGACCAGTTGCTCATCGTCGCGTAGCTTGGCAACGGGTAGCTGGGCATCCACCACCACATCGCCACCGCCCGCGCAGCCGATATACACTTCACCGCGATCTTCACTGTCCAGGTTAAGCAGCAATGAACCTTTCAGCCAGTTCTCTGCCAGGTTCAGCGCGCCTCCCATTGAGGTCTCTTCTTCCAGAGTAAACAGCGCTTCAAGCGGACCATGGGTGAGCTCTGCATCCTCAAGTACGGCAAGAATAGCCGCTACGCCCATTCCGTTGTCAGCCCCAAGCGTCGTACCCTCAGCATGCAGCCAACCATCGGCGACGTAGGTGCTTATTGGATCACGCGAAAAATCATGGGCGCTGTCAGTATTGGCCTGGGCCACCATATCCAGATGGCCCTGCAAAATAACCCCTGGGGCGTGTTCACAACCAGGTGATGCCGGCTTACAAATGCGTAAATTGCCAAAGCTATCGCGGTCGTGAGCAAGCCCTTGAGCATCGGCCCAGGCTTCTAGTATCGCGACCAACGCAGCTTCCTGGCCAGAAGGGCGCGGCGTATTACACAGCGTACGAAAATGGCGCCAAACGATAGGCGGCGTTAACGCGTCTAAATGTGCGTTCATAAAAGCTCTTCATTATCGGTAATCGACCCACTTTACTCCTCAAGGCGACGAGGGAAAAGCATGCATTGATGCCACTTGCCCCACCGCTTGGCGTAGTGCACGAACGGACGCATTATGCGCGGCGGCTAAAGGTTGGTTTTGAAAGGCCCACGCCGCCAGTTGGTGATGCGCGGTTGCCATACCTGATGAGGGCACGTGGCTGGTTTCTCGCGCCAGCGCTTGTAGCGCAGGCCGCGCCAGCGCCGGGTCACGATGCGCATCGGCGACATCGTTGATGGCTTGGCGCTCCTTTGCGGTTAGCGGTGCAGAAGGCAGCCCGCGTAGTAACAGTGTGACTACCTCGGCGGGCAGCGTGGTTAATTCAAAGGCCAGCAAGCTGGGCAGCGCTGCGCTGAACCCTGCCGTTAACGAATGCAGTACCGCGTGCCCCTCAACGTTCAGCGCTTTGGCTACCATCACCGCAAATTCCCCGGTAGCCGCTTCACGGGTGATGCCCAGCCGCACGGGCTGAAACCCTTGAGCAAGCCAGAAGCGTAGTAGCGACGCTTCGGCGCCGAAGGTGGCGCCATAAAGCGCAATGCCTTGCTGCGTGGCCTCCTGAACATCCTCGGCAATCAGCTGTTGCCCCAGGCCTTCCCGGCGGCGGTCTGGATGAGTGGTGATACGCACGACACGCCGCCAGCGGGCGATTAGTGCTGAACGGCTGCCCATGTGGGCGGCCAGCGACTGCGCCATCAAATGCCCTTGCGGGCGGCGCTCGCCCCGTGCGACCTGCTCGGCAAGCGAGGCATCAAAACCGCCCTCTTCTCGTGCCACCAGAACCGCTTGAGGGGCATGTTTGTGCCCCAGTAGACGCAGCGTGGTTCCGGGCCCGTCTAACAGCTGACGCACGTCACCTGGAGAGGTTCGGTAGTGAGACTGCACCAACAGGCCAAACAGAGCTTCAAGAGCCGTTTCCTCCTGGGCAAGGCGGGCACGTTCCAGTGTATAAGAGCCATTGGCACGATCATCACGCTGTCCTAACGACGGCAGCGGCGCTTTAAGTAGCAGCACTCGGTTTATCGCGCTTTCAAGAGGATCACCGGCGTTCCAGCGGATGGGGGTATCCAGCGTCAAGGCTTTCCATTGCGGCGTCAGCCGGGTCAATACGTCTTTAAAGCGCAAGGCAAACCCTCGCCCCGACCCTTCGTAGCCATCAACGGTGGTTGCAAACGCAATACGCGGAAACGCCGCCAGCCACTGGCCTAACAAGGCAGCAGGAATCGCCGCAGCTTCATCCACCATTAAATAGCTGCCATCACCTCCCAACTGTTTGGCCGCAACCTGCTCGGTCAATACATCCGGGGGCAAAAAGCTCAGCTCGCGGTTATCGGCAAGTTGAAAGCGCCCTGGGGCGATACGCGCTCCGTCAGGGCACAGGGCTTCAAGCCGAGCGAACAGACTCTCCACGGCGCTTAACCTGGGAGCTGTGACAATGATATTCGAGGCCCCGTTTTCTAGAAGCCGGGCGCAAGCGATCCCAAGCGCGGCACTTTTACCTCGTCCACGATCAGCGGTAATCACCACCGGGCGGCGGCGCTTCAAGCGTACAAGCTGAGCAACGATAGCCGACTGATCCGCCGTGATACACGCGCTATCACTAACGCTCTGTGGACAATTCGTGCTGGCGGGTAAACGGGGGAGCGCTGGCATTCCGGGGGCATGCCAAGGGATGACATCCGTACGCTCATGAAGCAGGCGAGCCAATCGCGCCAGATAGTGAGACGTTAACTGCTCCCAGTGCCAAGGGTGGTCAGCAAAGCGCGCGTAATCCGGATCCGGATGGTTACCCCAAGGCCTGGGAGTCATAAGCACCAGCAAGCCCCCCGCTATCAACGTGCCTGCCAGCGCGCCTAGCGCGTCAGGATCAAAGCCCGCCTCACCACTGGCATCCAGCACGATGAGCTGATGCTCTGCACCTAAACGCGTGCGCGCCTTACGGGGCGTTATCCAGGGCGCAACGGGCACATCATCGGCCTGATGAGCGACCCATAAAGGTGCTGTCCAGTTAGCCGCCTGCCACAGCCGATGCGCGTGAGCACGGCATTCGCAAGGCCTACCGGTTAGCCATACCAGTTGACGCCAACGCCTCCTCTCCAGCCGCCTGGAATGGGTAACTAGTGTTTGAACTGGCCGCTCACTAATCATGCTTAACGTTCTCGTCAATCTGGCTGGTGATGACAACCCTGGCATCACGACTCCTGGCACACGCCCCTTGGTTAAGACTTTGGTTGAACAAAATATCAATTTTCAACGTTTATAGCCTCAACACGTTTTACAAAATGTGCAAACAAAAACAGCAAGCAATTGATTTAAAATAAAATATTGTCTTAATAAATGAAAAATTGAGTGTTTATTTACTTGGCTTACTGATATTGCGCCGCAGCGGGGAGAGTATGCTAACTTACTCTTGAAGCATCGCCACTTTACGTACGCGTCAACTTCTTAGCTACGCTTTCCTGCATCACGGTAACAAATACTAACAATGCCTTATGCCAACCAGGAAAAATAACATGAAAATGATCACTCGATTCAGCCTTACCAGTCTGGCGGCAAGCGTGACGTTAGCCGCACTCGCTACGACAGCACAAGCACAAGAGCAGTGGACAATGACTTCCACATGGCCTGACAACCTTGACCTCATCAAGATTGACCAGCATTGGGTTGAGCTGGTGAATAAATTGGCAGGTGATGAACTACAAATTAGTTTCCGGGCCGGAGGCACTCTGATGCCTGGCACCGAAGTGTTTGATGCGACTGAAACCGGCAGCATAGAAGCTGCAGGCGATTGGCCAGGTTACTGGGCAGGCTTAAATCCTGCTTTTTCACCACTAGCCACTACTACAAGCCTATTTAACGGCGTTGATTACCTTAACTGGATTCAGCAATGGGGCGGGCGTGAACTCTATGAAGATATTTATGGCCAGTTCAACATGATGTATCTGCCCTACGGTATTACTAACAACGAGTCCGGATTTATGGGCCGCACCCCCATTGCAAGTATTGCTGACCTTGAGGGCAAGCGTTTGCGTCTTTCAGGCCGTGACCAAGGGCGCGTACTGGAACAGCTGGGTGGCTCTCAAGTAACGCTTGCAGGGGGTGAAATTTACCAGGCGATAGAGCGCGGAGTGATTGACGCTGGTGAATTCTCAACACCCGGTGTTGACTACAATGCAGGCTTCGCCGAAGTCGCCGATAACTGGGCCACGCCGGGCTGGCATCAGTCGGCCAGCGTCTTTGGCGTAATGATTAATAAAGATGCTTGGGATGCACTTTCCGAGGAAACCCAAGAGAAATTACGTATCGCCGCGGATGCCACAATGGCTTGGTCGCTGACCTGGTCTGAATTTGAGTCCAACGCGGCTACCCAGAAGTTTATTGATGCCGAGGTGACCATTAACCAGTTTTCAGAAGAAGATCTTGCACGCATTCAGGAAGTGACCAATCAGGTGATCGTGCAAGGCGCCTGTGAAAATCCCGATCATGCCAAGGTCTATCACTCCATGATTACCTATTTGCAGGATTATGCGACGTGGCGTGACGCTTCGGCCCCCTTCAATATGAGCCGAACCATGGATAATTTACCGTCATTGGAAGAGATCGAAGCCTGCCTGTAAGGCGCTCATGTTTCGCCTCGGCCATGCCGGGGCGTTTGTTGTGCTGATCGGAGATCTTTCATGAATGCGATTGCCCAGGCCATTGATACGATTAACGAAGCCTTTGGACGCCTGATAGCCCCCTTGATCGCCGTCATTACCCTTATCGTGCTTTATGACATTACCTCGCGCTTCCTGTTTGGCCGACCCAGCGACTGGGCCTTTGATATCACCAAAATGCTGTTTGGGGCGCACTTTATGCTGATGGCGGCTTATGGTCTGCGCCACCACGTCCATGTAGAAGTCGACGTTTTAAAGCGCCTGTTATCGCGCAAAAAGCAGGCGCTGCTCACTCTATTCGGGTATTTGATTTTCTTTGTGCCCTTTATCTGGATGCTGCTCAAGTACGGATGGCTGTTTTTCGAGCGCGCTTTTAGCCGCGGCGAAACTACCTACGGTATGGTGTCGATTCCGGTGTATCCCATTAAAGGCGTGATTGTGCTGGCGGCAGTGCTGCTGCTCCTGCAGGCCATCGCTATTGTACTGCGCGCTATTATACAGTTGCGTCAGGAGGCTCCGGCATGAACCTGAGTCCTGAATTACTCGCCCTGGTGATGTTTGGCGGCCTGCTAGTGGGACTTTTCATGGGCCACCCACTGGCATTTGTGTTAGGTGGTGTAGCAGTGATTGGCGCGTTTTTAGGCCCCGGAGAGCGGGTGTTGGGCACGCTGATCAACAATATCTATGGTAACGCCATGGATAACTACGTACTCGTGGCGATACCGCTTTTTATACTCATGGCGCGCTTTCTAAACGACTCCGGGGTTACCGAGCGAATGTTTGATGCCATGCGCCTGCTGGTGGCCAACCTACGTGGCGGATTGGCGCTGACTGTGGTAATTGTTTCGGTACTCTTGGCCGCGACGACCGGCATTGTTGGCGCGTCCATCGCGGTAATGGGCATGATCGCCTTAGTGCCGATGCTCAAGTACGGCTATAACAAGGAGCTAAGCGCAGGCGTAATCATGGCCAGTGGCTGTTTGGGCATTTTGATTCCGCCCAGCATCATGCTGATCCTGATGGCCAGCTACTCGCCGGTATCGGTAGGTGCACTGTTTGCGGGCGCCATGGTGCCAGGGTTAATGCTGGGCGCTATGTATGCACTTTACGTACTGCTGATCTGCCACTTTAAACCGTCTTACGGCCCGCCAGTGCCCAAGGAGGAACGCGCGGAAGTTAGCACCCGGCAGCTTCTTATCATGCTAGGCAAGTACGTGGTGCCGCCCATGTCGTTGATCCTTGGGGTACTTGGCGCGCTGTTTACCGGGATTGCCACCGCCACAGAAGCCTCAGCAATTGGCGTTTTTATCGCATTCATTTTGTTTTTAATCTTTGGTGACAGGAGGCTATCCACTTGCTTTAGAACGCTGTTGGAGGCGGGTAAAACCACCACCATGGTAATGCTGGTGCTGGTCGGTGCGACCGCGTTTACCGGCGTGTTCTCGCGCGGTGGCGGCATGCAGGTTATTCAGGATCTGCTGCTGACCATGCCCGGCGGCAATACCGGCGCGTTGATCATGATGCTGCTGCTGGTATTTGTGCTGGGTATGTTCCTGGACTGGACCGGCATCGTACTGCTGAGCTTTCCCATCATGCTGCCGATCATCCAGCAGATGGGCATTGATCCGCTGTGGTTTGTCGTCATGGTGGCCGTGGTGCTGCAAACTTCGTTTCTTACCCCACCGTTTGGCTATGCCCTGTTCTACCTGAAAGGCGTGGCTCCGCCCGGTGTGGAGATTGTCGATCTGTATAAAGCCGTGGTGCCGTTTGTGGCACTTATTCTGCTGGCCTGTGTACTGATGTCCTTCTTCCCTTGGTTGGTCACAGGTTTACCTAGCCTGATGATTGGCTACTAACCTTACTAGTAAGAAAAACGTTACCCCCTACGGCCACGTATTGACACGGCCGTAGGAGGAACATTAACACCTATCGCATCTTATGAAACGCTAATGCACGAGCTGTATAATTCTGTTTAATACTGTCAAACTCCTGGCCCAGAATCCCCCCCCTTACCATTCCAGGACGGTTATCGAAATACGCTTGAGCCAGAGCAGAATCCAGCGGCTGACTATCGGGTGTCGAGATCCAGGCGCGCAATAAATGACGGCGACGCTCAGGCTCCTCAAAATCCTCAAACTCACGTCTAGAGTGCAATACCGTATGGTTGTTCAAAATCTGCAAGTCCCCCGCTTGCAGTGTCATTTCGTATGAAAATCTTTCATCAGCGGCCAGTGAATCCAGCACATCCATTGCACGCTGCTGCTGTTCAGTGGGAGCGTTGGCGCCCTCATGCCGATCCGCATGACGAATATGGTTACGCGTGTAGCGGCAGCAGAAATGGCCTTCGGCCTGGGAAAAGATTGGCGCGGCATAGAAAGGCGTCTGATGCTCAGCGTGCTCACCCTGGCGCGAGTAGTCCACAGGCTGATAAAGCGCCTCCACCAAGTCGGCGGCGCTTTTCAACATCTCCTCTCGCAAGGCAAGCGAGCTGGTAATCAAACTTTCGCCGCCCGTCTTGGCGCCATTGATACACAACAATGTGACCAAATCTGCAAAATCAGTGTGATAGTCCAGCTTGGCATTCGTATTATAGCCGCGCCCACTTAGAGAGCGGTACTGGCCACCTGCATTACGTACACTCTTAAGCAAACCACTATCCTTGCCCTGGGGGCGCATGACACCTAAGTGATTGCAGAACCCCCAGTAAAGCGCTTCGATCTGGCTTGTTGTTAGCCCTTCAATGGGGAAATCACGCAGTAAGATAAAGCCAAATCCCTGATGAATCTCGTGGCGAATCTCCTCTATTAACGAAGCTATTCCATGAAAAGGGAACTCCTTTCCGGTGCTTTGCCATAACGGCATTCCTGCCTGTTCGTAGGCTGCCAGCCCTTTCAATAATCCCTGCCTCTCTTCTGTTGACAAGGTTCGCTGCCATTGTGAAGAACGCTCGATATCCCCAGCCAACCAAGCTTGGCTGGGGCTCACGCGCCCACTTGCCAATACTGATTCTATACCTTTGTTTTTATGATGATTAACCTCAATAGCCATCTTCTTATTGTCCTTTTTCAGAGAAGTATTTATGCATGGAGAGCCAGTGACATTTGACTGACTACCCTAAGATTCGACTATTGGATACAGTTTGTCAAAAAAGCATACAACCATCTAAAACAGAAATATCAACCTTCTAATTAAAAATAACATAAATCTATATTTATCAATATATTAAATAGCTTATAAAAATTATTACAATTTAGAATATTTTAATTCTAAATACTATCGCACCAAAAATAAGCGACCGACTTGCAAAAATATTATAATTGTATACATTAAAACAAGCACGTATACATCACCTATGAGGCAAGCTTTAGCGCGACTTCTCGCTAAGTAAGCTCAGTCAAATCGGGCCAAAACAAACACAACAACAGTGATATGAGAAGAGGAGCAACCGATGGCGACCACCATGTTTGAAAAAATATGGGATGCGCATGTAGTTGAGCAGCGCCCAGATGGCACTGCTTTACTTTATGTTGACCGACACCTTGTTCATGACGCTACCGCCCAAGCATTTGACCTGCTCAATGATGAAGGCTTAAGCGTGAGGCGACCGGATCTAACATTCGGCATGGCGGATCACTATGTCGCCACCCATTCAGACCCGCTTCGAGAGCCTCATCTTGATGCAATGGTAACCACCCTAAGCAGTAACGCAGCACAACATGGCATTACCTCTTTTGGCATGCACCATGCCTACCAAGGCATAGTTCATGTGGCCGGCCCCGAACTTGGGTTGACCCAACCAGGCATGCTGATGGTGTGCGGCGACAGCCATACCTCCACACATGGCGCCCTGGGTGCTCTAGCGTTTGGTATAGGCGCCTCGGAAGTGGCTCATGCGCTGGCTACTCAATGTCTGTGGCAAAAAAAGCCACGCACCATGCGCATCAACGTAAGCGGTAAGCTACCCCCACATGTCGCTGCCAAAGACCTGATTCTGCATATCATTGGGGCGATAGGGGCCAATGGTGGTACAGGCTACGTGATCGAATATAGCGGCGGTGCGATTGAGGCTCTGTCTATGGAAGCAAGGCTGACCCTTTGCAACATGTCGATAGAAGCTGGGGCTCGTGCGGGCATGGTTGCGCCAGATACCACCACCTTCAATTACCTATCCAATAAGCCTTACGCACCAAAAGGAGAGCTGTTCGAGCAAGCGGTGGAGTACTGGAAAAGACTTCGTAGTGATCCGGATGCCCAGTTCGACAAGGAAGTAACCCTCGATGCGGACGCTATCGCTCCTACAGTTACCTGGGGCACATCACCAGAAACCGCTCTCCCCATTACCGCCTGCACCCCGCAACCTGATCACGTCGATAAAGAGAAACGTGCAGCAACCGAGAGCATGCTCTCTTACATGGCGCTATCGCCAGGCCAGCCTCTGAAAGGGCTTGCTATCGACCGAGTGTTTATTGGCTCATGCACCAATAGCCGAATTGAAGACCTGCGAGCAGCAGCAGCGGTTGCGCGTCATGGATACGCCAAAATACCGGCAGTCGTGGTACCAGGCTCTTGGCAGGTACGAATCGAGGCCGAAAACGAGGGGCTGGACAAAATATTTCTGGCGGCGGGATTTGAGTGGCGCGAGCCGGGCTGCTCGATGTGTGTGGCCATGAACGGCGACCACGTGCCACCTCATGAGCGCTGCGCCTCCACTTCCAATCGCAACTTCGCCGGACGTCAGGGAAGAGATAGCCGCACTCACCTGATGAGCCCCGCCATGGCAGCCGCCGCTGCCATTCATGGCCGTATTACCGACGTACGCGATTTATAGGAGCCGTTATGCAAGCTTTTACCTCGCATCAAGGCATTGCAGTGCCACTGATGAACAACAATATCGACACCGACCAAATAATTCCCGCGCGCTTCCTGCATCGCCCACGCTCGGCAGGTTACGCCGAACAACTGTTCTGCGATCTACGCCTGGACAGCAACGGAAACGTGATTGCTGACTTTACCCTGAACACCCCCCTCTATGCAGAGGGCAGCATTCTACTGGCGGGGAGCAACTTCGGCTGCGGCTCATCCCGCGAACATGCGGTCTGGGCCTTGATGGACAGTGGTTTCAGAGCCGTTATCGCACCCAGCTTTGGCGATATTTTCTTCAATAACAGCCTGAAAAACGGCTTGCTGGTCATAACGCTACCTGCCAATACCGTTCAGGCACTGGCCGATGAAGCTCACCAGCATGCTCCGTCAAGCATAACCATCGATTTACAACAGCAGCAGGTCGCATCGCCCCGCACCGGCAACCACCCCTTTGATATCGATGAGTACCGTAAAGAAGCCTTGATGCTTGGCGCTTCGGAAATGGCAATGACCTTACAGAAATCGAGCACCATCAAAGCTTTCGAAGAGGCTTATGCTCAGCGCTACCCATGGCTGGCATCCTCGCACCGCATTCCAAGCATCCAACAATAACGTAGTTAACCCAACGGAGTGAGATATGACGCAAATGACCTTAAAACAGCAACTGGAAAGTGGCGAAATCCTTGTAGCCCCCGGCATTTATGACATGATTTCAGCCCTAATGGCCGATCGCATGGGCTTTAAAGCGCTTTACATGACCGGTTACGGCACCGTGGCCTCCCATCTCGGCTTACCAGACGCTGGTCTTGCGACCTATACCGACATGGTTAACCGGGTTGCCACCATGGCCAAAATGACCTCGACTCCCATCATCGCAGATGGTGATACCGGCTATGGTGGACTACTCAACGTACAGCACACGGTTCGCGGCTACGAAGCAGCAGGGGCCGCCGCTATTCAGCTGGAAGACCAGGAGTTTCCTAAAAAGTGCGGCCACACACCAGGTCGTCGCGTCATCCCCATAGAAGATATGGTAAACAAAATTCAAGTTGCCTGCGAAGCACGTAAAAGCGATGACTTTCTGATCATTGCCCGAACGGATGCACGTACCGAGCTAGGTCTTGAAGAAGCACTGACACGCGCGCAAGCCTATGCCGACGCAGGTGCCGACGTGCTATTCGTCGAGTCCCCGGAAAACGAAGAGGAAATGACTGAGATTGGCAAGCGGCTGAACAAACCACTGGTAGCCAACATGGTGCCAGGTGGGCGCACTCCGCTACTGCCTGCCGACAAATTACAATCGCTTGGCTTCTCTCTGGCCATTCATCCTGCCGCAGGCTTTTTGGCAACGGCTCAAGCACTGGAAAAAAGCTACAGCGATATTCGCGACAATGGCGATGTGACTGACTGGTCGCTCATGTACAGCTTTAGCGAGTTCAACAAGATCATTGGCTTTGAAGATGTATGGGAATTTGAAAAACGCCATATCAACTGACAGCTGTGACAACTGATACAGGGCGGCAACGCAGTTTGGTTGCTGCCCTTTTTTATGCCTCCCTTTATGAATGGAGTCTCATGTCTTTGCTTACTTCGAATCGCCCCACTACCGGCACACTACTGACACTGGCAATTGCTTTCAGCGGGGGGTGGCTTGGCCACTGGCTAGCGGCCGATGCAGGCTGGCTTCTAGGATCGCTGCTGGCCACCCTGCTAGCCACGTTCAAGGGCCTGCCATTGCACTACTCACCTCTTTTTCAGTCAACAGTGGTGGTGCTAGTGGGAGTCAGTATCGGTAGTGCCTTGAGCAATGATATGGTCGAGCATCTTGGGCACTGGATACCATCACTCGCAGGCTTATGCATATCCATCATATTGACGCTGGCTGTCGTTGCCTACTACCTGAAGCGCCATGGCCACTGCGATCACAATACCAGCGTGCTGTCAGCTTATCCCGGGCACTTGATTGTCATTCTCCAGCTAGCTAGCCAACACCCTTGTGACGTGCAAAAAGTAGTCACGATCCAAAGCCTGCGCATGCTCTTTCTCGTACTGATACTGCCCACGATGGCCTACATATGGATGCCTGAGCAGTCACTCTCAGAATCGACTACCAATTATGCGGCACTTGGCTGGTTATTTCTTGCGGGAGGTGCTGGTGCAGTCATCGCCTGGCTACTCAACGTGTCTGCTGCGCTTTTAATTGGTGCCATTGCAGGGAGCGGGCTAGTAGCACTAAGCGGCATCACAGTAGGCACGTTACCTGACGTGCTCAAAGTGACCATTTTTACCCTTACAGGCGCCATGATAGGCACACGCTTCATCAATACCCAATGGAGCACGATTGCAAAAACATTGCCGGTTGCGCTGAGTGCAATGAGTATTACCATGCTGGCAAGCGCAGCCATTGCTTTACCCATTGCCCTCATCACGGATATTTCCGTCATTCAGCTACTGCTAGCCTATGCCCCTGGCGGTGCAGAGGTAATGTCGTTGATCGCCTTGGCCACCGGCCACGACCCGGCCTTCGTCGGCCTTCACCATATAGCACGGCTCCTGGCCATGGCGGCGTTCTTTCCATTGCTAGTAAAACTGGCAATACGCTAACAAGCCACCCAAACGATATCTTAAAACAGGCCTAATAGCTGGCCTGATAAATAGCCAAGGCATCCGCTTCGCTCACATTACGCGGATTATTGACCAGCAGGCGCATCTGCTGCATGGCGGCTTTGGCCAGCATGGGTAGGTCTTGCTCGGGAATTTGATTATAAGCAACATGGTGAATAGCCACATCACGCAAGCGACTAGGCAGCCCACATATAGCGACAAGCCTTTCAAGCGCCTGAATAAAGCATTCTGCCATCTCTTTATCATCATCGACATGCTGCTCAAGAGGCAGCACAACCCTACCCAGCTCAGCATAGGCACCCACTGCATGCGTGGCATTAAAGCGCAACACAGCTGGCAAAACTAACGCATTCGATAGCCCATGAGGAATGTGGTAATAACCCCCCAGCGGATAAGCCAATGCGTGCACCGCTGCAACAGGGGCATTGGCGAATGCCTGCCCTGCCATCAGCGACCCAAGCAGCATCGCCTGACGCGCTTCAATGTCACGCCCATCGGCGATCACTCGCTCGACATTCCCTACCAGCAAGCGTAAGGCTTGACAGGCATACATGTCCGAAATCGGATTTTTCTTATGCTGGCTAGTGTAAGCCTCAATAGCATGTACCATGGCATCGATGCCGGTCGCAGCCGTCACGTGTGCAGGCAAGCCTAACGTCAGATTGGCATCCAGCAAGGCGATATCAGGCAGTAACTGACGCGACACCACCCCCATTTTAGTGGTTTCGCCAGTGGTAATAATGGCGATAGGCGTCACTTCAGAGCCAGTGCCCGCAGTAGTAGGTATATGTATGGTGGGGAGCGGCGCTGAGGTCACTTGATCGACACCATACATATCAGCCAAAGCTTGTGAGCACTCTGGATGAGCTAATAGCGCCACCAGCTTAGCCACATCCAATGAGCTCCCTCCACCCAAACCTACCACCACCTGAGCCTTGACTTGCCTTGCGTGCGCAGCAGCCTCAAAAACAATGGTTTCGGGAGGGTCAGCGACAACCCCTGCAAATACTTCCACGGAAAGGCCTGCCTCTTCAAGCAGTGCTTTCACAGGCGCCAACAAACCGGCCTCTGCAATTCCTTGGTCGGTGACAATCAGAACACGCTGGGCGTTGAACCGCTGAACCAGTACCGGCAGCCGTTCAACGGCCCCCTGAGCGCAGTGAATATCAGGCACCGTCATAAAGGTGAAGGCTTGCATAACTACCCCACGTTTCATTTGTTATTGTATCGAGAATGACTAATCTGGCGTCGAACCAGAATCAATCGTCCCACCTCGCAATATCGCTAGCAGTCAAAATGTGAGATTTCATGATGGCTGATGCCCATTCAGCATTCTGGGCAGCAAATGCGGACACCAAGTCACGATGATGAAACTGACTACGCTGCTCATCTTTGGCGGAAAAGTTGCGATAAGAGCGGATCAAGAACCCCACGTCCATTAGCGATAGCGCGATCTCCTCCAGCTTACGATTCCTCGACATGTTCAAAATCTTAACATGAAACTTTCGATTCAGAACGTTGCGTTTCAAAACTGAAAACTGCTCTTGAGTTTCTTCAGAAGGCCTCAACCCTTCCATTTCATCACAGAGTGCTTCTAATTCACGAATATCACCAGCGGTCGCATTCGCCACGGCCAACCCAGCCCCGAGACTCTCCAAGCTAGCGCGCACCTGAAAAATTTCAACCGCTTCTTGGCGCGACCAACCTCTGACAGCTGCACCTGAATTAGGATGGAATACAACAAACCCCTCCTGTACCAAACGCTGCAATGCTGACCGGATGGGTGTTCGACTTACGCCCACCCGAGCAGCCAGCTCATCCTCTCGTAGCCGGTCATTCGGCGCATACTCACCACTGAGAATAGCCTGACGTATCGTTACGTACGCCTTCTCAGGCGCTAGCAATTTATCTACTTTAACTTTATCTAACATGACCCAAATCCTTGTAGTCACTATCTACGCTGAAGCCATCACCGGCAATATTAATGTGTTGTACCAACTTTTAATTTATTGACTCTTTGGGGTGCTTGAGGAAGTTAATATTACGCGCAATGATCGATATAATTTCAGCAAAATAGGCGCCGTACAGAAGATAATTATCCCAAGCAGTATGATACTTACAGGACGGGCAAGAAAAACATCTAGGCTTATATCGCCGGCTCCCTGAAAAGTACGCAACAATTGGCTATCTAAAATCGGACCTAATATGATACCTAAAATGACAGCTATTAAAGGATAGTCGTATTTACGCATTAATATCCCTAAAGTAGCAAATACTAACATAATCTTAACATCGAACATTTGCAGATTAACAGCATATGTCCCAACTATAGACAAAACCGCCACTAAAGGTATTAACACTTTAGTAGGTACATTAACAACTCTCGTAGCATAAAAAGACACTAACAAGCCAGCCACCAAAAGAAATATTGTAGCGATAAACAAGGAAAACATAACTCCATAAACCAGACCTTGGCTATCAATAAACAAACGAGGCCCAGGTATTAAACCTTGCAGCATTAAAGCTCCAGCCATAACTGCAGTGGCCATTCCTCCGGGTATCCCTAAAGAAAGCATTGTCGCCAAAGCTCCTCCTTCAGAGGCATTGTTAGATGACTCAGCACTTATTAAACCTTGGCTCGCTCCTTTACCAAAAACTTCACTATTTTTAGCACTGCGCTTAGCTTCATTATAACTTACAACACTCGCCACTGTACCCCCAGCCCCTGGCAAAGCACCTATAATCACACCAATAGCACTCGACTTTAATACAGTTACAGGATGCTTGAATGTTTCGCGCACCCCGGCCATTAATTTTTGATAGCGCATCCCAGCTTGTTGGCCTCTTTCATCTCTAGCAATGTAACGCTGTTGCAGCATATAGTACAACTCAGAGAAGCCAATTAAACCAATTAGTGCAGGCATGACAGGTAAGCCATCCATTAGCTCAAAATAACCATGGGTTCCTCTTATGGCGCCAGTAGATGTCATACCGATCGTCCCTAACAGGACCCCAAAAGCCCCAGAAATTATAGCTTTTAAAAAGCTAGAGTGCAGCGTGGCTATAACCGTCAACCCTAAAACCCCAACTAGAAAAAGCTCAGGCGGGCCAAACATTAGCGCCGCCGCAACAATCAGGGGCATAACTAAAATTAAAAAGAATGCTCCCAATAAGTTACCGACTGTTGAAGCACTAACCGCCATCCCCAAGGCCTCATTTGCTCGACCTTGCTTTGTCATAGGATGACCATCAAAGCCAGTAACTATTGCTTGTGGAGATCCAGGTATGTTGAGAAGAATCGATGGTATAGAGCTACCAAAATTACCACCTGCATAAATTGCAGTTAGAAAAGTAATTCCCATAATGGGTGACATCGGATAGGTTAACGGCAGCATGATACTAATCGCCAAGGGAGTACTGAATCCTGGAATAGCACCTGTAATGATTCCAAAAAAAACCCCCAACACCATTACCGCCAAAACTTTCCAGTCTGCCAACAGCAGAAGCCCTTCCATAATAGGTGCAGAATCAAACATATAGTAAACTCCTGAAGATGACACCAGCGACCTAAATAAACCAGCCTGCAGGAAGAGGTATATTTAACCAAACATCAAATACACCATAAATAAAAGCCACCGTTAAAACTGGCATTAACGAAACTAAAGACCAAGATTTTTTCATAAAAACCATTAACAAAATCGTCATATATAGCCAAGTAGCTACTACAAAACCCAACCACTCAATCCCAAATACGTATAAGATTGTAAAAATCAAAAAACAAATGGTTTCCTTTTTTTCGTGACGCTCTATCTCACTATCTGAGGATGAAGCATTTGACTTCCTAAAATCCAAAAAACTCAATACAAAAAAAAGCAAAACACTTACTGAAAGTATTATATAAACAGGCTTAACAAGCAGTAAATTCACACTGGGACGAGGCAACCCTCGCGCCTCAATAAAGTAGAAAGTTGCGTACCAGAGCATCAAAAGAGGAACTAGCAGCTCCCCTTTTTTACTTTTCAAATAAGAAACCATGAATAAGAACCTTATCTTTTATCAAACAAAAAAAAGGGGGGGTACACACCCCCTAGGCGTTAGATATTTTTATTCACCCTGCAAGATATCGCTATAGCTTTCTACAACTTCATGCATTTCTTTGATAAAGGCCGTAGACTGTTCAGGACCATAGTAATCTGAAATCATATCAGAACCCTGATTTTTAATATGAGCCTGATAGGCATCACTGTTATATACATCTCGATAACTCTGAACAATAGTGTCCAACACTTCTGGGTTTGCTTCTGCAAAAGACTTATGAATCGCAATAAAACGATTATCGCCTATTTCAGGAATGTTAATATCCGGGTATGCTTCAATCACTGGCTGAGCATCAGGCCAAGCTGGAAAATGTTCATGAGATGAAACAGCCAATACACGCACCTTATCACCCAATGTTATATCCCCGTATGCCGATGAAAAAGCTGCATCCGAATGACCACCTAACAAGTCAGTGCGCTGCTCTCCACCACCACCGCTAAAGGTAACCACTTGAGGATCTAACTCGAGAGCATCTAAAAATGCCACACCAAATAAATGCGTGCCTGCACCAGTCGCCATCGAGACAGTTACCCCGCTCGGGTCATCGCGGATAGCATCTACTAAATCTTGAATCGTTTCATAAGGAGAGTCTGCTCTTACAGTAATAGAAGTATAATCGCGTTGCTCAACGTTGATGAAAGTGAAATCATCTAGAGAAAAATCAGCCCCTTGCGTTACAATATTCATACTTAAAGTAGGTTGAATACCTGCAAAGATGTAATGACCGTTGTCAGGGGAGCCTAGATAAGTACGAGCCCCTAGCAAACCAGAAGCACCTCCACGATTATCTACTAACATCGAGTAATCATGCGTATTCTCCCAGTGCTGAGCAAGCCCGCGGGAAAATCGGTCGACCGATCCACCAGCCCCAAAAGGGATTATCAAGCGCACATTCTCAGTCGGCCACTCCTGCGCATACGCCGAACTCCCCCCTATTGCGGTAACCACACTAACTGTGCCAACGAGCAGAGCCTTAACAGCAATTCGATTTTGGAATGACAAAGCAGATTTGAAAAGGGTCGTAGTCGGTAAACATTCATTATGATTATTCATGGCAACTCCATTCAAGAACAGTTGTTATTATCAATTAACCATCACTAGTCGTATACCAAGCTAGTATATTGAATACAATCAGTCAAGAAACATACGGCATGCTTGAAGACGCCCTGCCACCTAAATAAAATTTACTTTAATATCAATGCCTTAAATAGCAACACCACTTCCTTCGCAACAACAAAAAACCCTAATTTTACTTTATCGACACGCAGCTCAAATAATAAGCAGCCTAAGCTGGTGCAAAAACATATTTCTAAGCTTATTAACGCAATGCTATTGACAGCGACTGAGCAATAAACAAGCATTAAAAATAATAACAGTATACAAAAAACATCATATCAATACTAAAAGCTATCAAATATCAGACAGATAAGAGTGAAAGGGAAGCCTCTTGC
>NZ_JBQSXT010000017.1:0-82550 GCF_052378605.1 Halomonas sp. AOP27-A1-41
GCGTTTGGCAAGGGGCTGGGTGAAATATGTTTGAAAAACGTCAGCAGCCTCTTTTATAAGGCCGTGAAAGCACTTCGGCGAACCACGTATTGGCGGTTACACTACACGCAATCACTTCATCTACCCACTTCGCCTTCTACTTCAACATGAGGTCCATGATGAGCCCCCACCTGCTATCCGTTGACTCCTTAAACCGCGACAGCGTTAACCACCTTCTACGCGTTGCGGCCCAAATGGAGCCCATTGCCCAGCGCCGTCAGGTTACCCGTGTTCTTGAAGGCGCCGTTTTGGGCAACTTGTTCTTCGAAGCCAGTACGCGCACCCGGGTAAGTTTTCATACGGCGTTTTGTCGGTTGGGCGGCAGCGTATGTGATACCACAGGCTTTACGTTCTCATCCATGGCCAAAGGCGAGTCGCTTTACGATACCAGCCGGGTAATGAGTGGCTACTGCGATGCGATTGTCATGCGCCACCCGGACCAAGGCTCTGTTGCCGAGTTTGCGGCGGCGACGAATGTACCGGTGATTAACGGCGGCGACGGCCCTGGTGAACACCCAAGCCAAGCGCTATTGGATATCTATACGATCGATAAGGAGTTTCAGCGATTAGGCAAATCGTTTGGCGGAGCACATATTCTGCTGACCGGCGATCTCAAGTATGGGCGTACGGTGCACTCTCTGATCAAGCTGCTTTCTTTATACGATCCGTTACGTATCACACTGGTATCGCCGCCCGGGCTTGAAATGCCTACTGCACTGATTGACCTGGTCACATCACGCGGGCACCAGGTAGAGGTACGCGATCATTTAGCCACTGACTTCAGTGATCTGGATGTTGTGTACACCACGCGAATTCAGAAAGAGCGCTTTACCGAAGAAATGAACGAGAACTTCCAGGGCATCTCGGATGACTTTATAGTCAACAAGGCGTTTCTGGATCAACGCTGCAGTGAATCGACCATTGTTATGCACCCGCTGCCCCGCGATAGCCGCCCCGGCGCGAATGATTTGAACGTGGATCTTAACGGCGACCCGCGCTTGGCGATCTTTCGTCAGACAGATAACGGCATCGCCATGCGGATGGCCATCTTTGCAACGCTGCTGCACGTCGACTCTCTGATTGAGAAAGACCTTCGCCCGGTGCGCTGGTTTGTACCCAGCCAGATCGGGACACTGGATCGCTAACGCTACTTATTATACGCTAGAGAGCAGAACGCCCATCGGGAAGACCTTCCTGATGGGCAAACCAGCCTTCCAAAATCAACACCGCCGCAATGCCATCGACGCTCTCTTCGCGGTAGTTGCCTCGGTGACCCGCTTCGCGGGCAATCAGCTTGGCTTCGCGGGTAGAGCCACGTTCGTCTACCATCACGCAGGGTTTGCCGTAGCGCCCATGTAAACGGTTGCCAAACTTGCGGGCACGCTTACTCATGTCCGACTCGCTGTCATCCATATTGAGCGGTAAGCCAACCACCAGAAGGTCCGGCTGCCACTCTTTCAGCAGTTGCTCTACTTTATTCCAGTCGGGGATGCCGTCACGTGCAGTAAGTGGGGAAAGCTCGCGGGCGCTTTTTAAAAGCTCATTGCCCACGGCTACCCCAATACGCCGCGTACCATAATCAAAGGCAAGAATTAAGCGCTGGCCAACCTCTGCCATTACGCGTGCCCTGCATCACGAGTCATCAGGTATAGATCCACTCCTAACAATCCTGCGGCAGCCGTTAAGCGCTCAGCAGGTGGCGTGTTGAACAGCACTTCCGTCTGGCCCTCAACCGTCAGCCAGCTATTGTCCTTTAGTTCATCTTCAAGCTGACCGACCTCCCACCCCGCACAGCCCAGACAAATCAGAAAGTGCTCAGGACCTTCACCGTTAGCTAGCGCCTGAAGAATATCCATAGAGGTCGTCAGTGCCACACCATCCTCTACCTGAACGCTGGAGTCCCACTCCTGGCTATCGCCAAGATGGAGGATAAAGCCGCGATCCTTGTGCGTAGGGCCACCGTAATAGACTGGGGCATTGCGATGGGGGCTGTCTTCCCCCCCCAGCTCCAACTGATCAAACAGTGCATCCAGCGTCATATCCAACGGGCGGTTGGTGATAACCCCCATGCAGCCGTTATGGTCATGATCACAGAGGTAGATCAGGCTGCCCACAAAGTCAGGATCATCCAGATGCGGCATCGCCATTAAAAAATGGTGTTTCAAACTTTGCATGCGTCTCCTACGGCCTGCTGACATAGCCAGCAGACCTTTCTTATCATCAAGTGTGAATCAGGCGTATCAAGCAGCGCTCAAGCGGCGTTCGATGGCATCCAACAACAGGCCCGCGATATTCGTGCCGCGCTGGTCATCAATTTCACGCACGCAGGTGGGGCTGGTAACGTTAATTTCAGTGATGTAGTCGCCAATCACGTCCAGCCCTACAAACATCAGGCCTTTTTCACGAATCATTGGCTGTACTTGCTCAATCAACCAGTAATCACGCTCAGTGAGATCACGTGCGACACCACGGCCACCGGCTGCCAGGTTGCCGCGCGTTTCACCAGCCGATGGGATGCGCGCCAGCCCAAAGGGCACCGGCTCGCCGTCCACCAGCAGGATACGCGTGTCGCCGTCTTTAATGTCAGGCAGGTAGCGCTGAACCATAATCTGGCGCTGACCACGCAGCGTTAGCTGCTCAATGACCGCGCCAATATTGCGGCCATCAGGGCCGATATGAAAAATCCCGGTGCCACCCATCCCGTCCAGCGGTTTGAAAATCACATCGCCGTGCTCGGCATGAAAGGCCCGCAGCACATCATCGCGGCTGGCCACCATGGTGGGCGTGCAGCACTGAGGAAACTGCTGGGCAAACAACTTCTCATTACACTGTAAAAGCGCTGAGGTTGGATTAACAATAAGCACGCCGTCACGCTCAGCAAAACCCAGGAGGTGGACCGCATTGGTGAAGTCAGCATCCACCGGCGGGTCTTTACGCATTAACATCACATCAAGCTCAGCCAGTGGCCGGGCAGCCGCTTCACCCAGGTCATACCAATGCTCAGGGTCGCGATGCACGGTTAGTGGTCGCATGCGTGCGTAGGCCTGCCCCGCCTGTAAGAAAAGATCTTCCTGCTCCATATAGTGCAGGATATAGCCGCGTTCCTGGGCCGCCCACAGCATGGCTATGGTGGTATCTTTCTTGTAAGCGATGTCGCTGATAGGGTCCATCACGACACCGAGATGCAGATTTGATTGACTCATCGGGGCACAATCCATACGTAAACAATAGGTAGGCAGTATGCCGTACTGCCTGTCAGGCTCCAACCATTGGCGCCGTTACGGGGCAAGCGCGCCCGGCACCAGCCGTATCGCGTCAGGCTCTAAGATAATCAGTTGCTGCTTATAAAGCCGCCCAATGGCTTGTTTAAACGCACTTTTACTTACCCCTAAGCGCGCCTTAATCGCGTGGGCGTCACTTTTATCGCCCAGCGGTAGATAGCCGCCGCTTTCACGCAGTGCTTTAAGTATCTTATCGCCGACGACGTCTAATCGCGCCGCGCCTGGCGGCAACAGAGAAATATCCAACCGGCCATCCTCACGGCGCTGCTTGACGTAGCCTTTTAGCGCCTGCCCGCGGCGCAGCGGCTGAGAAATATCATCCTGATAAATGAGCCCCCAATAGCGGTGATCAACCGCTACTTTCATACCGAGGTCGGTGCGGTCAGCGACCACGACGCTCACCTCATTCCCCTTTTCAAGCGCCCAGGCATCATCGGTTAAAAAGCGATCAAGCCGCATGGAGGCCACAGGCCGCCCCTGGTCATCTTCATACAGCATGACCAGCACCCGCTTGCCAGGATCCGGCCGGAAGATTTGCTCACTGTACGGCAAGAGAACGTCCTTGGGCTGCCCCCAACGCAAAAACGCGCCCGTGTTATTAACGGTCACAACAGTTAAATACGCCACTTCGCCTAACTGGGCAGAGGCGTCGCTTGTAGCGCGAGGAGGAGTCGTTGATTCACGGACCATGGGTGCCGTCCTTAAAAAGTGAGTCTATAGTATGGCGCCTGAGGATCACCGAGCAAAGCAGCTGGCCCGCTACATAGTGATGGCCGCTGCTTAACGCAGGCCAGGCTAATGGCTACTCATTCACACTTGTAAAGCCTATAACGAAGGCTAACGCTAAACAGCAGGCCACTGAGGAAGGGGATCAATGAAGGTGTTAGTAGGCGCTTACAAATCACCAAAGTAGTGCTGTAGAAGGGTCAAGGCAACCACCGGGGCTGTTTCCGTACGCAGAACACGTGGCCCTAGCGTTAATGGCGTAAAGCCAGCTGCCTGAGCGGCTGCAATATCTGTCTCCGTTAAGCCACCTTCAGGGCCAATTAAAAGTGCGGCGGCCTCAGGGCGTTCCGGCTGATCAAACGTATTACCCGTTGCCAAGTGCAGCATCAAGCGAAGCGGCTCATGGCGGGCACTTAGCCACTCAACAAGGCTTAGTGGCGAGTGAACGACAGGCACTACCGCCCGGCCACTTTGTTCGCAAGCGCTTGCCGCAACAGCCTGCCAATGGGCCAGCTTTTTGGCTTCACGATCACCCTTTAAACGTACATCACCACGCTCTGTATACAGTGGCGTGATAGCAGCGACACCTAATTCAACCGCCTTCTGGATCGCGTAATCCATCCGGTCGCCTTTGGAGATCGCCTGGCCAAGGTGAACAGCAAAGGGTGACTCCCCCTCACCGACCCAAACGGCGTCGATAACCGCCGTCGTGTGCTTACGCCCTACCTCGGCCAAGCGGACGCCCGCTTCATTGCCTTGGCCATCGAACAGCACCAAAGGCGCGCCTTCACCCATGCGCAGTACGCGGGTGACATGGCGCGCCGGGCCTTCCGGCAGCACTACCTCTTGGCCTACTGCAAAAACAGCCGGTACATGGAGGCGCGGCATTTTGCCATGCACGGCATACCAGTCGGCAGCCTGCATGCTTAGTGAGTACTCACTTCAGCCTGATTTTCCTGTTGCGCTTCACGCTGCTTACGCTGGGCGTACATGGCTTCAAAGTTCACCGGTGCCAACATCAGTGGCGGGAAGCCACCACGGTTTACCAGGTTATCAACACACTCACGCGCGTAAGGGAACAGCAGGTTGGGGCAGAACGCACCCAGTGTCTGCTCCAACTGAGCGCCTTCGATGCCCGAAATACGGAATAAACCCGCTTGTTCAACCTCTGCAAGAAACGAGGTAGTGCCGGTTTCTGAATCGTTGACCTGAGCGGTGACTTTCACAACCACTTCATACTGGTCGTCATCGATTTTAGTGCTGGTGGTATTAAGATCCAGATTCACCTTCGGCTTAAACGCCTGCTTGAAAACAGACGGTGAGTTAGGTGCTTCAAAGGAGATATCTTTCACGTAAATACGCTGCATAGAGAACTTCAGCTGCGGCTTGTCGCCGGACGCTGCTGCACCAGCCTGCGGGGTGTTGTTATCTTCCGCCATGGGGAAACTCCTCGTTGTTCATTGAATCAATAGTAAAAGGTGAGAACGCTTACTTCTTAACGACGGGAAGGCTATCGGCCTGCCACTGCGCCATGCCACCTTTCAATTTAGTCACACGCTCGAAACCGGCCTTGGCAAGCTTGGCTTGAACCGCGCCTGCACTTTGCCCATGCTTGCATACGACGATGATCGGCTGGTTTTTCACTTTATCCAGCTCGTTCATACGGTTATCAAGCTTGTTATGGGGAATGTTACGTGCGCCAGCAATATGCCCGGCTTTGAAGTCTTTGCTTTCACGAATGTCCAGCACAACCGCATCTTCTCGGTTGATGAGCTGGGTGGCCTGGGTTGAGGTCACCGCATTGGTTGAAGCACTACGCGTTTCATAAATAAGCCACGCTACTAGCACCAGCAAAAACGCCCCAACGAGCAGGGGGTGGTTCTGTACGAATTCGAACAACTGATCGATCATCGCGAACACAATCTCTTGGTCTATGCAGAAAAAAGCGGCAACGCCGCCGTCAAAACGCGATAAGTATACACGTCACAGGGCACCCCGCGCAGGCCTTGCTCATGACGCCCGGCGGTCGCCTACGTTATGATGCCCCAAGCGTGCATCAGTCGCGACCCTGATCACAAGGAGTTGTTTGAAAATAACGTGAGTTGACTCACCTTTTTAAACCTCTTTACTTTCAAACAGCGCTTTCGTTGCTGATTGCTTTACGCCGCTTGGATTACTCAACCGAACGAGGTTCTTATGGCTACGTCTACTCCGCGTCCCGTCGCGCTGATCATTCTTGACGGTTATGGACACAACCCCGATAGCGCTAATAACGCGGTGGCATCGGCCAACACGCCCGTAATGGATGCGCTTTGGGCGAATCGTCCACACGCGTTTGTGCATACTGACGGCCACCACGTAGGCCTGCCCGATGGGCAAATGGGCAACTCAGAAGTGGGCCATATGAATCTGGGTGCCGGACGCATCGTTTATCAGGACTTCACACGGATCACCAAAGCCATTAAAGAGGGCGATCTGGACGTTAACGAAAACCTGACACAGCCGATTGATGATGCCGTGGCCAATGACCGCGCCGTTCATCTGCTGGGCCTGCTCTCGCCTGGCGGCGTACATAGCCATGAAGATCATTTCATCGCGATGGCCGAACTGGCGGCTCGCCGCGGCGCGCAACGTATCTTTATTCATGCATTTTTGGATGGCCGAGACATGCCGCCTCAAAGCGCGCTGGCTTCTATCGAACGCGCTAATGCCCGCCTGGCCGAGCTGGTAGGCGCTGAAAATGGTTTTGTGGCCTCCATTATTGGCCGCTTTTACGCCATGGACCGCGATAACCGCTGGGAGCGGGTAGAAAAAGCCTACCATCTGCTGACCGAAGGCCAGGCTGACATCTATGCCACCAGCGCCGAAACCGCGTTGCGCGACGCCTATGAGCGCGGCGAAACCGACGAATTTGTCCTGCCAAGCTGCGTATTGCTCAACGACAAGTGCGTTACCCTGCAAGACGGTGATGCCGCCCTGTTTCTTAACTTCCGCTCTGACCGCGCGCGCGAACTTACCCGCGCATTTGTAGAGCCTGACTTCAGCGGCTTTTCACGTAGGGCCTGCCCATCGCTGGCGGGCAAGGGCTTGGTCATGTTGACCCAGTACGCGGCGGACATTCCTGCACCGGCCGCGTTTCCGCCATTTGATCTCAACGATACCCTGGGCGAAGTCGTCGCCAAGCGCGGTTTAACGCAGCTGCGTATTGCCGAAACAGAGAAGTACCCCCACGTTACCTTTTTCTTCTCGGGTGGCAACGAAGCCGAGTATGAGGGCGAAGAGCGTATTCTGGTACCCTCCCCTCGGGACGTGAAGACCTACGACGAAAAACCCGAGATGAGCGCTTACGAGATCACCGACAACCTCGTTGAGGCTATCGACAGCGGCCGCTTTGACTTCATCGTATGTAACTATGCCAACGGCGATATGGTGGGCCATACCGGCGACTTCAACGCGGCGGTAACAGCTATTGAAACGGTCGATATCTGCGTTGGCCGCGTTATTGACGCGATTGAGCGCGCTGGCGGTGCTTGCCTGGTAACCGCCGACCACGGTAATGCCGAGCAGATGGTGCATCCGGTCACAGGCGCCCCCCAAACGGCCCACACCACCTTTGTGGTACCGCTGGTTTACGTGGGTGAGCGAGCCGGCACGTTAAGCGATGGCCGCCTGTGCGACCTGGCCCCCACACTCTTGACCATGATGAATCAACCGGTTCCCGAGGCCATGACCGGGAACCCGCTGATTGATTTCACTTGATCATACCGTTGCGACGTCCTGTGCGAACCGCGTTAGTACTGGGTGCGCTACTGGTCATTGTGTACTCACCGGCGGGTTTGGCCCAGTCGGATGAGCAGGCAACGCGCCAGCAGCTGGATGCGCTTGGCCAGGAAATTGAGTCGCTTACGCAGCGGCTGAGTACAACAGGAGAAGCACGGGACAGCGCCGAACGTGAACTACGCGAGGTTGAAACGGAGCTGGCCGACACTCACCAGCGGCTGGATGCCTTACAGGCCGAGCGGCGCCAGTTGGACGATGAAATGACCCAGCTGCGCCAGCATCGCGACCGCTTGGAGGACGAGCAAGCCAGCCAGTACGCCGCCCTCAGCCAACAACTCGCGGCGCTTTACCGGCTAGGGCCGACGCCACAGCTCAAGCTGCTGCTGAACCAGGGCGACCCGGCCGAGCTTGACCGTATGCAGGCTTACCTGAACCGCTTTACTCAAGCACGCAATGAACGTCTTGCCGATATTGCCCGGCTGGATACCGCGCTTGCCGATACGGAGCAGGCCCTTAACGAGCGCCAAACGCGCCTGGCAAGTGTCGCCACCGAGCTGGATGCGCAGCGGGTACGGCTTGCTGAGCGCTCCTCCGACCGGCGCAACGTCGTGGCCACGCTGGATGATCGCTATGGTAGCGAAGCTGATCGCCTGGCGGATCTTAACGATAACCGGGAGCAGGCCGAGCGTAAGCTGCGTGAAATTCAGGAGGAACTAGCGCGCCTGGATGCCCCCACGCCCAGCACTCAGATTACCCGTACTCAAGGGGATTTGCCGTGGCCCGTGCAAGGTGCCATCACCACAACATTTAATCGTCGTGATGGCGTTCACTATAACGGTATTGTCATCCAGGCAAGCGCCGGTACGCAGGTAAACGCCGTGCACACCGGGCGGGTGGTATTTGCCGATTGGATGCGCGGCTTCGGCAACCTGCTGATTATTGACCACGGCGACCAGATCATGACGCTCTATGCTCACTTACAGCAGTTTAGCGTACGTCCTGGCCAGCAGGTCAGTCGCGGCGACGAAATTGGCCGCGTAGGCGACAGTGGTGGACAATCAAGTAATGCGCTCTACTTTGAAGTACGTCAGAGTGGCAAACCAATTAACCCACAGCGTTGGATTGCGCGCCGCTGACGGGATAAGCTGAACCGTATTAGGTTCTGTCTGAAACGTTGCCGAACGCAGACACTTTTCAGACAGAACGGTAATGTCAACTTGGGGCAGCTTTAAACACTGCCTAACGCCTTGCGGAGTCTGCATGACGCTATTTGTTAACGAAGTACCGGCCTCTGCCAAGCGCCTTCTGGTGACTCTGCTTCCTGTTGCGCTATTGTCGGCACCGCTACCGCTGTTTGCCCAGCCCGCCACAGCTGATGAATTACCCCTTGAAGAGATCCAGACCTTTGCCGAGGTGTTTGAGCGTATCAAGCGTGGCTACGTTGAAGAGGTCGATGACCGCACGCTACTGCGTAATGCCATGCGCGGTATGCTCAGCGAACTCGACCCTCACTCTGCCTATCTTGATGCGGAAGAGTATCAAAGCCTGCGCGAAACCACTCAAGGAGAGTTTGGCGGCATTGGTATAGAAGTTGGCATGGAAAACGGCCAACTCCTGGTGATCACCCCGATTGATGATACGCCCGCCTCACGGGCTGGTCTGCTTCCTCGGGATGTTATCGTTGCCATTGACGGTACGCCGACTGAAGGCATGTCGCTTCAAGAAGCCGTTACGCTAATGCGCGGCGAACCAGGCAGCCAGTTGCGCATGATGATTCTACGCACGGGAGAGGACACCCCGCGTGAGTTCAACCTTACCCGTGAGGCCATCCGCAGCGAAAGCGTTAAGCATGAGCTTCTTGAGCCCGGCTATGGCTACCTGCGAATTAGTCAGTTTCAGTCGCGTACGCCAGAACAGGCACGCCAGGCAATAGAGCGCATGACGCGCGAACAGCCGCTGGAAGGGCTGATTCTTGACCTGCGCAATAATCCCGGCGGTGTACTCCAGGCGGCGGCCGGTGTAGCAGACCTGTTTCTGGATAACGGCCTGATTGTGTATACCGAAGGCCGGCTTTCCGATACTGCCATGTCATTTTCAGCCTCATCCGCCACGCCCGCCAGTGATATTCCGCTGGTCGTGCTGATTAACAGCGGCAGCGCTTCGGCCGCAGAAATTGTGGCGGGTGCGCTTCAAGACCAACGCCGCGGCGTCATTATGGGCACAGACAGTTTCGGAAAGGGTTCCGTTCAGCAGGTCATGCCGCTGGGTAATGGTGAAGGTTTGAAACTCACCACCGCGCTTTACTACACGCCAAACGGACGCTCCATTCAGGCGCAGGGCATCGCGCCCGATGTAGAAGTAGTACGAGGCCGTCTGGAAGTCGCCGAAAGCCGCCCGGAGCTTCGTGAGGCGGACCTGGGCGGCCACCTGGATGCACAGCAGCCCGCCACCCAGACACGTTCATCCGCGACCGAGCGGCTACGTGATGACTACCAAATGAGTGAAGCGCTCAATCTTCTCAAAGCGCTTAATGTGGTCGACCGCCGCCGTTAGCGGCAGCTGTGCGGCAAGCGCCCCCGCTCTCCGGTGGCCTGCCGCATGACGCTGCGTTTAACAGGGCTTAGCTGGTTCATACCGCTCATGCCGAGATTGCGGGCCAGTGTAAAGAGCGGCATTTGGGTGCCAAACAGCTCCCTGAACCCTTTCATCAGCCCTAACATGGCACTGTTATCCAAGCGCCGCCTGCGCTCATAGCGTTTCAATGTGGTTAACTCACCCCACGGGGCGCCGCGTTTCCAGGCGCTAACCACTTCTTCAGCCAATACCGCGGCATCCATCAAACCGAGGTTAACGCCCTGCCCTGCCAATGGATGAATGCTGTGCGCCGCGTCGCCGATCAGCGCGAAGTGCGGCAATACATACTGCCTTGCATGACGCTGTACCAGCGGGAAACGATACGCACGATCACACACCTCCACCTCGCCCAGGCGATAACCGAATGCCTCGCCCAGCGCCTTCCCTAACTCGTCAGGCGTAAAATGGCTGAGCGCCAACGCGTGCTCGGGCGTGGTCGACCAAACAATCGAGCAGTAGCGTGCATCGTCCTCTAGCGTGATCGGCAAGAAGGCCAGCGGGCCGCTCTGGGTAAACGCTTGCCGCGCGGTGCTGCCGTGTACATGAGCACACTTGACGGTAGTGACCACAGCCTCTTGGCCCATATCGTCGCTGGTGATCTCTATGTCGGCCAGCTCCCGCAGGGTTGAACGCGCACCATCCGCCGCTACCAGCAGCGGTGCATGCAGCTTGCGCGCATCGTCCAGCACTAGCCAACGTCCTGTCGCTGAGGTTTGTAGCGCCTGAACCCGGCAACCAAAAAAATGCTCTACTCTGGAATGATCCAGTACCGCATCATTGAGCGCCGCCTGAGTAATCGCATTCTCTACTATATGCCCCAGTACGGGCACCCCGGCTTCATCGGCCGAAAATTTGATTTCACCACTGCCTTCCGCATCCCATACCTGCATATAGCGATACGGCGTTACGCGACATTCGGCCATGGCGGGCCAAACGTCCAGATGGGTTAACAGGCGCTGAGATACTGGCGTTAATGCACTGACCCGGGGCGTGGGAAGCGTCTTGTTAACGGCCTCCCAGCGCTGGGGTTCATGGCGCGCTTCCACCAGTGCCACATGCATACCTGCTTGTGCCAGCAAGGCTGTTAGCGCTGTTCCCACCATGCCTGCGCCCACGACAATAACGTCAAAATTTTCTGTCGGTGCAGTGTCTGTCGCGTGCGTATCCATAACGCTCCTATCCGAGCCCAGCTCTTAGAGCTTTGTTCCTGTTGAGCCAAATAGCTGGCTAAGCGTTTGGCATCTTTAATCTTAAACAGCGAGGCATGCCTAACGCTCCAGCCCCATCGCGCGGCGCGCCAGGCTGCGTCGCAGCGGCCCTACAAGGTTAAGGCCGATAAGCCCGGCTGCCCGAGCGTGAGACAGAAGCGGTAACGTGTGTCCGAACAGGCGCACCAACCCGTCGCTAAAGCGAATGACATTGCGGCGATCACGCGCACGCTTCTGCTCAAAGGCCTGCAGCGTCGTCATATCACCCAGTGGCAGCCCGGTCTGTTCGCCCTGCTCAAGCGCTTCAACGAGGTCCATAATACCGCGTAACGCCAGGTTAAAGCCTTGACCGGCAACAGGGTGCAGGGCATGAGCTGCATTTCCCAGGACCGCCAGCCCCGGACGAACCGGCTCTTCTGCTGTTACCAACGAAAGCGGGTAGCTGTAGCGTTTTCCTACGCGAGTGAAACGTCCCACCCGGTCACCAAAGGCGCTCTGTAACTGGGCAAGAAACTCACGGTCCGGGAGCGCCATTCGCGCATGTTCCTGACCGCTGGGGTGTGTCCATATCAGCTCCATTGCCTGACCTGGCAAAGGCAACAAGGCAATCGGCCCCTCCTGAGTGAAGCGCTCATAGGCAATACCCTCGTGTGGTTGGCTGATGCCCACATGGGTAATGAGCGCTGTCTGCTCGTAGGAATTATGGCGACTGTTGATACCCAACTGCTCTTTAAGTCCCGAACGCCCTCCATCGGCCAGCACGGTTAAGGCGGCGCGCAGCTCGCTGCCGTCAGAAAGGCGCAGATAGTGCCCGCCACCTTCTGGGGCAAGCTTTTCTACCTTGGCCGGGCAGTACCAATCGACCGGCAGCGTTTTAAGATGGTGGTGAAGCACACGGCCCATCCAGGCATTGGGGATAACATGACCTAGCGCATCGACGCCTAATCCCTGGGCACTGAGCCGCGTCGCTCCCAAGCGGCCACGCTCACTGATATGAATATACCGAATAGGCGTTGCTTCGCCCTGCATCGCATCCCAAATGCCCAACTGTTGAAAACGCTGTGCTGAGCCTTCAGCAATGGCGCTTGCACGCGCATCAAAGCTCGGCTGCCAACTCTTTTCAAGCGGCGCTTCATTCATCGGCGTCGCTTCGATAATGGCGACTTTCCAGCCATAACGCTTGATAAGCGGGGCCAGTGCACAGCCCAGGCTGGCGCCCACTAATCCGCCCCCCACAATCACGATATCGTGTGTGGTCGTCTTTACTGGCGTATCCGTCGACGACGGCATTAGCATCTCCTGTCACCTAGCGCACCGCCATATCGTAATGGCGTAACGTAAATTACATAATAGATATTCAGACAATCAATATACGCTTATTATTTAACCATTAGCGCTTCAATGTCAGCCATGCCTTTAGGTACTCCCGCCGTCAGGTTTTCATACCCTTCGTCGGTCACTACGACGTTATCCTCAATCCTGATACCGATTCCACGATACGCAGGCGGAACATCCTCTGCGTCGGGAATGTAGAGTCCTGGCTCAATGGTTAACACCATACCCGCAACTAAAGGTCGTGGCGTTTTTTCATCCAGCCGGTAGCTACCAACATCGTGGACATCCAGCCCCAACCAGTGGGACGTAGAGTGCAGGTAAAAACGCCGGTAGCTTTCGTCATCAATTCGGGCTTGAACATCGCCTTCAAGTAACCCCAACGCAATCAACCCAGCCGTTAAATCCTTAACGACGTTCTGGTGAACATCAACGAGCGTCGCCCCGGGTTTTATAGCGGCGACTGCGCGCTCCTGGGCGCTCAGTACGACTTGATAAAGGGCCCGCTGAGCCTCGGTAAACCGGCCATTTACCGGAAAGGTACGGGTGATATCTCCGGCATAAAGCCCAAACTCGGCCCCGGCATCAATTAACACCAGGCTATCGTTGGTTAGCGCTGCACGATTCTCAATATAGTGTAATACGCATGCGTTCGCACCGCCGCCCACAATCGTACTGTAAGCAGGCCCGCTGCCGCCCTGCCAGACAAACTCATGCTCAAGCTCGGCCTGCAGCTGATACTCGTAAAGCCCTGGGCGCGATGCCTGCATGGCACGTACATGGGCCTTCGCTGAAATCGCTGCGGCATGGCGCAGCAGGGCAATCTCGGCCTCGCTTTTTATTAGCCGCATCGCATGAATCAGCGCGCTGACATCCAGCCAGCCTTTGAGCGGGGCCCGCCCACGGCGCAGCCCCGCTAGGGCGAAGGAGAAAGCCTCTTCGGCAATACCCAGCGCATCGGGATTATCCAGGGGCACGTAAAGCAGTTCGCGGCCCTCCAGCAGCACTGGCAGCTGTGCCTCGCGGTCAGCATTTTCAAACGCCTGGTCGATGCCATGCTCCGCTTCAACGCCCCGGGCGCCCAAACGGCGGCCTGTCCAGGCTTCCATCGTTGGGTCGCGGTCCTGGCAAAACACAATGCTCTGCCCGGCGTCATGACCGCGAAGCAACACCAGCAGCGCATCAGGCTCAGTGATTCCGGTCAGATAGTAAAAATCACTGTTTTGACGAAACGTGTACTCACTGTCGTGTGAACGGGTAACCAGCGAAGCACCAGGCAGCACGACAGCGGCGTTTGCGGGCAACTGCGCAATCAAGGCGTCACGGCGAGCGCGATACTCTTCGTTGCCAATCGCAGGCGGCCGGGGAAGTAACTCAGGCAACATACAAACTCCGAAGAATTAGTGAACGGGCGCGTCGGCTTGCTCAACCTGGGGCTTGCCCGGGTGCTGCTCGGTATACAGCAGCATGGCTGCCATCCGCACATGCTCCGTCAGAGCAAACAGGTCATTCTCATTTTCAGGGCTGTCGTCAATATCTGTTTCGATGTGGCCAATGCCTGCCAAATCGTCAATCGCCTCACTCAGCGTTTGTGACCAGCGCTCGCGAAGCTCGCCATCCACCACTTCCTCGACGACTTCCATAAAGCCCAGCGTCCACTCTTTTAGCCCCTGGGCTTGCTCGCCCAGCGAGAACAGCTCATCGGGGAGTAGCGGCGCATAGTTCAAGTCGCTGGCGCTGAGCGCCTCCAGCGTTTGGCGCCGCCAACCCAGCAGGCGTTCTGCACTGGGCTGGTCACGCGGTTGCTCAACGCCCAGGCTTATGCAGACCTCTTCAAGCCATGCCTCGGCACTTACATCGCGCAGCGCTAAAAGGGCGCTTAAACGTCCGTCTAAAAAGGCCGGTGACTGCATACTTCCATGCAGCAAAAAAACATCGGCTACGTCAGAAAAGTCTTGGCGCTCATCAATCAATGACATAGTAATAACTCGCTGTGTAATAATGATTCATACGTTAATGCGCCCTGGACACTTGCGCGTTGACCCCGTACAAGCGCCTCTCTTATAGTGAGCGACGACTGTTTTCCTATGCCATGATGTTAACGCATTGGGCCCCTCGCTGGCCCGCGCTGGAGCTTTAAATGAGTAACGCCAAGCGGCCAACGAAAGAAATTACCCTTCTCGGGCGCAGCTATGTCATTGCCTGCGATACCGGGGAAGAAGCCAAGCTTGATCGCGCCGCTCGCTACCTGGATCGCGCCATGAACGGTATCCAAGCGCAAAGCGGCACCCTGGGCAGTGAGCGTGTCACGTTGATCGCGGCGCTTAATATCACTCATGAACTGCTTGAAGCGTTGGATGAGCACCGGGCAAGCGAAGCCAACTTGAACAAGCTAAATGACCGTCTTGAGCGGGCGTTGGAAAAAACCCGCCAGCCTTAGGCAACCTTTCACTCAATACTTTGGCATGGCCGCTGGCTCTGTTAGAATAGCGGGGTTCTCTGGGGTGTACGCCAGTCGTTATAGTCCCTCGAGCCTATGCGCAGTACCCAGGGGGCCAATTGCTAGCCAGACCCGTGTGCATGTCCGTGCGTCGGAAAGCCTGACGGTTTGGCTGCGGCCACCCACTCTGAACCAGTAGGTTCAGGGCCAGAATGACAGCGGCACTCTGGGGAACTCTTATTTATGGAAAGCCTGCATCATCCTGAGGCCAAGCGCACCCTGCGCCTTGCGCTACGCCGACAACGCCTCGCCCTTTCAAAACATGAGCAGCGCCAAGCCGCTCTACGCCTTTGCCAACAGCTCAAACGGTTGCCTGAAATTCAGCGCGCCAAGCGCATCAGCCTCTATTTACCGGTTAACGGTGAAATCGACCCTACGCTTTTACTACCCTGGCTCCGCCAGCGTAATGTCGACGTTTATCTCCCGGTTCTGCGCCCGCTAAGCGATAACTCACTGTGGTTCGTTAACTACCACGCGACGACGCCCATGGTAAAAAACCGCTTTGGGATTCTTGAACCGGATACCCAGTTTGGCGCTCACCGCCACAATCGGTTGCCCGCTTGGGCGCTGGATACGCTCATTGTGCCGCTGGTAGGGTTTGATGCCGAGGCAAACCGCATGGGAATGGGGGGCGGCTTCTACGACCGCAGTCTTGCGTTTATGCGCAGGCAAGGCCCGGCGCCTGCCTTAATTGGCGTTGCCCACGCCTGTCAGCGTGTCGAATCGCTCCCAGTTGAACCCTGGGATGTGCCGCTAACCGCCGTGGTTAGCGACGAGAGTATCGTGCGTGCTGGCAAAAAAAAGAGCTGACTCTCTTAAAGTCAGCTCACACTACCTTTTGGCAAATGGCTGCGATGCCTTAAGCGTTACGTTTAACTTCCCGATAACGCCTGTGCATAGCCAGTGGCGAGTACGCCTAACAAGAACACTACTGTTAATGCCATTACCATATCAGGCTTTTTCCGCCGCATGCCGATTCTCCAACGCCTTTCGCCAATGCATTAATGCATCACCCACCTGCGTTTTAGAAAGGGCGACGCACCACATAAATATCGTTGACGACTATAGGGCCATAAGGGCATCAATGACAACGACAAAACAGGCTGTTTTTTTGCTTATTTAGACGTTTTGATAACTCATGAGCCCTTATTGGCCCTGAATTTTGCAGTTAGCGAGCACTTACCCACCTAGCAAAACACCCTAGGCCATGAACAGCTGGTAAGCCGGGTTGTCGCTTTCACGCCAGTAACGATAGCCAATCGCATCCAGATAATCTGCCACATGAGTTTGGTCACTGCCGGGAACCTGCATACCCACCAGGACGCGACCATAAGCCGCACCGTGATTACGATAATGGAACAGTGAAATATTCCAATCATGGGGCAGTTGAGTCAGGAAATTCATCAGTGCCCCCGGGCGTTCAGGGAACTCGAAGCGGTACACTTCTTCTTCAAAGCGCTCGCTGGGCCGGCCACCGCTTAGATGGCGAATATGCAGCTTGGCCAGTTCGTTATCGGTTAAATCTTCCACCTGATAACCACCATCACGCAGCTTGGCGATCACGGCCTGACGATCTTCGCCGCCCGGCTTTACTTGAATCCCTACAAAAATATGCGCGTCGCTTTCGTCCGCATAGCGGTAGCTGAATTCGGTCACCATGCGCTTACCCAGCGCCCGGCAAAACTTTTTAAAGCTGCCGGGTTTTTCATCAATGGTCACCGCTAAAATAGCTTCGCGCTGTTCGCCAAGCTCGGTACGCTCGGCAATATGCTGTAGTCGATCAAAGTTGGTATTAGCGCCGGAGTTAATACATAACAGCGTTTCTCCCTCAGCGCCGGTTTGCTGTACATATTTTTTCAAGCCGGCAAGCGACAGCGCTCCAGAGGTTTCAGCAACGGCACGGGTATCGTCAAAGATATCCTTGACGGCGGCACACATCTCATCGGTATTCACCGTAATGACATCATCAACCAGGTCCTTCACCAGCGAGAACGGTGCCTCGCCAATTTGAGCAACCGCGACACCTTCGGCAAATACACCGACCTGGTCGAGCACGACGCGCTCGCCCGCCGCCAAAGCGGCTTTTAGACAGGCGCTGTCTTCCGCCTCTACACCGATAATCTTGATATCAGGGCGCAAGTACTTCACGTACGCCGCCACGCCTGCAATCAATCCGCCGCCGCCGACAGGCACAAAAATAGCGTCCAGACGCCCGCTGTGCTGACGCAGAATCTCGACACCTATCGTGCCCTGGCCTGCAATCACATCAATGTCATCAAATGGCGGAATATAGGTGTAGCCGTGCTCTTTGATCAACTCGTGAGCATGCTCGGCAGCGGCGGCAAACGCATCGCCTTTCAGCACGACTTTTGCCCCTCGAGCACGTACCGCCTGGACCTTGATTTCCGGCGTAATACGCGGCATCACAATCACCGCTTTCACGCCCATCAGTTTTGCCGCCATGGCAAGACCTTGTGCATGATTACCCGCAGACGCCGCAATGACGCCTTTTTCCTTTTGCGCCTCGGTGAGCTGAGCCATTTTGTTATAGGCGCCACGAATCTTGAACGAGAACACCGGCTGTAGGTCCTCACGCTTAATCAAAATCTGGTTGTTAAAGCGACGCGACAAAAAGGGAGCGGGGGAGATCGGGGTCTCACAAGCGGCTTCGTAAACGTTGGCCTGGAGAATCTTTTTGACGGTAGCTTCAAGCATGCAGGTATCCAATGGAAAATCGTGAGTGAGAGTACGCGTTACGGTGAGGGGTTAAAACACTAACAAAGCCTGTATTGGTAGCAGATTACGCCTACTGACGTCTACTGTGTTTCCATCGGCAGCCAGCGCTTTGGTCGGTATACTAACGCAATAACCCTCCTCCTCTGACCTGGAAAAACACATGACTCAAGATGAACTCAAAGCCGCCGTCGCAGATGCGGCAATTAAAGAGATTGAATCAGGATTGGAAAAGGACACCGTACTGGGCATTGGCACTGGCTCAACGGCTAATTTGTTCATTGATCGATTAGGGCCGTTTCGCGACCGTTTTAAAGGCGCGGTGGCAAGCTCAGAAGCCAGTGCCAAGCGTTTGGAAGGCCTGGGCATTGAAGTGTTTGAACTCAACAGCGTAGGCACCGTCCCCTTCTACATCGACGGCGCCGACGAAGTAAATGCTCACTTACACATGATTAAAGGAGGCGGCGCCGCACTTACTCGTGAGAAAATCGTGGCGGCCTGTGCCGAGCGTTTTATCTGCATCGCCGATGGTTCAAAGTACGTGGCAACGCTGGGCGATTTCCCTTTGCCGGTGGAAGTCATTCCCATGGCACGCTCTTACGTGGCCCGTGAGCTGGTGAAACTGGGTGTCGACCCGGTCTACCGTCAGGGCGTCGTCACGGATAACGGCAATCATATTATCGACTGTTTTGATTTTATGATTGAAGACCCGGTTGCCATGGAAGCGCGCATTAACGCCATTGTCGGCGTTGTGACCAATGGCTTGTTTGCCGCGCGCGGGGCCGATGTATTGCTGCTGGGTAAAGCAGGTGGTGTTGAGCGTATCGTGCGTTAAGGGCTTATCGTTCAGCGCGTGAGAGCGCCTCGAGGCCCTCCAGGGTGCGTGCAAGCGCACCCTGCTGCGCTTTGATAGCGGATTGGCCAGCCTGGCCTTCTTGAAGGCAACGTTTGGGGTCGACGAAGCGGCACTGCAAGGCATCGACCAGCGCATCGACATCCGCCACCAGAGTAAGTGCGCCAGCCGTTTCCAGCGGCTCGACCACATCAGCAAAGTTTTCGATAAAAGGACCGCTGAGCACGGGTTTACCCAGCGCTGCGGGCTCGAGCACGTTGTGCCCGCCTAGCGGCACCAGGCTGCCGCCAACAAATGCCACCTGGCCTGCACCATAGAGAACAGCCAGCTCACCCAGCGTATCGCCTAGATACACTTGGGTAGCAGGGGTAACAGGTTCGCCCTGGCTGCGCCGACTTGTCTCCCATTTCTTTGCTTCACACAGTGCTGCGACCTCATCAAAGCGTTGAGGGTGGCGCGGTACAAGCACCAGCAGGGCGTCAGGAAATTGATGTAGCAATTGCCGGTGCGCTTCCAGCAGTAGCGCTTCTTCGCCATCACGGGTAGAACCGGCGACCCAGACAGGTCGCCCTTCCCACTCTAAAAGTAAGCGCTCACTTTCAACCGACCCCCTTGATGGCAGACCTACTTCAAACTTTAACGACCCCACCACCGCCGTTTTATCGGGCGCAGCGCCTAGCGCTTCAAACCGCCTGGCATCGTCAGCAGACTTGGCTGCCAGCCAATCGACATTGGCCAGTGTGCGGGCCATTAGCGGGGCAACTTTCTGATAGCGCTTGAACGCTCGAGGCGAGAGCCGCCCATTGACCACCGCAACCGGCGTGCCATGTTGCTGACACGCATCAAGCAGATTAGGCCAAAGCTCGGTTTCAAACATGATGGCAAGCTCAGGCGCTACGCGGTGCACAAACCGTTTGGCCGCACCGGGAAAATCCAGGGGTAGAAAGCAGTGCGCGAGTCGGGGGCGGTGATCAAGCTGCTGCTCGATCAATGCCTGCGCCTGCTGTGCGCCCGTAGCGGTCATGGTGGTTAACAGCAGGCTATGGCGAGGGTAGCGGACGAGCAGGCCCTCTATCAGCGGGCGGGCCGCACGGACCTCACCTACCGAGGCACAGTGCAACCAAATACGCGGCGGCGTAGGCAGCTTACCAAGGCGCCTGCCCAGCCGCTGCCAACGTGAGTAAGTAGGTACTTGCTCACGCCAGATGCGCCAGCCAATCAGTGATGAAAGCGCATAGAGCGCCGCAGAATAGCCAAGGCGCGGCCAGTTAATTCGCCCCATTATCCCTCGCGGTCCAAAATGGAGCTAATCATCGCCGAGGTGGATACGCCGTCCTCAAACCCGAGCACTTTAACGTCTCCTCCATTGGCTCGAACGGCGTCTCCACCGGCAATATCGTCTGGGTGGTAGTCACCGCCTTTTACCAGGATATCAGGCAGAACGGTTTCGATCAGCGCTTGCGGCGTATCGTTACTAAACGGCACAACCCAATCGACCGCGCCCAGGCCAGCCAGCACCTGCATACGTCGATTGAGCGGATTAATCGGCCGCTTGGGCCCTTTAAGACGGCCAATGGAGGCATCGTCATTTACCGCCACAATCAGGCGATCACCGAGGCGTTTTGCCTGCTCCAGATAGGCCACATGCCCTGCATGCAGAATATCAAAGCAGCCATTGGTCATGACGACCCTTTCACCGCGTAGCTGTGCCGCACGCACAGCCTCAACGAGAGGCGCCGGCTCGATAACCCCAAACTCGGCGAGCCTATCGCCGTGTAGCGCGGTATAAAGCTCGGCTATTGAGAGTGTCGCGGTGCCTGGCTTGGCAACCACCAGACCCGCGCCCAGATTCGCCAGCATCATGGCTTCGGGCAAGGCATGGCCTGCGGCCAACGCGAGGCCCATTAAGCCAATGACCGTGTCACCGGCCCCGGTGACATCAAACACTTCCTGAGCGCGCGTAGGTAAATGAATAGGCGGCTGGCCTTCGCAGATCAACGTCATGCCTTTTTCGCTGCGGGTGACCAGCAGGGCTTCCAGCTCAAGCTCGGCGCGCAGCGCTTCGCCGCGCTTGGCAAGCTCAGCATCGCTTGCGCAGTGGCCTACCACGGCTTCAAACTCTGCAAGGTTAGGCGTGATCAAGCTCGCTCCGCGATACTTACTGAAGTCTTGCCCTTTGGGGTCAATCAAAACGCGCTTGCCATGCGCACGCGCTTGGGCAATCAGCCGCTCCACCTGGTTGAGCGTGCCTTTACCGTAGTCTGAAAGGATCACAACATCGCAGTCCGGCAACGCCTGTTCCACCTGGGCCAATAAATCGCCAGTGTCGATGTTATCCAGGCGTTGTTCAAAATCCAGCCGCAGCAGTTGCTGGTTACGACTCATCACACGCAGCTTGGTAATCGTGGGCACGTCGGGGCTGCGCTGAAAGTGAGTATTTACATTGGCTGTATGCAGCCGGTTTTCCAATAACACCGCGTTGTCGTCATCCCCGACAACGCCTGCCAGGGCTGCATGGCCGCCTAAAGAGGCCACATTCAGCGCCACGTTGGCCGCCCCCCCGGGGCGGTCGTCGGCCTCTTCAACACGCACGACCGGTACCGGGGCTTCAGGAGAAATGCGCGACGTGCCACCGTGCCAGTAACGGTCAAGCATGACATCGCCGACGACCAGTATATGGGCATGTTCTAACGCGGTTAAATCAACTTTCATGAATAGATCCTGCAACTGTGTCTGACGCTGTATGCGCAAGAAGCGTATCCAGCTGGGCAATAACGGTCTCGGTTTTAATGAGCTGCATCGCATCCTGATGGCGCACCCGCTGCCCCCAGGCGACCTCGCCCACCGACTTATGTAGGTAGGCATGCACGGCATCCGGATACGCATTGACGGCGAAATCACGCCAGCAATAAGGCGCCGCCCGCTGCGGATTCGTGGTGGCATACAGCCCTAGGGTGGGCGTTCCCATCGCATTGGCCATGTGGGCGGGGCCGGTATCCGGCGCGATCACCGCACGCGCCTGGCCAATCAGGGCCAACACGCCTTTCAATGACGTGCCGCCTATCGCATTAATCACGCTGCCCGGCTGGCACAAGGCTTCAATCTGCTCGCCTATTTCGCGCTCAAGCGTACTGCTTCCCCCGGTCAGCACGCTTTTTAGACCATGGTGTCGCCAGGCGTGTTCGATAACGCTGGCGTAACCTTCCACCGACCAATTGCGAAAATTGCGCAAGCGGGCATTACTGCATGGGTTGATGACAAGATAAGGCGATTCGCCACTGATGACCCGCGCCTCTTCATAGGCCATCGCGGGTACCGGCATGTTCCACTCCAGGTGGTCGTCCTTCACACCCAGAAGGCGAGCAAAATCCATAAAGGATTCCAGCACATGCGCCTTGGGATGCGGCGCCAGCTGATGCTGGGTAAACCAGTGCTGGGCATCCTTGGCGCGAGCCTTGTCATACCCTACGCGTACATTGGCTTTTAGGCCCAGAGAGAGCACGCTGGCGCGAATCGCCTGCTGCATATGCAGCAGTACATCAAAGCGTGTATCGGCAAGCTCGCGCCACAAGCGGCGCATTCCAGCAAGGCCGGTCGACTTGTCGTACACGACAAACTCGACCCCGGAAAGCCCCGCCAGTAGACTATGCTCCCCCTTGCCGATAATCCAGGTAATACGCGCTCGTGGCCACTGGCGCTGCAATGCGCGTACCGTCGGCACGAGATTGCACACATCTCCCAAGGCGGAGAGGCGCAAAATGGCAATGTGGTTGGGTTCAGCAGGCAACGAGGGCTTCATGCGCTTAACGGCACTCCGGCAAAAAAATAGTCTGATGTTACATGATGCAGACAGTTTAAGTGACGCACCGGGATCACACCAACTATCACACCCGATTGGGCCTGAGCTGTTCAGCGCGAATTACTGGCGCGGCAAGGACCTTGTGGTAGGTGAAGCGCCCGGCCGGGGCAGCAGCCTTTTCCTACAGGCAACGCCGACCCAGCAGTGGGTGCTGCGCCCCTATCGACGCGGCGGCATGGTCGCCAGGTTGAGTGAAAAGCGCTATCTATGGACAGGTGCCGAGCATACCCGCGCCTTTCGAGAACTGCGCTTAACCGCCACGCTGTTTGAACAGGGCCTGCCCGTTCCAGCCCCGGTTGCCTGCTGCGTCACCCGCTATGGTGTCACTTATGAAGCGGCGCTATTAACGGTAAGGGTCCCCGGCGCTCAGGCGTTAGCCTCGCTGCTTACTGAAAACAGCGCCGATAATGCGCTGCTTGCAAGGGTAGGCGCGATGATCAAACGCTTTCATGATGCAGGGCTTGATCATGTCGACCTTAACGCACGCAATATACTGGTCGACCCGGCAGGAAAACCCTGGTTGATTGACCTGGACCGCTGCCGCCTACGCCCTCCAGGCAAATGGCAAGCTGCTAATCTGGCGCGCCTTTCCCGCTCAGTGGCGAAGTTTAACGCACCTCACGCCATAACCCCTATCCGACAAGGCTATGCTGAAAGGGCACTCACTGGCAGGGAAAGCTAAATATATCCGCCAAGCCTAATGACCTAAAGTATCTTCCTTACTAACGCCTTATTCTTATAAAATACTGATTATCGAATTATAATGAGCGCGTAAGGAAAATAATCGAATGCCAAGATGGAACAAGGCGCTTGGGCGCAGGCTGCTTGAACGCTGGTACGACTACACTCCCGACAGCTGGCAACCCGACACGGTGCGCAAGGCAGTCATTCTCTGCCCAAAATCGGTTGGCGACGGAATGGCTATTTACCCCATCATCAGAGCCTTACAGGCGCGCCATGTTGATTGGCTTTGTGTCGTAGCATCGCACAGAAACGCCCCGGTCTTCGAAACACTGAAAAGTGAGGGAGTTGAAGTTCAAACTGTCCCCAGAGACAGGGACTATAAAGCGGTCAAAACGCTCGCGAGGAACCTTCGAAAGCGCCATGGAAGTATTGATCTTTGCGTAGATGCAACGGGACACGCCACCTCTCCCGGCATCTATTTTGTGGGCAAACTGAAAGCCCGTATGAACCTCACTTATAGCGCTTACAACATGCAGGCATTCGCTGACTTTGGCCAGCCAATCACGTATGACACATCGCTACCCACTCGCTGGTCCAAGCTGATTGAGAAAGTCGGGTTAGGTAGTGTCGAAGGGCGCTTTGAGCTGCCGATCCCTGCCAATATCGATCAGGAAGTCCATCAGTGGGCGAGCGTGCTTGGTCCCTATGTACTGTTTAATCTTGATGGCGGCGCTGACTATCGCTGTATTTCCATGGCTAAAGCCAAGGCGCTTATGGATATTGTTCACAAAACCACAGGGTTACCGTTGGTTATTCCCTATGCCCCCAGTGGTGAACAAAAAGCCGTGCAGTTAGCCAAACCGTTTCCATTTGTTCACACGTTTCCTGGCCCGTGCTCACTGTTGGTGTCAGCCGCTCTCGTCAAATATGCCGCCGTCGTTTTCTCACCCGACACCTCTATTGTGCATATCGCCAGCGCCTATAATCGCCCCACGGTGGGCGTGTATACGGTTATCGACAGCGCATGGCAACCCCAGGCAACGCTCCATGAAATCATCCATTCAACGAATCATGTTGAGCAGGGGCTGACACCCGAGCGGCTGGCTGACGCATTCAAGCGGGTCTACCCTTCATCTGCCGAGATTTTGTAATACTCAATCAAGCGCTTTACATGCCGCTGGTTACTAAAATGCTGTTCAACGCGCGCGCGGGCAGCCTTACCCATGGCATGACGCGTTGTTTCATCACGCACCATGGCCTCCATCGCTTTGGCCCACGCGTTAATATCGTGCGGGCCCACGAGCACGCCAGAGGCTTCATCGACCAGTTCGGGTAGCGACCCCGTGTTGGAGCCAATAATCGGCAATGCGCACGCCATCGACTCAATAATGGTCAAGCCAAACGCTTCATTTTCTGAGGGGATACATACCAAATCCAGCGCGGGCAAGATCTCGGGTAGGTCACTGCGGTGGCCGAGAAAACTGATTCTTTTCTCAAGCGGCGTGCCCGCAATCATCGCTTGTAGCTCGCTATAGAAACTTTCTTCCCCCCCGGACGCATAGTCAGTACCGCCTATCGACACGGCGTAAAAGGGCAACGCGGGATCAAGTTCCAGTAGTGCTTTAACCCAGACATCCTGGCCTTTACCTGGCGTCACGCGCCCAGGCAATCCGATAATAACGGCCTCTTCAGGCACTCCTAATTCTGCACGTTTGGTGTGAATAAAACGCTCATCATTGCAAGGGCGATACTTATTGATATCGACACCGTGAGGTAAGCAGACAACCCTTTCGCTGGGCAGCGGAAGATTGCGAATGTTACGAAGGTGGGTCGCCTGGCTAATCGACAGGACGCGTTCTACATTGGCATAAGCGAAGCGGTGGTAAAGACTTTTTTTGGGGCGCTGCCCGCCCATGTGGTCGGTGTAGAACACTCGAACACTCGGCATAACCAGTTTTAAAAGTGCAGTTAAACGCAGGTCACTCGATTTATGGCAGTGGATAACGCGAACGTTCTCTTCGATCAACCATCGGCGGATGCGTAACACGTGCTTTAGCGCTTGGGTACTGCTTTTGAATGCCAGGTAAGGTATCTGATGACGCTGCATATAAGTATTAATCCGCGTGCCCTCAAGGCAGATGCCGATGACGTCAATCTGGGCCGCTTTTAAATCCTCGGTTATACGGTCAACATAAAACTCCATTCCGCCGTTACCCTTCGACAGACAAAGTTGCACCACCTTATTTACCATCGCATCCCTCACTTCGCCACGCACTGTTAAACAAGCCCTTCATTCTCTTGTAGTATACAGACTGCAATTAACGGGGCACCCAAAATGGCGCAGAAAGTGCTGGTCGTACGTAATGATAAAATTGGTGATTTCATGCTGGCCTGGCCAGCGCTGGCCTGCCTAAAAAGCGCATCACCTACGCCGCATATTACGGTGCTGGTACCGGCTTACACTGCACCGCTGGCTAGCGAATGCCCTTGGGTGGATGAGGTGATTATCGACCCTGGTAGCCATGCTGACAAACACGCCCAGAAAGCACTGCTTAAGCGCGTAAAATCCGCCCAGTTTGATGCGCTGCTGACCCTGTTTTCAACGCCACGCATTGGCTGGCTAGGCTGGCGGGCAGGTATACCGCTTCGTGTTGCTCCTGCGACCAAGTGGGCTCAACTGTTTTACAACGTGCGCATTCGCCAGCGCCGCTCTCAATCGGCAAAGCCTGAATATCAGTACAACGTGGACCTAGCGTGCGAGCTGTTATCCAGGCTTTCGCTTAAGCTGCCTGCACTGCCCGAACCGCCCTTTTGGCCACTGCCCAGAACACAAATGCAGGGCCAAACGCCGACAGAGGAGATGACAGCCGAAGTATCTATCGTTGTGCATCCAGGCAGCGGTGGCTCGGCGGTTAATCTTTCAATTGATCAGTACGCGGGGCTTATTGCTCAAATAGACCAGCAGGTGAAAGAAGCGCCACCTATTAATTGGTTGATCAGCGCCGGCCCTAGAGAAGAGGCACCTGCCCAAGCGTTAATCGACCGGCTTGCCAGCGCTGGCGTCACGGCCAGGCATCTACCCGAGAGCAGCAACATCGCTGAGTTTGCCCACCGGCTGGCCGAGGCCGATATGCTGATTGCGGGCTCAACTGGTCCGCTGCATATTGCTGGATGCTTGGACATCGCCACCGCAGGATTCTACCCGGCTAAACGCTCGGCCACCCCACTGCGCTGGCAAACGTGCAACAGCGCTGAAAAGCGGCTGGCCTTTAGCCCTCCAGCCACTGCTGATCAGCAGGACATGTCGGCGATTGATATTGACGCTGCCGCTCAGCAAATTTCAACGTTTCTCCTTTCAGCGTTTATGCGGGGGTGATGTTCGGGTGCGGATCCATAAGTCAGCGTACTTATTAAACGTAGAGTGCGCTGACAAAAGCGCTAGCAAGAACCCCTGCTTGCCATCCTTAAAGCCCGCTTTTAGCAGATACATCTTCACAAAGCAGGCAAGCCCATGTGTGAAACCGCTCGCCAGCGTGGCTGTTTTACCCTGAGCGGCCCGTTGCTCCGACCACGCCTGCGCATAGTGGGCAGATTTTTCCAGATAATGGCGCAGATCACGGTAAGTGTAGTGCAGCAAATCACCTGATAGGCGTTTGACCGCTAGACCATCGGGCACCACCAGTTTTTCATGTACCAGCGCTGCATTATAGGATGCTTGCCCTTTGGGATAGAGACGCGCGACCCAGTCCGGGTACCAGCCAGAATGACGAATAAACCGCCCGAAACACCAGGAAAGCCGCCCGAGACTAAAAACGGCTGGCCCCCCCTGCACAGCCTCCTGAATGCTTTTTTGCAGCGCTGGCGTAATGCGCTCATCGGCATCCACCATCAATATCCATTCGTGGCTGGCCAGCGCCTCGGCGCGCTGACGCTGTACGCCAAAGCCCTGCCAATCCGTATTAACACTTACGTTATCCGTATACTCGCGCGCAATCGCGCAGGTTTCATCCTGGCTCCCCGCATCCAGCACGACAATTTCGTCGGCCCAGGTGAGCGTATCAAGGCATTCACGCAGATGGTGCGCTTCATTTTTAACAATCAACACAGCAGAAATTGGCAAGAGGATTTCTCAGCTTAAGAATTTTTCAAGGTAGCAGCATCATAGCTTTCACAAATCGCATGTAAAAATTAGCATCTTTTTAATTAGCATCTTGCTGTTTTCTAAACGACCTCTTCGTGGTGCTTCTTTATTTTTTGAGAGTATCTCAAGCTGTTTTTTTGCGGAAATCCACTTAGCATTAACAGGAACATTCTGACGCCCATTTTCTTCTTAAACATTCTAAAAAACAGCTTAAAGAATAATGCTATTTTAAGTAGAGTTCGACTGGTGCGATTGTAGTGTTTACTTAGCAAGTGGTAATAGGAAATATAAAACTCTTGTTGCATTAGAAACCCCTGCTCTGTGCTACCACCCGCTTCGTGAAATACCTGTGCTTCAGGAATAAAAAAAACTTTACTACCAGACTCCCAAACTCTTTTAGCAATATCCTCTTCTTCACAGTAAAGAAAAAAGGCGGTATCAAAACCACCAATATCGCAGAAAGCATCTGCATTAAAAAACATGCAAGAGCCACTAACAACTTCAACCTGTGTGGGTTTATCTAGCTTCACACGATTGCTTGGAAATTTAACCTTTGAAAACTTTCTTTGCACGCTGTTACCAAACAGCTGTTTTAAAAGATGGGGAAACTGTTTGTGCGAAGATGAATAATTGTTGTTGGCATCGACTATTTGAGCAGTTGCCAACGCCACCTCTGCGTTTGAATCCAGATATGTCTTTAATACACCTGCCGTATTATTTAAAAGTTTACAATCATTGTTAACAAAAAAGTAATACTGTCCACTCGCATGATTTACCCCTAGCATGTTGCCACTTGAGAACCCGCTGTTGATGGAGTTCCTAATTAATTTCACGTCATTTTTATCTTTCAGAAACTCTTTCAGATTTAAAAAATCTTTATCTTCAGAGGCATTATCAACAACAATAATTTCGTAAGATACGCTATCAGTATTCGATAAAATGCTATTAATTAATTCAGCTGTATATTGTGAAGAATTATAATTTATCGTAATAAATGACACTTCTATTTTTTTCATAAGGAACCACTGTGGTTGAGTTCAATTTAAAGAATGCTTCATTACAATAAATGACGAATACTTCTGATAGCGGTTGCAGATAGATGTATATAGTCAACTATTTAAATTCTACCGTAAGCCGCCATACTATTAAACATCGCTGCCAACCCACCCTGGATCGATAAAAACCAACAGCTCATTCATATAGCCACAGTAGGCTGCCTCAACGTGCTGCCATATAGAAAATCAAACTTCCCCCCCCTGCCGATCAAGGGCATAAGAAGGCAGATGGTTTTTCAGCGGCGCTTTAGCGTAACATTGCACTAGCACCAACAACGTTATTTTACCAAAATTGCAATAGCATTAGGATATGGCATGCCCTTTTCAAGGATACTGAAACTTACTCCCTGGCTGCCACTAGCGACCATTGGCCTTAGCCTGGGCTATGCCGCTACCGTGTTAACTCGCCTGCCCTGGTGGGCGCTCTTTCTCATCGCCGCTGGTTGGATCGGCACGGGGTTGAAGCTGAGCTGGGGTCGCCCAGCAAATGCTCGCTACCGCAAAGTATGGCCCTGGTCATTAGTGCCGCTAAGCTTGATGGGCGTGTACGTTTATTTAGCTGACAGCTTCGGCAATGTCGATTTAGGCGCTGTGTTTTTTCATTTACAGGCCGGTATCGCGGAGCACGGCGGCGCCAGCAAAATGGTGGTCGCGGTGCTTTATACGCTGACTATGCTGGGCATTTTATGCTCCATTACGTGGCTTTCCCGCCATGACCAGCGCTGGCGACTAGCCGAGCGCTATTTTGCGATTATTTTGCTGGCGACCAACCCGTTACTTTATGGCTTGGGGCAACGCAGCGTTGCCGTCGTGGCTGATGATAGAGAGTGGTTAAATCGACGTTATATGCCGCCCATGACCGGCGAGCAGTCACACACGCCTAATCTGCTAATCATGTACCTGGAGAGCCTTGAGCGGACCTATAGCAACGAGGTTTTTGATGACGCTTATGCCGACTTGAACACGCTGGGCGAACAGGGTCTGGTTTTCGAAGGCATCCGACAAATGGAAAACACCGGCTGGACCATGGCGGGAATGATCGCCAGTCAGTGCGGTGTTCCGCTAATGCCTGCCGGGCTTTTACACGATACACAGTTTGAGCCATTGAAAAAGGTGGTGCCTGGCGTTGACTGCCTGGGTGATATTTTAGCGGCTCAAGGGTATCAATTAAGCTACCTGGGGGGCGCTAGTACGCAGTTCGCGGGTAAAGGCCTTTTCTATCGTGGTCATCAGTTTAATCGCGTAATGGGTAAAGAAGCGTTTTTACCCGACATGGAAGATCCAGAGTATTTAAATAACTGGGGACTCCATGACGACACGCTTTATGAGTTTACCGCTGATGAAATACGCCGGTTAAATGAAGAGAATAGCGGCCCCTGGGCAGTGGTGAATCTTAACCTGGCAGCCCATGCGCCGAGCGGGTTTCCGTCCCAATCCTGCCAGGACCGCCAGGGCATATTTGATGGCCAGGATATTCTGTACTCAGTGGAGTGCTCGGCTCATGAAGCACGGGTATTTATCGAGCAGTTACAGCGCGAAGGGCTTTTGGATAATACGCTGGTAGTTGTACTCAGCGATCACCTCACCATGCGAGTCTCCGTATGGGACCAACTGACAGCCCTGGACCGCGATAACACGCTGATTATGCTAGGCGACTATATTGAGCCCCAGCGTATTCGCCGCGATGCCACGATGCTGGATGTGTTTCCAACGATATTAGAAGCGCTTGGCTTTACCTTGAACGATCACCGAGCAGGGCTGGGTGCTTCACTACTCAGTGAAAAACCCACGCTGGCTGAGGTGCATGGTATCGAAACACTCAACGAGCGCTTGCGTGAGGAAACCGCCCTGCAGCACCGCTTATGGGAAGGGCTAACGCCCCAACGCCGCGAAGCAGAAGATACCTCAGCAACTCAAGTGACAGAAACGCCAGCGGATCAGGCCGACGAAGTAAACATCACCCATTAATGATCAAGCCGCTGGCACGCTGCGGGTCGGCTTGCATCGCCTGATAGACCTGCTCTACCGCTAACTGATTAAGGCAGTTGGTATGCCCCAACGGGCAAACACGCTTAAAGCAGGGCGAGCAGTAGAGCCCCAAATAATGAGCGACAGCGTTGTTGGTCAAGGGCGGCGTATAGGCCGGTGACGAAGAGCCGTAAAGCGCATGAATGCGCACGCCGACGGCAGCGGCCACATGCATGAGACCTGAGTCGTTGGTTACCACTTGCCGACAGTCGGCCAACAGGTCTACCGCATCGGCTAACTGCGTTTTGCCGCATAAATTATGCGCATGGGGAAGCCCTTTCACAATGCTCTCGCCTGCCGAATGATCTTTTGGCCCACCCAGTACCCGAATTTCAAAACCGTCGCTGATAAGTTGTGCGGCCAGGTTGTGAAAATAGGCCAGCGGCCACTGCTTGGCAGGCCCATATTCTGCACCGGGCATCATGCCAATGGCGGGCCGCGATGACAGCGCATGAGCCAGGCGCAAATTAACCAGGTTATCCCGGTCGATCATTAAACGCGGCCTGGGGATCGGAAAATCCCCGTTTAGCGCTTCATCACGAGGCAAACCCAGCGATACAAACCGCTTTACGGTCTGGTCCAGAACCTGCTTATCTAGCTTGCGGCGCTCTTTTAAAAGCCCATAGCGATGCTCGCCCAAAAAGCCCACCCGCTCAGGAATGCGAGCCATGAAGGGAACGAGGGCGGCTTTCCAGGAGCGTGGCAGCACAATGGCACGGTCAAAGCGCCCTTTTAGCTGGCTGGAGAGTTCACGGCGATTAGCCAAACCAAACTCGCCGTGACCAACAGCCAAGGGGAGCACTTCGTCTACCTCCGGCATACGCTCTAAAATGGGCTGTGACCACGCGGGCGCAACCACCCCAATGGTCGCATCAGGCTGACGCGCTTTAAGCGTCATAAAGAGGCTTTGCGCCATGACCATATCGCCCACCCATGACGGGCCAACCACCAGCAGACGCTTGGCGGAATTAGCCATTTAGCCACTCCAGGTAAGCGCTAACCCCTTGGGCCACGGTTTTGAACTCAACATCGCAGCCGGCTTCACGCAAATGACTGATGTCGGCACGCGTGTAGCTTTGATAACGGCCTTTCAACTCTTCAGGAAAATCGATGTAATTGATCTCGCCTTTACCATAGAAGTCGATGACTGCTTCGCCAATCGCTTTAAAGGGCTCTGCTCGGCCAGTTCCCAGGTTAAAAATGCCAGACGCTTGAGGGTTATCCAAAAACCATAGATTGACGTCGACGACATCGCCCACGTACACAAAATCCCGGCTCTGCATGCCAGCCTCATAACCACCATAGGCGCCAAACAGTTTCAGGGTTTCGCCGTTACGGATTTGAAGATGGTTATGGTAAGCGACACTTGCCATCTTGCCTTTATGCTGTTCACGAGGGCCGTAAACATTGAAATAACGGAAACCAACGACCTGGGTAGTCAGCGACTCCCAGCGTGAGCGCACATGTTGATCAAACAGCAGCTTGGAGTAACCGTAGACATTAAGCGGTTTTTCGTACTCGGGCGCCTCTTTAAAGACGTCACTGCCGCCATAGGTCGCGGCGGATGATGCGTAGAGGAAAGGGATACCGAATTTCTCACAATAATTCAGCAGTACCTTCGAGTACTCGAAGTTATTTTTCATCATGTACTGGCCGTCCCACTCCGTGGTATCGGAACACGCCCCTTCATGAAAAATCGCCTCGATGTTTGGCAAGTCGGTTATCTCGCCGCGCAACGCGGCCTCTACCTTGGCAAGAAAGTCATCTTTATCCAGGTAATCGGCCAGCGTACAGTCGGCTAAATTGACAAATTTAGTGCCGTCGCGCAGGTCATCCACCACCATGACATCATTACGGCCGCGCGCATTCAGTGCTTTCACGATGTTTGCGCCAATAAAACCGGCACCGCCTGTTACAACGATCATTTTGCTCTCCTTAACCAAAAGCGGTTCTGTTGGCTTATGTGCCTATAACCCATCTGCCTAGGATTGTATACTTGACGGCTTATGAATTCATGGCCAACGGTGCTTTCTGCGATGAGTGTCTCGACAAACCAATCGACACCTGATGTGTCGACCTTCCAAGGCTTGATCCTTGCTCTGCAACAGTACTGGGCAGAACAGGGCTGCGTCATTCTCCAACCTCTTGATATGGAAGTTGGCGCGGGCACCTTTCATCCCGCTACTTTCCTACGCTCAATCGGCCCGGAAAGCTGGAACGCGGCCTACGTTCAGCCTTCTCGCCGCCCAACCGATGGCCGCTATGGCGAAAACCCCAATCGCCTGCAGCACTACTACCAGTTTCAGGTCGTCATGAAGCCATCGCCAAGTAATCTGCAGGACCTTTATCTTGGCTCACTAAAGCGTTTAGGCCTGGACCCACTGATCCACGATGTGCGCTTTGTTGAGGATAACTGGGAATCGCCAACACTGGGCGCTTGGGGCCTGGGTTGGGAAGTATGGCTCAATGGGATGGAAGTTACCCAGTTCACCTATTTCCAGCAAGCGGGCGGTATTGAGTGCTACCCCGTTACCGGTGAGCTGACCTATGGTCTTGAGCGGATTGCCATGTATCTGCAAAACGTTGACAGCGTTTACGACCTGGTATGGGCGATTGCCCCGGACGGTAGCCAAGTCACCTATGGCGATGTGTATCTGCAGAACGAGCGTGAGCAATCGACCTATAACTTCGAGCATGCCGACGTCGATCAGCTGTTTGCCTCCTTCGATCACCAGGAGCGTGAGTGTGCCAAGCTGCTGACCGCCAACCTGCCCTTACCTGCTTATGAGCAGGTACTCAAGGCATCACACACCTTTAACCTTCTGGATGCCCGTCACGCTATTTCGGTAACCGAGCGTCAGCGCTTTATTCTGCGCGTGCGCACCATGGCGCGGGATGTTGCCCATACCTACTTTGAGTCGCGTAAAGCAGCAGGTTTCCCCATGGCTCCAGAAGCGCTTCGCCGCGAACTACTTGCCGATCAGGGAGATGCATAATGGCTGTTGATACGCTTTTATTAGAACTGGGCGCCGAAGAGCTGCCACCCGCGGCGCTGGATGCACTCTCTGACGCGTTTGCTGCGGGGATTGAAAAAGGCCTGCAAGAGGCCGAGATTCCTTTCCAGCACGTGACCGCTTACGCCACACCTCGCCGTTTAGCCGTCAAGGTCAGCGAGCTTGCCGATAAACAGCCGGACCGCGAGGTAGAGCGTCGTGGTCCGGCGCTGGCCGCCGCCTTTAAAGACGGTGTTGCAAGCAAAGCAGCCGAAGGCTTCGCTCGTTCCTGTGGTGTTAGCGTCGATGAGCTAATTCACCTGGAAACAGACAAAGGCACTTGGCTTGGCTACCGCGAACAGCAGCAGGGTGAGAGCCTTCAAGCACTTCTGCCCGAGATTCTGCGTAAAGCCATTCAGGGCCTGCCTGTACCTAAAAATATGCGCTGGGGGGCATCACGTATTGAGTTCTCCCGCCCGGTGCACTGGTTGGTCGCACTTTACGGCAGCGATGTCATTGCCGCAGAAGTGCTGGGATTACAGGCTAGCCGCACCACCTATGGCCACCGCTTCCACGCCCCCAATGCGATTCAGCTTGAGCACGCCGATGATTATCTGGCCACGCTCGAAAACGCTTACGTATTGGCGGACCGCAAGCTGCGTCGCGAACGCATTCGCGAGCAAGTACTAGCCGAAGCGGAAGTACAGGACGCCAATGCCGTTATCGACGAAACCCTGCTCGTTGAGGTCAGTGGTTTGGTGGAGTGGCCGGTCGCACTTACCGGCAGTTTCGATGAGCGCTTTTTGGAGGTCCCGGCGGAGTGTTTGATCTCCTCCATGAAGGCCAATCAAAAGTACTTCCACCTGCTGGATGACCAGGGCAAGCTCAAACCGCTGTTTATCACTATCTCCAATATCGATAGCGCTGATCCACAACAGGTAATTTCGGGTAACGAAAAAGTCATTCGTCCGCGCCTGGCGGATGCCGCCTTCTTCTACGATACCGACCGTAAGCAGAGCCTGGCTTCGCGCATTCCGCAACTTGAAAGCGTAGTGTTTCAGCAGCAGTTGGGAACACTGGCCGACAAAGCACGTCGTACCACCGCTATTGCCACTTTCATTGCTGAGAAGATCAACGGTGACGTTGCCAATGCACAGCGTGCTGTGGCACTTGCCAAGTGTGACCTGGTCACCGAAATGGTGCTCGAGTTCCCTGAGTTACAGGGCATTATGGGTCGCTACTACGCCGAGCAGGACGGCGAGCCTGCGGATGTTGCTCAAGCGATTGAAGAGCAGTACCTGCCACGCTTTGCCAGCGATGCTATTCCGCAAAGCCTGACCGGGCAAACGCTGGCCTTGGCGGATCGCCTGGACACCCTGGTAGGTATCTTTGGTATTGGTCAGCGTCCAACCGGCGCAAAAGATCCCTTCGCCCTGCGCCGCGCCTCAATTGGCGTGTTGAATATCCTGATCAAGGGCGAGCTGAATCTTGATCTGCGCGAGCTTTTAGATGCCGCCGCTCAGCAGCATCAGGGGCTGCCCAAGGCTGAGGGGCTGGTAGAGGACGTGCTGACCTATATGCTGGATCGCTTCCGCGCTTGGGGTCAGGAAGAAGGCATTAGCGCCGAGATGTACCTAGCGGTGCGTGCACGCCCGGTCACCAACCCGCTCGATTTCGCTCGCCGGCTGCGCGCGGTGAAAGCCTTTGCTCAACGTGAAGAGGCAGCTGCGTTAGCCGCCGCTAACAAGCGCGTGACCAATATTCTGAGCAAGCAGGATCACAACGGCAACCTTCAGGTTGACCCGAGCCTGCTGCAAGAGGAAGCCGAGCAGGTACTATTCAAGGCCGTTACCAGCCGCCAGGAGCAGGTAGCCCCGCTGTTTGGTACCGGTGATTATCAGCAAGCGCTGGATGTACTGGCGACGCTTCGTGAACCCGTTGATGCATTTTTTGATCAGGTGATGGTCATGGCGGATGATGAAGCAGTGCGCAATAACCGTCTTGCTCTTTTGGCGAGCCTTCAGGCACTGTTCCTGGAAGTTGCTGATATTTCGCTGCTCCCCCAATAACGCTCTCTCGACCGTCTGCCGGTGGCTTTTATGCCACCGGCAGCACGCTTATCACTCCTTCCCCTACCTGCCTTTTAGCGCGCTCATTTCTGGCTGTGACGTATAATCGTGACGCTCCTCTTTGAAGGTCTCTTCACGCGCTGCTGGTTTGTTTCACGTGAAACACCGTGAAAAAATAATCGATTTTTACTAAAATAAAGTTTTCCTGATGCGTTAATTCCCCTTTGTAGACGTAATGCGTGTTATTGCTTGGGTGCATAAGCACTCTGGAGTTGCCCTGTGTACGATCTCTTTCTACTGGACTCATTTCCCCAGCAACAGGCTAGCATGGCTTCCCATACGCTGAATGGCCAAAAGGTGTGGTTAAAACGTGCCGCCAAACGGAACTCGCAGCTTGCCTATGCGCCGCTCAAGTTATTGGCTGCATGGTTTAATATTGAAGCGTTAAAGCCGGTCCCCAACCTGGGCGGCGAGCAAAGTATTTTCACCGAGGCCCAACGGATTAGAGCCTTAAGTGAAGCAGGTATCTCCGTTCCCGTCATCCTGGCCGAAAATCCTCAAGCCCTTCTTTTAGCGGATGCAGGGTCGCCTGAACAACCCGCGGTGACACTGCTGGAAAAGCTCAAAAAGGCGAGCAGTGTTGAGGAAGTGGATAAAGCGCTTAGTCAAAGCATTCAGGCACTCAACGCGGTTCATGAGCGCAATTGCTACCTGAGTGAAGCGTTCGCACGCAATATCCTTATCACCCACGACCAAACTGTCTTTATCGATTTTGAAACGGATCCAGGTAAAGTACATACCCCAATCAACTGTATGGTGCGCGATTGGTACTGCTTTATCTTTTCACTCTATGGCAAACTCTCTAAATCACCGATGCAAATCGAACGTTTAACCCCTGCGCTGATTGATGGATTGCACAGCGCCCGGCAGGAAGTTCGAGAGCAGTTTAAAAAAACGCTGCCCAAACTACTCCGCTTGCAAAAATATCCCATTTAAATACCTGGGTAGTGATGGCCGCAAAATTAGCGTCACGTTGCAGGCGTTGGCGATGCTTAATCAGCGTCTTTAATGGAACGCGCAATGCCTATCTCCCCCGAGCAGCTGGTTATTCTTGATCGTGACGGCGTCATTAATCAGGATTCTGACGCCTATATAAAGTCACTCGAAGAGTGGCTGCCCTACCCTTCTTCCATCCATGCTATCGCTAAATTATCCCAAGCCGGCTACACCGTTGCGATAGCCACGAATCAGTCGGGCATTGGCCGCGGTTATTACGATGCAGGCGTTCTCGGTCAAATGCATGACCGTCTAAATGCGTTGGTCAATGCCGCAGGAGGAACCATTGCGCATATCGCTTATTGCCCGCATGGACCCGCCGATGATTGCGAGTGCCGCAAACCCTTACCGGGCTTGCTGCATGATATTCAGCGTGCGCTAAGTTTATCGAGCTTATCCGGCAGTTGGATGGTAGGTGATAGCCTGCGCGACCTGCAAGCGGGCGAAGCATGTGGCTGTCAGTCGGTATTAGTAAAAACTGGCAAAGGCGAGAAAACACTGGCCAAGGGCGTAGGCCTGGAAAATGCCCACGTTTATACAGATTTAGCCGAGTTTGTTGATTGGCTGTTATCCCGTTCATCCGGCTGAATTTTATAGCTCAAAAAAATGCCGCTGGCTTTAAGCCAGCGGCATTTTTCATTTCAAACAATGTTTCACGTGAAACATGTTATGCGAGCTTCGCTCGGTGCCTTATACGTCCAGATTAGCGACCAAGGCATTGCTTTCGATAAAGTTACGCCGTGGCTCTACATCATCACCCATCAAGGTGTTAAACATCATATCGGCGGCGACGGCGTCTTCAACCGTAACACGCAGCATACGGCGGCTATCCGGGTCCATGGTGGTTTCCCAAAGCTGATCTGGGTTCATTTCGCCCAGCCCTTTATAGCGCTGTACCGAAAGGCCACGCTGACCTTCCTGCATTAGCCACTGCAACACCTCGGAGAAGTGAGCCACAGGCTTCTGACGCTCGCCACGGGAAATAAAGGCGCCCTCTTCAAGCAGCCCATTAAGAGTATCACCCAGCGCTGAAATAGCCCGATAATCCGCACTTTCAAAGAAGTCCAGGCCCCAGTCGTACTCGGTAGTCACGCCATGCGCAATAAGCGACACGGTAGGCAGTAACAAGCCACGCTCCTCATCTTCTTTCAGATAGAAGGTGTAACGCGGCCCGCCTTCATAGGCCACCATGTCATCCATGACTTTTTGCAGTTCAGCAATCCAGTTTTCCATGGTGACACGATCTTTAAGACTCGCCTCGCCCTGCAATCCTGTGACATGGATGATCTGCTTCAATACTTCAATCGGGTAAACGCGTGCCAGGCGATCGATACGCTTCATCACGTTGCGATACTGGTTTACCAGGGCTTCCAGCTGCGAACCGGAGATACCCGGCGCGTCCGCATTTACGTATAGACCTGCGCCATCCAGCGCTGTCGTGGTCAAGTAATCGACCATGGCCTGCTCATCTTTAAGGTAGAGCTCTTGCTTGCCTCGCTTGATTTTATAGAGCGGCGGCTGGGCAATAAAAATATGGCCGCGCTCAATCAGCTCCGGCATTTGGCGGAAGAAGAAGGTCAGTAGCAAGGTACGAATATGTGAACCGTCGACATCCGCATCGGTCATGATGATGATGGAGTGATAACGGAGTTTATCGGGGTTAAACTCTTCGCGACCGATACCACAGCCCAGCGCGGTGATGAGCGTACCCACTTCAGCTGACGAAAGCATTTTGTCAAAACGTGCTTTTTCGACGTTCAGGATTTTACCTTTAAGCGGCAAAATGGCCTGCGTGCGACGGTCACGCCCCTGCTTGGCACTGCCACCGGCCGAGTCGCCCTCCACCAGGTAAAGCTCTGACTGACTGGGGTCTTTCTCCTGGCAATCAGCAAGTTTGCCCGGCAGGCCTGCAATATCCAGCGCGCCTTTACGCCGCGTCATGTCCCGGGCCTTACGTGCCGCTTCACGCGCACGTGCCGCATCCAGCATTTTATTAACGATTGCTTTGGCTTCGTTTGGCTTTTCAATCAGGTAGTCAGAAAACAGGCGGCCCATTTCCTGCTCAACGGCTGTTTTCACTTCACTGGACACCAGCTTGTCCTTGGTTTGTGAAGAGAATTTCGGGTCAGGCACTTTGACAGAAACAATCGCCGTTAAGCCTTCACGAGCATCATCACCCGCCGTGCTTACCTTGGCTTTTTTGAGCAGGCCTTCCGCTTCGATGTAGTTATTCATCGTGCGCGTCAGTGCTGCCCGGAAGCCGGCCAAGTGAGTACCGCCATCACGCTGAGGGATATTATTGGTATAGCAGAAGATGCTTTCCGTAAAGACGTCGCTCCACTGCATTGCCACTTCGACTTCAACACCGTCCTCCCGCGAGGCAGTAAAGTGGAAAACAGGGTTCAGAACCGTTTTATTGGAGTTGAGGTGATCAACAAAGGCTTTCAAGCCGCCTTCGTAATGAAACAGCTCTTCCTTACCGCTGCGATCATCCATTAGCCGAATGGCAACGCCAGAGTTCAGAAACGACAGCTCACGCAGACGTTTGGCCAAAATATCGTAATGGAATTCAATATTAGCAAAGGTGTTCTGGGAAGGGCGGAAATGAACACGTGATCCGGTTTTTTCCGTTTTACCCACCACGCTAAGCGGTGCCTGAGGCACGCCATGGTGATAAATCTGCTCAAACACTTCGCCCTGGCGCCAGATGGTTAAGCGTAGCTCTTCAGAAAGCGCATTAACCACGGAGACACCCACACCGTGAAGACCGCCAGATACTTTATAAGAGTTATCGTCAAACTTACCGCCCGCGTGTAACACGGTCATGATGACTTCTGCGGCAGAGACGCCCTCCTCTTCGTGCAGCTCGGTAGGAATACCGCGACCATTATCGCTAACGGTTACCGACTCATCGGCATGAATAACCACGCGAATTTCACTACAATGGCCCGCCAAAGCCTCATCGATGGAGTTATCCACCAACTCGAAGACCATGTGGTGCAACCCGGTGCCGTCGTCGGTATCACCGATGTACATACCAGGACGTTTGCGTACTGCATCCAGTCCTTTGAGCACCTTGATGCTTGATGAATCGTAAGCCTGTTCGCTCATTGACCACTCCGTCGTGAAGTCTGTCTTGTCCCGTATCGTCTACCCATCTTGCACCAACTGGCCAAGCCCTTGCGGGTCATGTTTCACGTGAAACATGCTAACCAGGGTTTTAGATTGCCACATAGGTTGTAATGCGGCGGGGTCGACGCTGGTAATAAATGCCTGACACTGCATCTCTTCAAGCAACTGACAGAAACGCTGTTGGTGTTGCACATCCAGCTCTGCTGGCAAATCATCAATTAAATAAATGCAGTGACGCTGTGCCGTTCTTTCCAGAAACCGCCCCTGGGCAAGCTTGAGTGCGCTTACCACTAGCTTTTGCTGGCCTCTGGAAAGTACTTCAACAGCAGGCTGTTTATTAAGCCTGATACGCAAATCGGCACGCTGAGGGCCTTGTTGGGTAAACCCCTTTTGCTGATCGGTGACTCGGTTATCCTGAAGCACATCAGCCAGCGTTTTCTGTTTGTCCCATCCTCGAGCGTAGTTAAGTTTTAAGCCAGGTAATGGAAGAAGTACATTCAGCGTTTCTTCAAAGACAGGCAGAAACTCACTAAACCATTCAAACCGCAACCTATCGACTACCTCGCCCCATAGCGCCAATTCTTGTTCCCAGGCCGCCATTTCCTGTGGGTCTATTCTACCACGCCTGAGTAATGCGTTCCGATGTTTCACTGCTCGACGTGTACGCTTCCATGCTTCCAGAAAGTGATGTTTCACGTGAAACACTCCCCAGTCAAGAAACTCGCGCCGCCCGGCTGGAGACCCTTCAAGAAGCCTAAAAGCGTCAGGATTGATTAGTTGCAAAGGCATCGCCTCGACCAACTCGGCCAAGCGTACCCCCTTATCCCCACGCAAACGCAGCTCTAGTTCACGCTGAGCCCGTAACCGGCGCACCCCTATGGAAATCTCTGGCTCCCCTTTCAGGCGCCCGTAGAGCGTCATATGCGCCACATCAGATTGGATGGCATGCTTTAGCTGACGGGTACGAAACGAGCGGCCCATTCCCAAAACATGAATGCCTTCCAGCAGGCTGGTTTTGCCACTTCCGTTCAGCCCAGTGATGATATTGATCCCCCGAGAAGGATGCATATCCAGCGGCGCTAAATTCCGTAACCCTTGGAAGTTAAGCTGACTCAAGCTCATGTAAACACTCGGGTAAAAGGCGTAACCACCTCCTAAGAGAAAGCGGCGCCCCTGCTACCAGAAGCGCCGCCCCGTTTGGCATTTATAAAACGCTATATTACAACCGCATGGGCATAACAACATACAGCGCATCGCCACCACCCGGCTCTTCAAGCAGCGCGCTGCTATTAGGGTCGGCCAGCGTTATTTGCACTCTGTCTTCATTTAGCACGCTAAGCACGTCAACCAAATAACCCACGTTGAAGCCGACTTCCATCGCAGAGCCGTTATATTCGACGGCCACGTTCTCTTCGGCTTCTTCCTGTTCAGGGTTATTCGCCATGACCTTAAGGTTGCCCTCTTCCAGGTATAAGCGCACACCACGATACTTCTCATTGGAGAGAATCGCTGTACGTGACAGCACCTGACGCAACTCGGCGCGTTCAGCAATGAGCACCTTATCGCCATTGCGTGGTACGACGCGCTCATAGTCAGGGAACTTCCCGTCAATCAGCTTGGACGTAAAGGTGAAATCACCGGTATGAGCACGCACATGGGTTGAACCCAACGTCAGGCTTACCGGCTCATCGCTATCATCCAACAGGCGCGAAAGCTCAAGAATACCCTTACGAGGTACAATCAGCTTCTGCGGCTGGCTAACCGCGACATCAACAGGACGTGAACACATCGCCAAGCGGTGGCCGTCTGTCGCCACCGTGCGTAGCAAGTTACTTTGAATTTCCAACAGCATGCCATTGAGATAGTAGCGAACATCCTGCTGCGCCATGGCAAATGATGTGGTTTCAATAAGATGCTTTAACGTGCCCCGTGGAACGCTTAACTCCTGACTGCTATCGGCATCTTCAATATTGGGGAATTCAGCGACCGGTAATGTCGAGAGCGTAAAGCGTGAACGACCGCTGCGCAGCACCGCTCGGCCATCTTCAACGGTCAGTTGGATATCGGACTGATCAGGCAGCGATTTACAAATATCCATCAGCTTACGAGCAGGCACGGTTGCCGCCCCTGGCTGGTCAACCTGGCTTGCGACAGTACGCCCGATGAGTTCAACCTCAAGGTCCGTACCGGTTAGTGCGACCTGGTCACCTTCGACCTGAATCAGCACATTAGACAGTACAGGTAGCGTTTGGCGCCGTTCTACCACGCCTGCCACCAGAGTCAGCGGACGCAGCAATGCCTCTCGGGAAATGGAAAATTTCATCAACACTCCGGTTTATATCCTGAAAACCTGCAGACGGCAGGCCAATCCCATGGATGATTTAGCTGGTTAAAAGGCGCAACAGATTTTTGTAATCTTCGCGAATATCCGCGCTCTCCTCTTGCAAGGCTTTCACCTTGCGGCAAGCGTGAAGTACCGTTGTATGATCACGGCCACCAAACGCATCGCCAATTTCCGGCAAACTATGATTGGTCAATTCCTTGGCTAGCGCCATGGCCACCTGCCGGGGGCGAGCGACTGAGCGCGAGCGTCGCTTGGATAATAAATCTGCCACCTTGATTTTGTAATACTCGGCGACTGTGCGCTGGATATTATCTACACCCACCTGCTTATCTTGTAGCGCGAGTAAATCTTTTAGCGACTCACGAATAAAGTCCTGGGTAATCGGCTTACCCATAAAGTGTGAGTCAGCAATCACTTTTTTCAGTGCCCCTTCCAATTCACGTACGTTCGAGCGAATTTTTTGAGCAATAAAGAAGGCCGCATCATGAGGTAAATCAACTTTGGCCTGGTCGGCTTTTTTCATCAAGATGGCTACGCGGGTTTCAAGTTCGGGCGGCTCAATAGCCACCGTCAAGCCCCATCCAAAGCGCGATTTCAGGCGCTCCTCAACACCACTGATCTCCTTTGGATAACGATCAGAGGTGAGAATCATTTGCTGGCCGCCTTCCAAAAGCGCATTAAAGGTATGGAAAAACTCCTCTTGGGAGCGCTCCTTGCCAGCAAAAAATTGAATATCATCAATGAGTAACGCATCAACACTGCGATAAAAGCGTTTGAAGTCGTTGATCGCATTAAGTTGAAGTGCCTTGACCATATCGGCAACAAAACGCTCAGAATGCAGATACACCACCCGGGCATTTTCCCGGCGGCCAGCCAGCGCATTGCCTACGGCGTGCATCAAGTGCGTTTTACCCAGACCTACCCCACCGTATAGAAATAGTGGGTTATAGGCGCCACCCGGATTTTCTGAAACCTGCCGAGACGCCGCACGCGCCAGTTGGTTGGATTTACCTTCCACGAAGGTATCAAACGTAAAATTTGGGTTCAGCCCACTGCCGTGCTTAAGACTACCTTCGACCTGGACCTGACGCTCATTAGTCCGCCGGCGCGGCGTTTCTTCACGCTCACGCAGCTGATCAATTTCACGCTCATCGGCAATATCACCGCGCGGGGGCGTATGCACTGAAGGCGCCGAGGTTGAAGCGGAAACAGGATTACCCAAATCACGCGGCTGGGGGACTGCCGCTACTGGACGACGGCTACCTACGGTCAGGCTTACTTTGGGTGGTTTAGACGGCGCAAGCTCGCGGATCAGCTCACTGATTCGCTTGGCATACTTGTCACTCACCCAATCGCGCACAAAGCGATTAGGCGCCAGTAAGCGCAACTCATTGGACTCTCCTTCTTCTGCCTGCAAGGGACGTATCCAGGTATTGAATTGCTGAGAATTCAATTCGTCCTGCAGGTAGTCCAGGCACTGTTGCCAAAGCGCGAGTGACACTCATCTCACCATCAGTTGAAAACGGCCGACCATTGTAGCGCTCTAAAGCTTGGTTATCCACACGGGTTTGGCTAACAATTATGCCTGTGGACAACTTATCGTAAGCACGTGGGACAACCCGCTGATGGAGTGGGGACAGATCCGTTTTTAGCGTTTTTCCACATCTCTACGCACATCAAAACAACAGTTTATAGACCGCTTATACGACACTTATGCACATTGTTTTTATGATTTTATCATATTGATTAACCTATTTATTATTCACTTATCCACAAATAGTATCCCCACTATTAATAACAACAAGATTTAAAAACCTCATTAGTAATAATAACTGTTTTGATTTTCGCGTAAAAAAGCCGGCAGGCCCCATGCCCACTGCCTTTTTGTTGGTTTTTATGCAAGGAAAAATTGCACCCGGCGCGGGAAGCCTCTACAATTTCCGGTCTTGAATTGAAACTCCCCGGCTAGTTTCCTCACTGGGCCGGGTCTTTTGGATTCACATCCGTCCTAAACCACGTGGGAATTACGAGTTATGAAACGCACTTTTCAACCCAGCGTTCTCAAACGCAAGCGCATGCATGGCTTCCGTGCTCGCATGGCAACCAAAAACGGCCGTGCCGTTATCTCTCGCCGCCGTGCGAAAGGCCGCAAGCGTCTGAGCGCCTGATCTCGGATTGCGTGTGCCGCCTCAAGGCTTTCCCCGGCGTTTGCGTCTTTTAAACGCTGGGGATTTTAGTCACGTGTTTGAACAAGCTGACCTTAAAGTTCATGGCAAAGGTATGATGGCGTTAGCGCGCATGACTACCCGAGGGCATCCTCGCATTGGACTAATCGTCAGCAAGAAAAATGCAAAGCGCGCTGTAGATCGCAACCGCTTTAAGCGTCTAGTCCGAGAGTCCGTCAGGCTTCGCCAGGATCACCTTCCCTCCATGGATATTGTGATATTAGCCAAGCGCGGTGTGCAGGATATCGACAATGAAACGCTTAGTCGGCAGTTGCATGGTATGTGGAAACGCCTTCAGCGTGACGCGCAAACGGTATCAATTGCACCACCGCTTGATGGCGTAACACGTGACACTTGACGACACACCTCGCCGCTCGACCTCGGCCTGCCGCTTGGCAGGCTTTCGTGTGTCATGGGTCGAGTAAATGACACTGCGCCATTAGCATGTTCATCACCCAGCGGGCAGAACCCTCATGGACGTAAAACGACTTCTCTTACTGATTCCAATGGCAGTACTTGCCTATCTACTGGTGATCCAGTGGAATCAGGATTATGGGCCGACAGATTACGACTCGACGCCTGAAATTACGCAAAGCAGTAGTGACGCCCCCTCAGCCAATGCTGAAAGCAGTAACGACCTGACGGTTCCGTCAACGTCGGCACCCAACAGTGCGGTAGACGATGGGCTGGCAAGCAGTACTGAAAGCGAAACATCTAGCCGTGACTTTATTGCGGTGGCTACCGATGTTCTCGACGTGCGCATTGACCCGCACGGCGGCGACATTATTTATGCTGCGTTACCTCAGCATAAAATGACGCTGGATACTGAACGCAACTATGTGTTGCTCTCGGATAATTCAACGCGTAGCTATGTTGCACGTTCCGGCCTACAGCTGGACGGGCAAGCAAGTCGTATTGAATTTACTCCGGAAAGCAATGCCTATCGTCTGGCAGATGATGATGACCAGCTGGTCGTTGATTTACGGGCAGACGTTAACGGCGTTGATATTATCAAGCGTCTTACGTTCGAACGTGGGAATTACGCGGTCAATGTTGATTACTATATTGCCAATAATACCGATGCGCCGGTAAGTGCTCGTTTTATTGGCCAATTAGCGCGTGATAACAGCCCTGACCCGTCAAGCGGCGTTGCCATGGGTATGAACTCCTATATTGGGGCAGCGTACTCAACGCCAGACGAACGTTATGAAAAGATCGATTTTGAAGACATTCAAAACCGTAACTTTGAAAATCGTGAAGCCCAGGGCGGCTGGATTGCGCTTATCCAGCACTACTTTGTTTCTGCCTGGGCACCGCCCCAAGATCAGCAAAACCTTTACTACGTTACCACTGACTCAAGTGACCGTAACGTGGTGGCGTTTGCAGGCCCCACCAGCAACATTGCGGCGGAAGGTGAAGCGACACTGGGCGCCACGCTCTACATGGGCCCCAAGGTTCAGGATCACCTTGAGCAAGTGGCACCCAATCTGCGCCTGACCGTTGACTATGGCTGGTTGTGGTTTATTGCCAACCCACTGTTCTGGTTGCTGGATAAGATCCACGACATCGTGGGCAACTGGGGCTGGTCAATTGTTCTGCTGACGGTTGTGGTTAAGCTGGTGCTCTTCCCGCTGTCTGCCAAGGCTTATAAGTCAATGGCACGCATGCGGAAACTGGGCCCGGAAATGCAGCGTCTTAAAGAGACCTATGGCGATGATCGTCAGAAAATGTCTCAAGAGATGATGAAATTCTACCAAAAGGAGAAGATCAATCCTTTAGGTGGCTGCTTACCCATCGTCATACAGATGCCGGTGTTTATCGCGCTTTACTGGATGTTGCTGGAGTCGGTAGAGCTGCGCCATGCGCCGTTTATCTTCTGGATTCACGATCTATCGGTGAAGGATCCTTACTTCATCCTGCCAATACTGATGGGTATATCCATGTATGTTCAGCAGCTGCTGAACCCGACACCTCCGGACCCCATGCAGGCGAAGATCATGAAGATGCTGCCGATTATCTTCACCTTCTTCTTCCTGTGGTTCCCGGCGGGTCTGGTCATCTACTGGGTAACCAACAACATCATTTCGGTCGCGCAACAGTACTTTATTACGCGTAGTATCGAAAAAGACCCCAGTGTGGGTAAAGGAATGCGAACCAAGTAATCCTTGTTAACCACGCTCCCAGACCCCCGCCCTCGTGCGGGGGTCTGGCGTTTTAGAGACGACAAATTCACAATGTACGCATCCATTAATGAGGCGCGCCATGGCTGAACGACTTTATACCCAGGATACGATTACTGCTCTGGCGACACCGCCTGGGCGTGGCGGCGTAGGGATTATTCGCGTCTCAGGGCCTGCCTGTCGCGATATTGCAGAGTCCGTACTCGGCCACTGCCCGGCGCCTCGGCATGCCTATCACGGCCCCTTTAAGGGCGCTGATAGCATTATTGACGAAGGCATCGCCCTGCTGTTCAACGGCCCTCACTCCTTTACCGGCGAAGATGTGCTGGAGCTACAGGGGCACGGTGGCCCCATTATCATGGACATGCTGCTTGAGCGTTGTGTGGCCTTGGGCGCGCGGTTGGCGCGGCCTGGTGAGTTCTCCGAACGGGCCTTTCTCAATGACAAGCTCGACCTTGCCCAAGCCGAAGCGATTGCCGACTTGATTGATGCCACCTCGCGTTCAGCGGCGGAAAATGCCGTGCGCTCACTACAGGGCGAGTTTTCTACCCGCGTCTCCCATCTGGTTGAGCGGCTTATCGAGCTGCGTGTCTATGTAGAAGCCGCCATCGACTTCCCTGAAGAGGAGATCGACTTTCTGGCGGATGGTCATGTCGCCCAGCGTTTGGAAAGTGTTCAGCAAGCACTCAGCGACGTGCGCAAAGCCGCCGGCCAAGGGGCGCTGTTACGCGAAGGCATGAACGTGGTCATTGCCGGTCGCCCCAATGCGGGTAAGTCCAGCCTGCTTAATGCGTTGACCGAACAAGAGACCGCCATTGTGACTGATATTGCAGGCACCACGCGGGACGTGCTGCGTGAGCACATCCATATTGATGGCATGCCACTGCACATTATTGATACGGCGGGCTTGCGCGATACCCCGGACGCCGTTGAAAAAATCGGTGTCGCCCGCGCCTGGGCAGAAATCGAGAAAGCCGACCGGGTACTGCTATTGGTGGACGCCTCTACCACCGAGGCGACCGACCCCATGATGATCTGGCCCGAGTTTGTCGCCCGCCTTCCCGATCAAAGCCGTTTAACGTTGGTACGTAACAAAATCGATACCAGCGCTGAGCAGGCTGGAATTGATTTATCCACAGTCACTCCCACGCTTCGCCTTTCCGCCAAAACCGGTGCGGGTGTGGATAACCTAAAAACCCATTTGAAAACCGTGATGGGCTTTGCGGCGACCACCGAAGGACGCTTCTCCGCACGTCGGCGTCACCTGGATGCCCTCGACCGGGCAATGGCAGCGCTTGATACCGGCCGTGCCCAGTTGGATGGCTACGGCGCTGGAGAACTGCTGGCCGAAGACCTTCGCGACGCGCAGCAAGCGCTGAGTGAAATTACCGGCGAGTTTAGCGCTGATGACTTGCTGGGCGAGATTTTTGGCAGTTTCTGCATCGGCAAGTAATACGCTCACTTTATGGATCGGCGGGGCGGCGCTGTTGTTCCACCGTAATCCTAACGTCAAATGGTTTAGAATAGTGGTGGTAGTGGAGCGTGTTAAAACCACGCTAGAGATCATCTAGCGGGCGGCTTTCACTCAACGTTTTTGTGCCACCCTACTCCTCAACCCACCACTGCGCCTCAACGCGGCTTTCACTTCCAAGGCAACGGGTTACCTCTGCCATTGCGGTCTTCAGGCGCTCATCAAGCCCCCAGGGCGGGTTAACGACCAACATACCACTACCGTACATACCGTGCGTTTGCTCGCCTGGCGCGCGCAGCAAAAGCTCGCTGCGCCACATTTTGCGAATACCGCTTGCCTTTAACCCGTCCAATAACGCGTGATGATGCCCAGCGGGTAGCAGGGGATACCACATCAGTAGTATGGCGTGGCGCGCCTTTTCAAGCGTGTATATCGCCGTATCAACCACTTCCTGGTACTCCGCTTTACGCTCAAAACTAGGGTCAATCAATACGCAAAGCCGCGGGGTAGACACCGGCAGCATGGCCGTTAAACCCGCTAAACCATCGCCATAGATACGTTTTGCCTGAGGAGGAAGAGACTGCGTGTTCAAGTGCTCATGCTCACCCGGATGAAGCTCAAAAAGGCGCAGCTTATCGTGCTCGCGCAATGATTGGCTTAGCCACCATGGGGAGCCGGGATAGTGCGTTAACGCACTGGTACTGGGCTGAACGCTGGTGACAGCATTTAACCAATCACAGAGTAACGGGTCGGTGAGTACCTCGCGTTCGTGCCATAGCGGCCAAATACCCTCACGATACTCCTGAAGCCGCTGCGTCTCTTTGGTGGCGAGTGGGTAAAGCCCTCTTCCCGCATGCGTATCTATATATGTAATGGGTGTTTTTTTACGTAATGAATAATCAACGACGGCGTAAAGCGTCAAGTGTTTGTGTACATCGGCAAAATTACCGGCGTGATAGGCGTGTTGATAAGACAGCATGGTAACTCGCAGATAAGTGAACGAAAAAAGCCCGCTATGGGATCATAGCGGGCTTTAAACGGTAATGCGCGGGGGAGTTATGTCTTACTTAGCCCTGGCCGTTACCGATTGGCGTCAGGGTGATTTCAACCCGGCGGTTTTGCGCCCGGCCCTGCTCGGTATCGTTGCTGGCAACCGGCTGGTTAGCGCCGTATCCCATGGTGTTAAGACGCGAGGAGGATACCCCGTTTTGACTTAAGTAGTTGCCCACTGACTGAGCTCGGCGCTCAGAGAGACGCTGGTTGTAGCTGGCATCCCCGGTGCTGTCGGTGAAGCCGGCAATATTAACTCGCGTATCGGTATACTGCTTGAGCACGTTAGCCACTTCATTAAGCGCACTGCGCGCATCGCCGGTTAGATCTGAGGAGTCAAACCCGAACGTCACGCTGCTGGGCATATTCAGTACGATGTCGTCGCCGCGACGGTCGATTTCAATGCGCGAGCCCTCCAGGTTCTGGCGAAGCTGCTGTTCTTGACGGTCCATGTAAGCGCCAATACCAGCACCCGCAGCAGCACCCACGGCAGCACCAATCAAGGCACGATCACGACGGCTGGTACTTCCGCTACCCGAAAGTGCACCCGCAGCAGCGCCTACCGCCGCGCCAATCCCAGTCCCCATGCCGGTCGATGAACGTTGTGTCTGGCCACCATAAGGGTCAGAGGTGGCACAACCCGCCACTAAGATCGCAGCAGCCAATGGGGTCAGTAGTCGAGAAATACGCATCACTCACTCCTTGTATATTTTTGCGCTTGAATTATTCGTCGCTGATAAAGGCCAGCAACTCATTCAAGAATAATAGACCTTGAGGCGATGCACGCAGCTTTTCGGGCATTTCCATCAAAAGTCCTTTTTTGGCGGCGGTGTGTAAACGCGCTAAAAGTGCTTCCTGCGGCTGGCCGGTATGCGCCGACCAGGCCTGCATGGCAACCCCTTCGGTTAAGCGAAGCGCATTCATGGAAAACTCAAGCGGCAACTCGTCCGCCGCGATAGGCTGCTTGCCCGCCACGAAACCGCGTGGGTCATTATCACGCCGTAAGTAAGCATCCGGCTGGCGCGTTTTCCAGCGCCGTTCAATATGCCACTGCCCTTGCGGGTCAATCGTCGTCAGCTTACCGTGTGCCCCGGCGCCAATACCCAGATAGTCGCCAAACTGCCAATAGTTGAGGTTGTGCCGACTCTGCTTGCCAGGTTTTGCGTAGGCCGAAATCTCGTAGCGTTCAAAGCCCGCCTGCTCCAATCGCTGATGGCCAAGCTCCTGAATATCCCAAAGCGCCTCCTCTTCAGGCAGAACAGGTGGCTGTGAATGAAACGCGGTATTGGGCTCAAGGGTTAGCTGATACCAAGAGAGATGGTCCGGTGACAGCGCAAGCGCCTGGTCAATATCATCAAGCGCCAGGGAGGGTGTCTGGCCAGGCAAGCCGTGCATCAGGTCGATATTAATATTATCAAACCCCGCCGCACGCGCCTGGCCTACCGCAGTAATAGCCTCTTCACCGCCGTGAATACGCCCCAAGGCCTTCAACTGAGCGGGCTGAAAGCTTTGAATACCCAACGAGAGACGATTGATGCCCGCCTCGCGGTAGCCCGTAAAGCGTGCCTGCTCGGTGGTACCAGGATTCGCCTCCATGGTGATTTCTATATTGGGCGCGAAGGGCAAGCGTCGGCGTATTCCATTAAACAGCCGTTCAAAGAACTCGGGCGACATCAGGCTTGGCGTACCACCGCCAATAAAGATGGTTTGAATCTGACGCTCAGCAGCTAACGCCAGATCGCCATCCAGATCATGAAGTAGTGCTTTTAAATAAGCTGATTCGGGTAAATCACCGTTAGGTTCATGAGAGTTGAAGTCACAATAAGGGCACTTGCGTACGCACCAGGGCGTATGAATATAGAGCGATAACGGAGGTAATGGCTTAGCCATGTGCCACCTTAAGTATATCAACCAACCCTTGAAGCGCCCGCCCACGGTGGCTTAGCCGATTTTTTAAGTCACTGGGTAATTCCGCCACGCTCATTCCCTGGTCGGGTAGCCAGAACAGCGGGTCATAGCCAAAGCCACCCTCTCCGCGTGGATGAGCAAGTAACTCCCCTTCCCAGCTGTGCTGAACAATAACCGGTACCGGATCAGCAGGATGGCGCAAATACACCAGCACGCACCAGTAGCGCCCGGTGCGCTGACCTTCCGCACAGTCATTAAGCGCTGCCAATAGTTTTTCATTGTTACGCTGATCGCTTTTCGGCTCACCAGCGTAGCGTGCGGAGTAAATCCCCGGCGCCCCTGAAAGCGCATCAACCTCAAGGCCGGAGTCATCAGCAAGCGCCGGTAAGCCGCTAACCCGGCTCGCCTCACGCGCTTTTAAAAGGGCATTTTCAACAAAGGTTAACCCCGTTTCTTCGACATCATGTACGCCAAAATCTGCCTGTGGGCGAACATCCAACCCCAATGGGGCCAGCAGTTGATTGAACTCGTTAAGCTTTCCCGCATTGCCGCTTGCTAGAACAAGGGTATTTACCGTGGCCATTGTATTTCTCCCGGCATGGATATAGCAGACAGGTTGCCTGACTACATTATTGAGAAGGCTTTTTCTGCAGCATCCAGCGTAAATTGGATATCCTCAGGCGTATGAGCGCTCGACATAAAGCCTGCTTCAAACGCCGAAGGGGCCAGATAAACGCCGTGATCCAGCATTGCGCCAAAGAAGCGGCGGAACGCCTCGGGGTCACACGCGGTTGCCTGGGCAAAGTTATCCACACGGCGTTGAGAGGTGAAAAACAGCCCAAACATGCCCCCCGCTGACTGTGTCATCATGGAGACACCGGCTGCATTAGCACGCTCTTTCAGGCCGCTGCAGAGTGTTTCAACCCGCTGAGAAAGCGCGTCATGAAAGCCGGGGACCTGGAGCTTGGTTAATAACGCAATACCTGCCGCCATCGCCAAGGGGTTACCCGACAGCGTACCTGCCTGATAAACCGGCCCCATGGGGGAGATATTTTGCATAATCTCGCGCTTGCCGCCAAACGCACCGACTGGCATACCACCACCAACAATCTTACCGAGGCACGTTAAATCAGGCGTAATGCCGTAATGCGCCTGAGCCCCGCCCAGCGCAACGCGGAATCCGGTCATGACTTCATCGAAAATCAGAATGCTTTCATGCTCGTTACACACCCGGCGCAGTGTTTCCAAAAAGCCCGGCTGGGGAGGAATACAGTTCATGTTACCTGCAACAGGTTCAACAATAATGCAGGCAATCTGGTCACCGATTTCAGCAAAGCACGCCTCAACGCCTTCAATATCGTTATAGGAGAGCGTAATGGTGTGCTCGGCAAGTGACGCGGGAACACCTGGCGAGCTGGGTTCGCCATGGGTGAGCGCGCCAGAGCCCGCTTTTACCAGCAACGAATCTGAATGGCCGTGATAGTTACCTTCAAACTTAACGATCTTGTCGCGCCCGGTGGTGCCGCGAGCCAAGCGGATCGCCGACATGGTGGCTTCCGTACCGGAGCTGGTCATGCGCACCATTTCCATGGTGGGGATCATTTCGCAGATCAGATCTGCCATGGTGGTTTCAACCGCGGTCGGGGTACCAAACGAGAGACCGTTGTCCAAACGAGCACGTACCGCTGCCAACACATCCTGGTCCGCATGACCGGTAATCATTGGGCCCCAGGAACCTACATAGTCCACGTAGCGGTTGCCTTCCACATCAAACAGATAAGCGCCCTGGGCGCGCTCCATAAATACCGGCGGACGGTGCAGGCCTTTAAACGCACGTACCGGCGAATTTACGCCACCTGGAATATGGCGGCTAGCAAGCTCAAACAGTTCAGCAGATGTGGTCATGGCGTCCTCAATATCAATGGCGTAGCGCGAATAAAATCAAAAGCGAACCGGCCGTGGCAAGCGATTAGGTAAACACTGCCCGCTAGGCGGCTGATATCCATGAGACAGACTCTCCCAGGTAAAGTGCTGGGCCTGTTCACAGGCCGTCGGCAAACGCTCACCGGCGGCCAAGCGTGCCGCAATGGCAGATGCCAAGGTGCAGCCTGAACCGTGAAACCGTTCCGGCAGACGTGGCCACTGCCATTGGCGCGTGGTATCCGGCGAGTGCAGTGTATTAACAACCTGCTGCTCGTTACCTGGAACAGGCTCATCGGTCGCGGTTACTAAAATAGCCTGGCAACCCTGGGATAAAAGTGCGACGGCGCGCGCCGTATCATCCAGGGGGCCGTCAATCTCTGGGGTGAGCTGCTTAAGCTCATAACGGTTGGGAGTTAAGATATCCACAAGCGGTAGCAGGCGAGTCGCATAGAGGCGTTGCAATTGGGGTGTAGATAACTCAGTACCGCCACCGGCTTTAAGTACCGGGTCGGCCACAACCGGGATACCAGGGAAACGGCGAATAATCTGCTCAGCCGCCCTTAGCGTTGCCTCATCTGCCAACAGGCCCAGCTTGATCGCAGCAACCTGCATCCCGCTAAGCGCCTCTGCCATTTGGCGCATCAACGCGGGGTCTGCCGGAACGACATGGCTCACGTTATGGCAGTTTTGTACCGTTAACGCGGTGGGAATCGTCACTGCCCAACCGCCACAGGCGGCAATGGCTTCGCTATCTGCCACTAAACCCGCTCCGCCCGTCGGGTCATGGCCCGCCAGTACTAAAACAACCGGTGAAAGAGGTTGGCGCATCAAAAAGGTTTCACAACGGCAAGTAGAATAATCGCCACTAGCGCAATCACCGGCGCTTCATTGAACCAGCGAAAGAATGTGTGGCTTTTCGTGCAGCGATCCTGGGCAAACTGTTTTAAATAAATCAGACAGACGTGATGATAGGCGATCAGCAGTACCACAAAGGTGAGTTTAACGTGCATCCAGCCTTGGCTGAACCAGCCGGGCACCAGATACAGCATTGCCCCGCCAAAGATAAGCACCAGTATCATGGAAGGCGTCATGATGCCGCGATAAAGCTTACGCTCCATGGTTTTGAAATAGGCGATAGCTTGATCGTCGCCTTTATCTCGTGCCATGGCGTGATACACATACAGCCGCGGCAAATAAAACAGGGCGGCAAACCAGGTCACCATGGTCATTAAATGCAGGGCCTTCAACCATAGATACATTGTCTCTCCTTATACGGGCGAATCATTCGCTTTCGGGTCAGTACGGGTATTTGGGTCAGCGTCAGTATTGGGGTCAGAATAGTAATAATAACGTTCAATGGCACCACGGGTGATGATACCTGAAATTCGCTGCCGCTTTGGCCGATAACCGTGCACTACATAAAGCGCGCCCAAGGCATCGTCTTGAAGCTTTACAAACGCCTCTGACAGGGTGGCCTGTAGGCCAATCGGCGCAAGTTCCAGGCGCTGGCCCGGAATTTCCAGTAAATCGACGGATTCATTATCGGGAGGAGCATCGCCATCAAGCGCTTCATCGTGCTCCAAAAGCCACCGCGCCAGCGCCGACGCTTTTAATGCTAGTACCAATTTTTCTTCATTTGAACGCTCAATAATCAGCCAGACAGGATTGGTTTCCAGTAGTTTACGTGCCTGCTCAAACGTCACCTTGCGCTCAGTACGTACCAGGCTTCGCTCCATCACCGCAGGCACCGACACGCGGGAAAGCGCCTGCATTAACGGCTGTTGAAGCGGGTGCAGCCCATAACGTACGGAACTAATAAAAAATCCTTCGCAGCCGGTAAGCTGGCGAGACGTCAGGCAGGCAACCACCACCACCAACATACCCGGCAACATGACATGCGGCGTATGAGTAAGCTCCAGCAGCGCCATTAACGCCGCAAGCGGCGCTTGCAGCACGGCCCCCATCATGGCCGCCATGCCTAACATGGCGTAAATGCCTGGGTCTGACGCTTTATCAGGCCATAGCCAGCCACCCAAAATACCGCCCAGCGCGCCTGTCGCAGCACCAATCACCAGCGTGGGGCCAATAATCCCGATAGGTACGCTACCTGATACGGTCAGGGCGGTAATCAAAAGCTTGGCAATCATCAGCGCCAGCAACACGTTAATGTCCAATTGATTATTAAGCGCCGCCGCCACACTGTCGTAGCCAATTCCCTGAACCTGCGGAAACCACCATGCCACCACCCCGGTCGCCACCCCCACACAAGCCAAACGAAGCCACAACGGCCATGCCTGCATGCGTTTGTTACGTGAAATATGAATAAACAGCCCCGCCAATAGCCCGACCACAAAGCCGAGTACGATGACCCATGGTAAATTCATGAGCGAGCCCAGCACGACCTCGGGGATACGAAAAGCCGGCTCATTGCCATACACCATCTGCGCAATGAGCGCCGCCATCGTAGAGGCTAAAATCACCGGCATAAAGCTCATCAGGGTATACTCCATCATGACGACTTCCATGGCGAAGATAACCCCGGCAACCGGTGTATTGAACGACGCAGAAATCCCCGCCGCCGTCCCACAGGCAACCAAAACGCGCAGGCTGTTATTGGGTAACCGAAGCTTGACTCCCAACCCGCTTGACGCGGCAGCGCCTAAATGAATAGCCGGGCCTTCCCGTCCAGCAGAGAGCCCACCAAGAACCGACACCACCCCCACCCACCATTGATTCAGCCAGTTTCGCATTGGGAAGCGGCCCTGGTGATAAGAGAGGCGCTCAATAACGTGCCCTACTCCCATCTTTTGGGCAGCGGCTTTTTGCCGATAAAGCAGCAGCCCCAGCACGCTAACGGCAATAATAGGCAGCAGTGAGCGCAGCCACGGAGGCAGTCCTTCAAATCCTTCCGGGTTTCCATCCGGCATATAAAACACCGCCCCCGCTTCGAGCAGTAGCCGGAAGGCGACCATCGCCGCCCCCGTAATGATCCCCGACACTAACCCCAATACGCACAGCTGAGGCAGCGCATCAACATGGGCCAACTGGCGTCGAAACCCCTCGAGGGTGAAATCTGATCGGGAAAAACGCGCCACGACGACCTTCCTTTACGCATGTAGTGTAGTTCTCTTGTGTATCATAGCCCGATACGCTTCGACAGCCTGCGCCAATCTGTTTAGGCTGTTAATTATTACCCTGTCTCGAATGTGCAACGTGTAAGGAGTCGTTTGTGATTAAGGTCGGAATTGTCGGCGGTACCGGTTATACCGGCGTTGAGCTACTGCGGTTACTCGCCCAGCACCCCCATGTCAGCGTTGAAGCCATTACCTCGCGCTCGGAAGCCGGCGTCAAGGTATGCGATATGTATCCCAATCTGCGCGGCCACTACGACACATTGACGTTCAGTGAACCCGATGCAAAGCAGTTAGGCGATATGGATGCGGTATTTTTCGCCACTCCCCACGGTGTTGCCCACGCTTTGGCTGGCGAGCTTTTGGACAAAGGCACCCGCATTATCGACCTGTCGGCTGACTTCCGCCTGCGTGATGTCAAGGTATGGAGCCAGTGGTACGGCCAACCTCACGGTGCGCCTTCGCTACTTGAAGAAGCGGTCTATGGCCTGCCCGAGATGCACCGCGAAAAAATCAAAACGGCGCGCCTGGTGGCCGTGCCAGGCTGCTATCCAACCTCTGTGCAGCTAGGCTACCTGCCGCTGCTGGAAGCCGGGCTGGTTGATCCTCAACAGCTGATTGCTGACTGCAAGTCAGGTGTGACGGGGGCAGGCCGAGGGGCCAAGGTGCCTTCACTACTGGCAGAAGCCAGTGAATCTTTCAAAGCTTACGGCGCCTCAGGGCATCGTCATTTGCCCGAAATCCGCCAGGGCCTTGGTGATATGCAGGCGCACCCGGTGGGGCTGACCTTCGTTCCTCATTTAACACCGATGATACGGGGCATTCACGCCACGCTCTATAGTCAGCTCACCACCTCAGTGGATGACCTTCAGGCGCTGTTTGAAAAACGTTATGCAAGCGAACCCTTTGTTGATGTGATGCCTGCGGGTAGCCATCCTGAAACGCGCAGCGTTAAAGGCATCAACACCTGCCGTCTGGCCGTGCATCGTCCGGAAAATAGCAACACCGTCGTCGTGTTATCGGTCATTGATAACCTGGTGAAAGGCGCCTCGGGCCAAGCCATTCAAAACCTCAATCTGATGTTTGGGTTCGAGGAGAGCATGGGCTTGACCGCTCCTGCCTTGATGCCATAAGCCACGTACAAAATCCCGGCAATAGTTGACCCTTTTGCTGGGAGTTATCCATAATCATCTTCCAATGCTGATTATTCGTTCTTAAAGCTCGCGGGAGGTACCCATGAGCGGTGCAGAAGCTTTTGTTCCAACCCCTTTAATGCTGTCCGATAGCGCACGTAAACGTATCCGTGCCCTAATGGATGAAGAAAATAACCCTGCGCTAAAACTGCGCGTCTATGTCACCGGCGGTGGCTGTTCAGGTTTTCAGTACGGCTTCGATTTTGCCGATACGGTCGCCGAAGACGATACGCTCATTGAATTTGGCACGGCGACCCTGGTGGTCGACCCTCTCTCCTACCAGTATCTGGTTGGCTCGACGGTGGATTACGAAGAAGGCCTCGCTGGCGCACGCTTTCGCATTCAAAACCCCAATGCCACCACCACCTGCGGCTGCGGCGCCTCTTTTATGGTGTAGGCGCTTATACGCTAGCAAAGCGTTGGTACCCATGACTTGACGCCTTGGTGGTTTCTCGCCAAGGTTAAAAGGTCAACAATTGCTCTAACGCGGTGTGAAGAGAACGTCGTCTCTTCTTTTCACCGCTTCAGCGCTATAAAACATGGGGAAACCAATGAAAACCATACTAACGACAACTGCTATCGCTTCCTCCATCGCTCTGGGTTTAAGCGGCGCCTCTGTCGCCATGGCCCAAACGCCTTCTGTTAATGTCGCAACCGACCCAAGCTTTGTTCCTTTTGAAATGATGGATTCAGAAACCGGCGAGATGATCGGTTTCGATATGGATATTATCAATGCCGTTGCCGAGCGTGCCGGTTTTGAGGTCAATCTCACCACCATGGAATTTTCGGGCATTATTCCCGCCGTGCAAACCGGCAGTCAGGAAATTGCCATCGCAGGCACGACCATCACCGAAGAGCGTGCGCAGGTCGTTGACTTCTCTGACCCCTACTACGATTCCGGTCTACAGATTATCGTTCGTGCCAACAACGAAGACATCTCTTCATTGGAAGACCTCCAGGGCCTGACCATCGGTACCAAGATCGGCTCGACAAGCTACGACTTCCTCCAGCAAGAGCTGGGTGAAGGCGCTGACATCACGCCCTATCCAGGCACCGCCGACATGTACATGGCTCTGCTGGGCCGCAACGTAGACGCCGTGCTGTATGACGCCCCTAATGTTGCTTACTTCTCCCAAACCCGCGGCGAAGGACGTACCAAAGTGGTGGGACCGCTTTATGAAGGCCAGCAGTATGGCATCGTGTTCCATAAGGGCAGCGAATGGGTAGAACCCACCAATGAAGCCCTGGCCGCCATGCGTGAAGACGGCACTTACGACGAAATCTACAAAAAATGGTTCGGTGAAGCCACCAGCGAGTAACCCAGCGGCGCTATAGAGTTAACAGCTAATTTATCACAGGGCCGGGCGGCTACCCTCCCGGCCCTGTGACGTTATACGTCGCGTGTTTTTTTGGAGATAAGACGTGGATTTCGACTTTCATTTCGACTGGGCAGCCGCGTTTGCGTCGATCCCTTACCTGCTACCGGGTATTCCCTGGACGCTGCTGATTTCATTTGGCGGTCTGGCGATCGGCTTTTTTATTGGTATTTTCTTTGGCCTGTTGCGCATTAGTCCGATCCGCTGGCTACGCTGGGTGGCCCTTTGCTACATAGAAGTGTTTCGTGGTACGCCTATCCTCGTGCAGGTATTGTTTATTTTCTACGGCCTGCCCCAGCTACTGGGCAGTCCTATCAATGCGCTGGTCGCAGGCATTGCCGCTATTGCGGTTAACTCGGGTGCGTATATTTCTGAAATCGTGCGAGGCGGTGTGCAGTCCATTGAGCGCGGCCAGCGTGAAGCATCCCTCTCGTTAGGGCTTTCGCGCGCTCAGGCCTTTCGCTATGTGATTTGGCCCCAGGCGCTGCGTCGTATGATTCCTCCGCTTGGCAATCAGGCCATTATCAGCATTAAAGATACCTCACTATTTTCAGTCATTGGGGTCAGCGAGCTGGTACGCCAGGGGCAAATCTATATCGCGACAACCTTCACCGCCCTGGAGGTCTACTTTATGGTTGCGGTGATGTATTTAGCGATTACCTGGACCCTCTCTATTCTTCTGCGCCTGCTGGAGCGTAGAGGCATCGCAGGCTGATAAGGAAACGTACAATGACCGATACCGTGTCACCCACAACGCCCTCCATTGTGCGTATGCAAAAGCTGAATAAACATTTTGGCAACCTGCACGTACTCAATGAGATCGACCTTGAAATTATCCCCGGTGAAGTCGTCGTCATTATTGGCGCAAGCGGGTCAGGTAAATCCACGCTGATTCGCTGCATCAATGGGCTGGAAGAGTTTCAGTCGGGCATGCTGGAAGTAGATGGCAATACGCTAACGCCTAACGGCAAGAGCAGCAAGGCACTACAAACCATCCGTACGGAAGTCGGTATGGTGTTTCAGCAGTTCAATCTATTTCCCCACCTTAGCGTGATCGATAACATCACCCTGGCACCCATGAAGGTGCGTGGCTGGAACCGCGACGATGCAGTGGCAACCGCAAAACGCCTGCTGGATAGGGTCGGAATTGCCGACCAGGCCGATAAGTACCCCAGTCAGCTCTCAGGTGGTCAACAGCAGCGTGTTGCCCTCGCCCGTGCCTTGGCCATGGAGCCTCGGCTTATGCTGTTTGATGAGCCTACCTCAGCGCTTGATCCCGAAATGATTGGTGAAGTGCTGGACGCCATGCGTGAGCTGGCGAAAGAGGGCATGACCATGGTGATTGTCACGCATGAAATGGGCTTTGCCCGTGAAGTAGCCGATCGCGTGATTTTTATCCATAAAGGGGTTATTGCTGAGCAAGGAGCGCCACAACAGCTCTTCGATTCGCCTCAGCATGAACGCACTCAATCGTTTCTTGCCCGGGTGCTTAAACACTAATCTTTAGCACTCACCTTAAGCACGAATACCGGCAAAAAATACCCGCTTTAACGCATTTTTTATGGCCTGTCCTTGCGACAGGCCATTTTTTTTCCCTGTGGATAGTTTTTTTATTTTAAAACGCTACAACATGCCACAGCGCCCATGAGGAGCGCCTTTAAGGTGGACATGCAATGCTTTTTAGATGTGTTCACAGCTGCGGTAACAACGTCGGTATGAGTAGGTGGATAAGCCGTGTTTTTATGGCGCTGTGGGTAAGTAGCGGTTCCATCCACAGGGCCTACACCGTTTCTACGCAGCTAATACGCTGCTTAACCACGTAAAGGTCAACATTTTAAGCATTTGAATTTTATAAACTTAATAGAGTTATACACAGAAACTGTCCACACTAATAATTACAGCATTAACAGAACTTTTCTTATTTTATTTATATATTGTTATTAATAGAGAGTAACTGAGCAGACGAGGTGTGGAAAAACCTGACGGTTACCCACAGGAGGTTTATACTGGCGGGCTTGTTTAACTACGCCGACACGTCTGAAACTGACGAAACGGCCACATCATTCGTGCCAATTGGCGCAAGACGAGGTGTCTCTTGAATTACCCCGACCGCTTTGACGTGATTGTCATCGGCGGTGGCCATGCGGGAACTGAAGCCGCACTGGCCTCTGCTCGTATGGGCTGTCAGACCCTACTGCTCACGCATAACATCGAGACCTTGGGTCAGATGTCGTGCAACCCCGCTATTGGCGGCATTGGCAAAAGCCATCTGGTGAAAGAGATCGATGCGCTAGGCGGGGCGATGGGGCTTGCCACGGATTTAGGCGGCATTCAGTTCCGGGTGTTAAACGCTCGAAAAGGGCCGGCAGTACGTGCCACACGTGCTCAAGCAGACCGCGTTCGCTACAAAGCAGCGATCCGCGGCATGTTGGAAAACCAGCCAAATTTAACGATTTTCCAGCAGGCAGCTGGTGATCTGATTGTGGATAACGAGACGGTTCGTGGCGTTGTAACGGAGACTGGTATTCGTTTTTATGCCGAGTCCGTTGTGCTGTCGACGGGTACGTTTTTAGGTGGTGTGATTCACATCGGCCTGGATCAAAGTCGCGGCGGTCGAGCAGGTGATCCACCCTCGAATGCCTTGGCTGAGCGTCTGCGTGCCCTGCCATTTCGGGTTGACCGGCTCAAAACCGGCACGCCACCGCGCATTGATGCTAAAAGCGTGGATTTCTCACAGCTTGAAGAACAGCCTGGCGATACGCCAACACCGGTCATGTCCTACCTTGGTTCGCGGGATATGCACCCTCAGCAAGTCAGCTGTCATATTGCGCACACCAATGAGCGCACGCATGAGCTGATTCTGGCGAATCTTGATCGCTCACCGATGTACTCCGGCGTGATCGAAGGCGTGGGTCCGCGCTACTGCCCATCAATTGAAGACAAGGTTCATCGCTTTGCCGATAAATCGAGCCATCAGGTCTTTATTGAACCTGAAGGCCTGGATACTCACGAACTGTATCCCAACGGTATCTCTACCTCGCTGCCCTTTGATGTGCAACTGCAGGTAGTGCGCTCGATTAAAGGGCTGGAGAACGCGCATATCACGCGGCCAGGCTATGCCATTGAGTATGATTTCTTCGATCCGCGGGATTTAAAACACTCACTGGAAACCAAATTTATCCACAACTTGTTTTTTGCCGGGCAGATCAATGGCACAACAGGTTACGAGGAAGCCGGGGCGCAAGGCCTGCTGGCCGGGCTCAACGCCGCGCGGCGTGCCATGCAGCAGGATGCCTGGTACCCACGTCGTGATGAGGCCTATCTTGGCGTGCTGGTGGACGACCTGATCACGATGGGCACCAAAGAGCCTTACCGTATGTTTACCTCCAGGGCGGAATACCGGTTATTGCTGCGTGAAGATAACGCCGACTTGCGACTGACTGAAAAAGGCCGTGAGTTATGCTTGGTGAATGACCAGCGCTGGGAAGCATTTAGTAAAAAGCGCGAAGCCATTGCGCTGGAGACCGCGCGTTTAGCCAGTGTTTGGATTCAGCCAAGCAGCCCGGCTGCGGCAAAAATTGCTGAAAAAACCGGCAAACCGCTCTCCCGCGAGTATCGGTTGAGCGATCTGCTCAAGCGCCCGGAGCTAAATTATGCGGACCTTACTGAACTGCCGGGGCTGGAAAGCGGCGTTATCAATGATGAAGCCGTTGCCGAACAGGTACAGATTCAGTCGAAGTACGAAGGCTATATCGAACGTCAACAGTATGAAATTGATAAGCTTAAGCGCCATGAAGCGATGCCACTTCCCGCCGACCTGGATTACCAGCGGGTGGAAGGGCTCTCCAATGAGATTCGCCAGAAGCTGACCAACGTACGGCCTGAAACACTGGCCCAAGCGGCGCGTATTTCAGGCGTAACACCGGCCGCAGTGTCTATTTTGCTGGTGCATCTTAAAAAGCGTCGTCTGATCGCCTCGCCCGAGGTGGCTAACGGATGAGCGGTTTAACTGTATTGGTGAGTAGCTTGCCTGTGAGTGTCGCTGCACGACTGGATAATGGATTAGCGCAGCTCGGTTTAACGGTAACGGTAAGCCAGCGTGAACAGTTGCTTGGGTTTGTCGCCCTATTGCACAAGTGGAACAAGGCTTATAACCTCACGGCAGTTCGCGATATTGATGATATGGTGGCACGTCACATACTGGATAGTGCGGCTGTCGCGCCTTATGTGCATGGCCCTAGATTGCTGGATGTGGGTGCGGGGCCAGGTCTGCCGGGTATCGTGCTGGCCATCCTTGATCCGGCGCTGTCCGTTACGCTTTTGGATAGTAATGGTAAAAAAGTCCGTTTTCAGCGCCAGGCTATCATGGAGCTTGGGCTAAAAAACGTGACTGCAAGCCAGGCGCGGGTGGAGACGTTTAGTGACCAGCCGTTTGATCAGGTAATTTCACGCGCGTTCGCAAGCCTGGTGGACTTTGTCACCCTAACGCGTGAACTACCCACGGCGAACGGACAGTGGTTGGCCATGAAAGGTCCTGGCGCTGACGATGAGTTGCGTGAACTGCCCAGCGGTATTCGACTGCAAACACGTCACCTGCTAAACGTGCCCTTCGATACGGCCAAGCGACAGCTATTGATTCTGAACGTTGATTCTGAACCCCAGGAAGGAGTTGAGTAAGTGAGCCAGATCATTGCCCTGACCAATCAAAAAGGCGGCGTGGGCAAGACCACCTCAGCCGTTAACCTGGCGGCTAGCCTTGCTGCTCTTGATCGTCGAGTGCTGCTGGTGGACCTTGATCCTCAAGGGCACGCCAGCATGGGCAGTGGTATTGATAAACACGAACTCGATAAAAGCGTCCTGGATGTACTGCTCGGCGATGCCACCGCCGCCGATACCATCGTGCGCGACCTGCCGGTCAACTATGATGTTCTCCCCGGTAACGGTGACTTGACCGCTGCGGAAGTCGAATTGCTGGATCTTGATAAGCGCGAAAGCTGCCTGACCACGGCGCTTGGCTCGGTTGCTGAGAAGTACGATGTGGTGCTGATTGACTGCCCACCGTCGCTCAATATGCTGACCGTTAATGCGCTGACGGCAGCGGATAGCGTGCTTATTCCGCTGCAGTGCGAGTTTTACGCGCTGGAAGGACTGTCGGCGCTGTTGGATACTGTTGAACAGATTAAGCAAAGCGTTAATCCTGATTTGGCGATTGCGGGTATTCTGCGCACCATGTACGACAAGCGCACCAGCCTAACGCGGGAAGTGGACAAGCAGCTGCGAGACTTCTTTGGCGATGCGCTGATCAAGACGACGATCCCGCGCAACGTCAAAGTGGCTGAAGCGCCAAGCCACGGAATACCCGTGACGCAATATGCCCGCTTCTCACGCGGCAGCCAGGCGTACCGCGTACTGGCAAAAGAGATGATTCGTCGGTTATCGCTATAACGTATTGATTAGTACGAGGGAAAGCGAATGACGCGTAAACGCGCGCTAGGACGTGGCCTGGATGCCCTAATTGGTGCGGGCGCTCGTCGCCGTGACAGCCTGGAACTTACTGGTAGCTCTCCATTGGAAGCTCATGATGAGGCGTCATCCGTGATGGTGGCCTCGGATGCGGCTTCTGAGCGTTTGGAGCGCCTTCCGCTTGGTCAGTTAACCCGTGGCAAGTATCAGCCGCGGCGTGATATTCAGCCAGAAGCGCTTGAAGAACTTGCCGATTCTATTCGTACCCAGGGCGTAATGCAGCCTATTGTGGTACGCCCTATTGGCGAAGATCGCTATGAAATTATTGCTGGTGAGCGGCGCTGGCGTGCAGCGCAGCTGGCCGAGCTTGACGTTATCCCCGCGGTTATTCGTGAGGTAAGTGACGAAGTTGCCTTGGCACTGGCGCTGATTGAAAATATTCAGCGTGAAAACCTCAATGCCATCGAAGAAGCGATGGCGCTTAAACGGCTGGGTGATGAGTTTGAATTAACCCAGCAGCAGATTGCTGACGCGGTCGGTAAATCCCGCACTCAGGTCGCCAACTTACTGCGCTTGCTGGCACTGGATCCTGAAGTCCAAACGCTGCTAGAGCGAGGAGACCTGGATATGGGCCATGCGCGTGCGTTGCTATCACTTAACAGCGTTCAGCAGCGCCAAGTGGCTCATGAAGTGGTGAATAACGATCTCACCGTGCGGTCCACCGAAGCGTTGGTCAAAAAGGTACAGGCCAGCCAAAGCGTTGAAAAAACGCCAAGCCGGCCAAATAAAACGGCGGATGTCTCGCGTCTGGAGACGCAGTTAGGCGAACTGCTTGGCGCCCCCGTCTCAATTGACCATGGTAATCGAGGGAAAGGCAAAGTGACCATCCGCTATACAAGCCTTGATGAACTCGACGGAATACTGGCGCATATTAAATAGGCTGCTTATTAATTAAATAGCAGGCTTATTAAGAAAACGTTAAAAAGTAGCTAATTTTCACCCTTTGGTCGCAAGTTGTCTCCTAAACACGTTAAATACGAGCAACTTTGGTTGAAGGTGTGATAGCGCTTCCCTATAATCGCGCAAGATTTGTGCAGGTTGCTTATCAACAGCCTAAGCAACCATTCGATGGCAGGGTGCTGGGCAATGGTAGAACGTGTTGAAACCCAGCGCAGGAAGGCGTATGTCATCCGGCTTTTTACCGCACAGCTAATCGTGACGGCAGTCGGTATGTTGATGGTCTACCCTGTAGCGCGCATGCCGGGCGTTTCCTCCGTGGTAACAGGTGCGCTGGTGGCCTTGCTACCCCATGCTTTTTTTATACAGCGAATGGGTATATTGCACAGTAAGCGAACATCGCGTAGCGCTGTTCATTTGTTTCGTGCCGAAGCAGGCAAGTTTGGTTTGACGGTGGCACTGTTTAGCGCAGTGTTCGTAGTAGTGCCCCCCTCAAACCCCGCTTTCTTTTTTAGTGCTTATGTGGTGATTGTTCTGATGCATGGGCTAACGCCGTTGTTTATGCGCAGACATCGCACACTTTATTGAGGTGATATCTCTATGGCCGCAGGAAACGAAGTCTCGACGACTTATTATATCCAGCACCACTTGCAGAACCTGACCTTTGGGCATCACCCGGTGAATGGTTGGTCGCTGGCGCATTCCGCTCAAGAAGCGAGCGAAATGGGCTTCTGGGCGATCCATTTGGATACCATGGGTTGGTCAATCGCTATGGGGGTACTGTTCATCTGGCTGTTTCGCAAAGCCGGAAAAATGGCTACAACCGGTGTGCCAGGCGGCCTGCAAAATGCCGTTGAGATGGTGTTCGAGTTTATAGAAAGCATGGTTCGAGGCGCATTCAAAGGGCATAACCCGTTGATTGCTCCACTGGCGTTGACGCTGTTCGTGTGGATTTTATTCATGAACACGCTAAAAATTATTCCGGTCGACTACTTTCCCGTGCTGTTTAGCAAGCTCGGTGTGGATTACATGAAAATTGTACCGACAACCGATGTAAACGCTACGCTGGGTTTGGCATTGGGTGTTTTCGGTCTGATTCTTTATTACAGCATCAAAGTAAAAGGTATCGGTGGCTTCGCTAAAGAGCTTTCACTGACACCGTTTAATCATTGGGCGCTGATTCCTTTTAACCTGTTACTGGAAATCGTTGCGTTGCTGGTTAAGCCGTTTAGCCTGGCGATGCGTCTGTTTGGAAACATGTTTGCGGGTGAAGTTATTTTTATCCTCATCGCGATGCTACCATTCTGGGCAATCTGGGTGCTGGATGTACCGTGGGCGATTTTCCATATTCTGATTGTTACGCTGCAAGCGTTCATTTTTACCGTACTGACGATCGTGTACCTGAGTTCAGCACACGAACATCACTAAGCGGCTTACTGATAGCAAGAAATAAACCTTTAACATCAACCCTTAACCTTAACCTTAACCTTAACCTTGAAAAACCAGGAGCACTACCATGGAACTTATCTACATTGCTGCCTCTATCATGATCGGTATGGGCGCCTTGGGTACTGGCATCGGCTTTGCCATTTTGGGCGGCAAACTGATTGAATCCACCGCGCGTCAGCCGGAACTGGGCGACCAGCTGCAAACCAAAACCTTCCTGATGGCAGGTCTGTTGGATGCTGTGCCGATGATCGGTGTTGGTATTGCGATGTACCTGATCTTCGTTGTTGCCGGTTAATGCAGCTTAACCGGGCGATCAAACGCTCGGTTTTGTTTCACTCCGGTCGCCACGAACTTGTCAGAGGTACATCCCTGTGAATATCAACATGACGCTTATCGGGCAGACGATCGCCTTCGCGATCTTTGTCTGGTTTTGCATAAAGTACGTGTGGCCTCCGATCAGCAACGCGCTTAACGAGCGTCAGAAAAAAATTGCTGATGGCTTGGATGCAGCCAGCCGTGCTACCCGTGATCTTGAGCTAGCACAAGAGCGGGCAGAACAGACGCTGCGTGAGAGCAAGGAACAAGCTTCTCAAATCATTGAGCAGGCCAACAAGCGCTCTGCTCAGATGATCGAAGAAGCCCGCGAGCAGGCCCGCGCGGAAGGTGAACGTCTCATAGCGGGCGCACGTTCTGAAATCGAACTTGAAGTAAATCGCGCGAAAGAAGAGTTACGTGCCCAGGTGTCTCATCTGGCCATCATCGGCGCTGAGCGTGTTTTGGAAGCTTCTGTCGATGAAAATGCGCATCGTGAGCTGCTTGATAAGCTGGCTGCCGAACTGTAAGGAGGTGAATTATGGCGGAACTACTTACCGTCGCTCGTCCTTACGCTAAGGCGGCGTTTGAACACGCGCGTGATAATGATGTGCTTGATAGCTGGTCACAGGCGCTGGGTTTTTTAGGCACTGTTGTGACCGATAGCGACGCTCGACGTCTGCTGGGTAGCCCCAAAATCGAGAATGCAAAGAAAGTTGCCCTTCTGGTTGAAATGCTTCCAGAACCGCAGGGTGATGCACTGTCTCGCTTTTTGGAGGCTGTGGCTGACCAGGACCGTTTAATGGTTCTGCCTTTTATCGCTGAACAGTTTGAGCGCCTGCGCGCTGAACACGAGCAGCGTGTAGAGGTAATGGTAACGTCAGCGTATAAACTGACAGCCGCACAAAAGACCAAGCTATCTAACGCGCTCAAGAAACGTCTGAATCGCGAAATCTCCATTACTACTCAGGTAGATAAGTCGCTCATCGGTGGTGTCATCCTGCGTGCTGGCGATACCGTCATTGACGGGTCGGTACGTGGTCGACTGAACCGCCTTTCCGAAGCGCTAACCGCTTGAGTCTGAGGGACATGGCATGCAGCAATTGAATCCTTCCGAGATCAGCGACATCATCAAGCAGCGAATTGAGAAGCTTGACGTCGCATCTGAAGCTCGTAATCAGGGCACCATCGTAGGTGTTTCCGACGGTATCGTGAAAATTCACGGCCTCGAAGACGCCATGTTTGGTGAAATGATTGAATTTCCTAACAGCGTTTTTGGCATGGTACTTAACCTGGAGCGTGACTCCGTAGGTGCTGTTGTCCTGGGCGACTACCTGCTGCTTGAAGAAGGCATGACCGCGAAATGCACCGGTCGTATTCTTGAAGTACCGGTTGGTCCTGAGCTGATTGGCCGTGTTGTTGATGCGTTGGGTAACCCCATCGACGGCAAAGGCGATATCAACGCTAAAATGACCGACGCGGTAGAAAAAGTAGCGCCTGGCGTTATTACCCGTCAGTCGGTTGATGAGCCGATTCAAACCGGCTTGAAATCCATCGACGCCATGGTGCCGATCGGTCGTGGCCAGCGTGAGCTGATTATCGGCGACCGTCAGATCGGTAAAACTGCCATTGCCATTGATGCGATCATCAACCAGAAAGGCAAAGGCGTTACCTGTGTCTACGTTGCCATTGGTCAGAAACAGTCGACCATTGCCAACGTTGTGCGCAAGCTCGAAGAGCATGGCGCGATGGAACACACCATCGTCGTTGCTGCGGGCGCTGCCGATCCGGCTCCGATGCAGTTTCTCTCCGCGTATTCCGGTTGCACCATGGGTGAGTACTTCCGTGACCGTGGCGAAGACGCGATGATCGTGTATGACGATCTTTCCAAGCAGGCAGTGGCATACCGTCAAGTATCCCTGCTGCTGCGTCGTCCGCCAGGCCGTGAAGCCTATCCCGGTGACGTGTTCTATCTCCACTCGCGTCTGCTTGAGCGTGCGGCACGTGTCAACGTCGACTACGTTGAGAAGTTCACCAACGGTGAAGTGAAGGGCAAAACCGGTTCCTTGACCGCGCTGCCGATCATCGAAACCCAGGGTGGCGACGTTTCTGCGTTCGTTCCGACCAACGTGATCTCGATCACCGACGGTCAGATATTCCTGGAAACCAGCCTGTTTAACTCCGGTATTCGTCCGTCGATTAACGCAGGTTTGTCCGTATCGCGCGTGGGCGGTGCTGCCCAGACCAAGATCATCAAAAAGTTAGGTGGTGGTGTTCGTCTGGCCTTGGCTCAGTACCGTGAACTGGCTGCGTTCTCGCAGTTTGCTTCTGACCTTGACGAAGCGACCCGTAAACAGCTTGAGCACGGTCAGCGCGTCACCGAACTGATGAAGCAGAAACAGTATTCGCCGATGTCGGTTGCAGAAATGGCGCTGTCTCTCTACGCCGCTAACGAAGGTCACATGGATGATGTGAGCGTCGATAAAGTGTTGGACTTCGAACGTGCCCTGCACGATTACATGAAGTCTGAGCACGGCGACCTGCTCGACAAAATCAACCAGACCGGCGACTACAACGGCGAGATTCAAGATGGCTTGAAGTCGGGTCTCGAGAAGTTCAAGGCGACTCAGAGCTGGTAATGTCCGGCCCGCCTGTGGGCGGGCTTGCCTACTTTCTGAGAGTCACGAACGAAAGGTAGATCGCTATGGCAGCTGCAAAAGAGATACGCACCCAGATCGGGAGCATCAAAAATACGCAGAAGATCACCAGTGCCATGGAAATGGTGGCTGCATCGAAAATGCGTAAAGCACAAGATCTGATGAAGGCTGGCCAGCCGTATGCCAAGCAGATTCGCAACGTCGTAGGCCACATTGCTGACGCTAACCCCGAATATCGCCACGATTACATGATCGAGCGTAACGAGGTGAATCGCGTAGGCTACATTGTGGTGTCTACCGACCGCGGTTTGTGCGGCGGCTTAAACGTCAACCTGTTCAAGGCCGTGGTGAAAGATGCCCGTGTCTGGAGCCAGGAAGGCGCTGAGCTGGACTTCTGTGCCCTTGGCGCGAAAGGCAGTGCTTTCTTCCGTAACTATGGCGGCAACCTGATTGCGGCCAAGAGCGGATTAGGTGAAGCACCTACGGTCGAGGGTCTGATCGGTAGTATCAAGGTCATGCTCGAAGCGTACGATGAAGGACGTCTTGACCGCTTGTACGTGGTGTATAACGAATTTGTTAATACCATGACGCAACGCCCGGTTGTACGTCAGCTTCTTCCGCTGTCGCCTGATATGGGCGCAGACGCTAAACATGACGAAGAAAACGCCCGTCCCGGAAGCTGGGACTACCTGTATGAACCGGATGCCAAGGCGTTGCTAGACAGCCTGTTGGTTCGATTCATCGAATCGCAGGTGTATCAGGCGGTAGTCGAAAACGGTGCGTGCGAACAGGCCGCCCGAATGATCGCTATGAAGAGTGCCACTGATAACGCGGGCAACCTGATCGACGATCTGGAGATGGTTTACAACAAGGCCCGTCAGGCTGCCATCACCCAGGAAATTTCTGAGATCGTCGGCGGCGCTTCAGCCGTATAACGCCTAGGGAGCTGCCCAATAAAGCGGCTCCCGGCAGACAGGTTTCATTTGCAGGTTTTTGAGAGGAACCAAGATGAGCGGACGTATCGTACAAATCATCGGCGCGGTGATTGACGTAGAGTTTCCGCGGGACTCTGTGCCCAAGGTCTACGACGCGCTGAAAGTCTCTGAAAAAGAGACTGTCCTCGAAGTCCAGCAGCAGTTGGGCGACGGCGTGGTACGCACCATTGCCATGGGCTCCACTGAGGGCTTAAAGCGTGGCTTGGACGTAGCCAACACAGGTGCCGCGATTTCCGTACCGGTAGGTAAGGAAACGCTGGGTCGTATCATGAACGTACTCGGCGAGCCGATTGATGAAGCGGGTGAGATCGGTGAGCAAGAGCGTATGCCGATCCACCGTAAAGCACCCAGCTATGCCGACCAGGCAGCCTCTAACGAGCTGCTGGAAACCGGTATCAAGGTTATCGACCTGGTCTGCCCGTTTGCCAAGGGTGGCAAGGTTGGCTTGTTCGGCGGTGCGGGTGTTGGTAAAACCGTTAACATGATGGAGCTTATCCGCAACATCGCCACCGAGCACAGCGGCTATTCCGTATTTGCCGGTGTAGGTGAGCGTACGCGTGAGGGTAACGACTTCTATCATGAAATGACCGAATCCAACGTTATCGATAAGGTATCGCTGGTTTACGGTCAGATGAACGAGCCGCCCGGTAACCGTCTGCGCGTTGCGCTGACCGGTCTGACCATCGCTGAAAAATTCCGTGATGAAGGCCGCGACGTTCTACTGTTCGTCGATAACATTTACCGTTACACCCTGGCCGGTACAGAAGTATCTGCACTGCTTGGCCGTATGCCGTCTGCGGTGGGTTATCAGCCGACGCTAGCCGAAGAGATGGGCGTTCTGCAGGAACGTATCACCTCGACGAAATCAGGCTCAATCACCTCCGTACAAGCGGTATACGTACCGGCGGATGACTTGACCGATCCATCTCCGGCAACCACCTTCTCGCACCTGGACGCGACCGTTGTACTGGCCCGTTCCATTGCTGAGCTAGGTATCTACCCGGCCATCGACCCGCTGGACTCAACGTCTCGTCAGTTGGATCCGTTGGTGGTGGGTGATGAGCATTATGCGGTTGCTCGTGGCGTACAGAACGTACTGCAGCGTTACAAGGAACTGAAGGATATTATCGCCATTCTGGGTATGGACGAGCTGTCTGATGAAGACAAGCTAGCCGTTTCCAGGGCGCGTAAAATCCAGCGCTTCTTGTCGCAGCCGTTCTTCGTGGCTGAAGTATTCACTGGCTCACCCGGCAAGTATGTTTCTTTGAAAGATACTATTCGTGGTTTCCAGGGTATCCTGGACGGTGAATACGACGATATGCCCGAACAGGCCTTCTACATGGTTGGCTCCATCGACGAAGCGGTCGAAAAAGCCAATCAGATGAAGAAGTAATCCCGTTTATTAGGGGGATTCGCTATGGCGAATAGCTTCACTTGCAATATCGTCAGCGCTGAAGAGTCTATCTTCTCGGGCAGTATCGAGATGGTGGTAGCTGCCGGGATGATGGGTGACTTGGGCATTTTGCCGGGTCACGCCCCGCTGCTGACCGAGCTTCAGCCGGGCCCTGTACGGGTGATCCACGATGGTGGCAAGGAGGAACACTTCTTTGTCTCCGGCGGCTTTATGGAAGTTCAGTCGGATGTCGTGACGATCCTTGCTGACGCCGCGACGCGGGCCAGCGACCTCAATGAGGCCGCTGCCGAAGAAGCGCGTCAGGAAGCGCTGAAAGCCTTTAATGAGAAGTCATCGGAGCTGGATTATACCCGTGCCTCCGCTGAACTTGCCGAAGCCGTTGCACAGCTGCGTACGATCCAGCAGCTGCGCAAAAAGGCAGGTAAAGGCTAACACTACGCGGTAAGCGTGAATAAAACGCCCCTTGAACCCGTTAGGGTTTAAGGGGCGTTTTTTTTGTCTGGTACACTTGTCATAAGCATTTAGTAGCATAATGCTTGTCAGCACTGACTCGTCTGCAGAGAAGGAGAACGCGATGTCATTGAACGATGAAATCTTGCAGGAATTAAAAACCGAGCTGCTGGACGAGCTGGTCAAAGAGGAACCGAAAAAAGAGCTATTATCCGAACGATTGGCCGAAGTTCGTTCGGCAGATATTGGTGAGGTGCTTGAAGAGCTTATCGAGGAGGACGAAGAGCTGTCCGCAGCGCTTTCAGTGCTCGATATACTTTCTACAGAACGCGCCGCTAATGTGCTTGGCTACTTGCCAGGTGAAAGCCAGCTGGAAGTCGTGGGTGAGCTAAAGGACACCCAGGTACTTAAGCTGTTGGAAGAGATGGGCTCTGACGAACGGGTGGACCTGTTCAATCTTCTGGATGAGGATCGCCGAGAAGCGCTGTTACGGCGCATGGCACATCAGGAGCGGGAAGACCTCAAGCGGCTGGCAGGCTACGAGGAAGGTACTGCAGGCGCCATTATGACCTCTGACTATGTGGCGATAGCCAGTGGCATGACGGTGTCTCAGGCAATGATGCGCGTACGCCAGACCGCTCCGGATGCAGAGACGGTCTATCAGCTCTATATCCTGGACAACGATGGCAGGCTGATTGGCACGATGTCCCTGCGTCAGCTGATGATTGCCAGGCCCGGCGCGTTGGTTGACGACATCATGATCAAGGATGTGATCAGCACCGCTGTGGACGAAGCGCAGGAAGAAGTAGCTCGTATCGTGGCTCGTTATGATCTTCTGGCACTGCCGGTGATTGATGCCGAAAACCGTATGGTGGGTATCGTTACTCACGATGATGCGATGGACGTGGCGGAGTCGGAAGCCACCGAAGATATCCACAAGGGGATGTCGATTGGCCAGTTGGAAGATGGCGTTAGCCGTGTATCGCTGTGGAGCCTGTACCGTAAACGGGTGACGTGGCTGGTAGTACTGGTTTTTGCCAACTTGTTTTCTGGCGCGGGTATTGCTCACTTTGAAGATATTATTGCCGCCCAAGTGGCGCTGGTATTCTTTCTGCCCTTGTTGATTGGTAGTGGCGGTAACGCAGGCGCTCAGGCGGCAACGCTGATGGTTCGCGGTATGGCAACCGGTGATGTAGGCGTTAAGGACTGGAGCAAAATGCTCGGCCGTGAGCTGTTGGTAGCTGGCTCCCTGGGGCTGACCATGGCCATCGCCGTTGCCCCTATCGGGATACTGCGAGCAGGCAACGAAGTCGCTATTATTGTCTCCCTCAGTATGGTCACTATCGTACTGTTTGGCAGTCTGTTAGGCATGTGCCTGCCGTTTGTACTGGAGCGCTTCAAGGTCGACCCGGCAGCTGCCTCAGCGCCGCTGGTCACCACCTTGATTGATGCCACCGGGGTATTGATTTACTTCTCTATTGCAACAGTAATTCTTACTAGCTTATAGCGAACAGCCGGTTAGCGCTTCACCCAGCCACGGCGGATAAGCGGCGCGAACAGCCAGTGATAAAGGCGCTTGGCGACGTGCTCATAAACCGGTAGCACTAGCCAGGCGCGATTGAAACCCACCAGCACAGCCATAACGGCTGACAAAAGGGCAGCGCCTGCCATGTCCTGGGGAAAGTGGACGCCCAAAAAAATTCTTGCCCAGCCGACGGGAATGGCCAAGAGCAGAAGAAGGCTGCCGATACGTCGGGTGTAGCGGTGCAGCATCAAGCTAAAGGCCATGGTTAGAATGATCGTTAGATGATTACTGGGAAAGGCTGGGGTTGGCGCATGGGCCATTAACGTAGTGCCTACCGGTACCGCAAAGGGCCGGGGCATCGGCCACAGCATCCCGATGATGCCACTTATCGCTAAGGCCAGCAGCGTCGCTATCAGTGCCTCCAGCAGTGGCTGCTTGAGCTGTTCACCGCCGCGCAGCCAACCGACTACCAGCAGCGCAGGTAGTAGCCACATCAATTCAACGGCGCATCCATGAGCAAACATGACCAGCCAGGCAGGGGTGTCAGCGGCGGCGTTGAGCCTTTCAAACAAGGTAAGGTTAAGCGCATTCATTACGTACTGAAACCATAAGGCCCGTCAGGTGGTTGAGTATTTGGCGTTTAGCGAACGGCTAGCGCATCGCGCTACTGGCCGCTCGGGTGATAAACATGACTTCCACATGACCGAGCCACTCGATATCACTGGCGAGCGCTTTGAGCTGGCTAGCCAAACATTGCGGGGGCTGATGTACCGCATCGCCGATAATCAGCGATACGGACACTTTGTCATCCAGATAGTGCAGTTGAAGCTCGTTTAACGTGCGCCACACCGGATGCGCGTACCAGCGTTGGTCAAGCGCGGCCTCAACTTCCGGGCGTAGTGGCAGGCCAGGCATTCGGCTGGGGTCCCCTTCTCCAGCGTCATCTTCAGGGTCAACATGGAAAATAACGTCGGTGAGTAGCGGAAACTCATGGCGTAAACGGCGGCTGACCTCATTACCTATCTCATGGGCTTCTGAAACGGTGATTTTAGGCCCGACCACGACATGCAAATCCACCATTACCCAGCCTGCCGACTGGCGAGTACGAAGGTCATGCACGCTATCCACGCCCGGTACGCTACAGGCTACGTCGTGCATTTGGCGCTGGGTGTCTTCAGGCAGTGCGGTATCGACTAATTCCCGCGCAGACTCCCAGAGTAAATCCCAGCCAACCTTGCCTACCAGCAGGCCAACCACAATGGCGGCAACGGCATCCAGCCAGCCCAAGCCAAACTGAGCACCAATCAGTGCGACCAGCACCACCGCAGTAGAAAGGGCATCGCTACGGGAGTGCCAGGCGTTAGCCTCCAGCAGTTTGGATTTTACCCGCTTGGCGACGCGCATGGTGTAGCGAAAAATCCACTCTTTACTGATCAGCGCAATAAACGTAATCACAATCGCCACGATGCCAGGCGCGGTGACTTCTGTGCCGCTAAACAAGCGCTCCAGGCTTGACCAGGCAATACCGCCTGCCACAAAGATCAGTACGCTACCCAACAGCAGCGTGGTGAGTGTTTCGATGCGCCCGTGACCATAGTGATGGTCGTTGTCGGGCTCCTGACGCCCGTAATGAATGGCGGCCAGTACAAAACCATCGGTGATTAAGTCGGAGAGCGAGTGGATGCCATCGGCAATCAGTGCGGCAGAACCCACCCAAAAACCGACCACCACTTTGACAATACTAAGCACACCATCCAACCAGGCACCGATATAGGTGACGCGCTTGGCTTCCTGATTATCTAGCTCGTGGTTGGGAACCACTGGCGTTTCAACGGTCTGAGTCATGGAATACCTGACAAGGGAGCGCTTTCAATAAAGCATTATTGTAGCGCACTGCAATATGATCTCTTAAGCCCTTTGTTCTAAGCAGGCTAATACGCAATACAAAACGATGGCAGCCATGGCGGACAATCCCCTAATGGAGGTGTATCCTTATGCGCCATTGTCATTCAACCACCCTTTTGATGTATAGGATGACCCATGGAGTGGCTCCAAATAGTGGTACTTGCCGCTGTGCAAGGGATAACGGAATTTTTACCTGTCTCAAGCTCGGCGCACTTGATTTTAGTACCCGTATTAACCTCTTGGGAGGACCAAGGGCTTGCTTTTGATGTCGCGCTCCACTTGGGCAGTTTAAGCGCGGTAGTGGTCTATTTCCGGCATGAAATTTGGCAAATGATAGCGAGCAGCCTGGCAGCGCTGCGTGGCCGGGGGATCAATAAAGATGCCAGGCTCGCGATCTGGGTCACGCTTGCCACGCTGCCTGTGTGTATCATCGGTTTTCTGCTTCGTGATGTTATCTCGGTGTATATGCGCTCCACGGTTATCATCGCGCTCAGCCTGATTGGCTTTGGCCTGTTACTGGGGTACGCCGACTGGAAAAAACGCGGTACCCGCAGTGAATACCAAATGCAGCTAAAAGATGTGCTGATCATTGGCGGCGCCCAAGCGTTGGCGCTCATTCCGGGCACATCACGGTCAGGGATTACCATCACCGCCGCCCTTCTGGTAGGTATGAGTCGTGAAGGGGCTGCGCGGTTCTCCTTTTTACTTTCCATCCCGGTAATCGTACTAGCCGGTGGGTTAGAAGCCGTTGAACTTTTACATCAGCCCCAGTCAGTCGATTGGCTATCCATGGCGGCCGGAACGCTATTGTCCGGTGTTATTGCGTACCTGTGTATTCACTATTTCCTCGTTATTATTAAAAAAATGGGGATGCAGCCTTTTGTTGTTTATCGCGTACTGTTTGGTGCGTGGCTCCTCTGGTTTTTTTACATGTAGAGTAAGCTCATGACCCTATTTATGCCTGAATCAATACGGTTAACAGTAAAAGCGGTATGCATTATGTCGCTGTTACTGTTGGTTGGCTGTTCGGAAAAAGATCGTCCTTTGGAGTCGCCTGTCCGTTTAGAGGGCGGCATCTTTGGCACGTTTTATCAGGTAACCATTAGTGACCCGCTAACCCAGGAGCAAGCCAGCCATCTGGAAGCCGGTTTTTTGGAAGAGCTTGAACGTGTTGATGTGTCCATGTCGACGTATAAAGATGACTCTGAACTAAGCCTGTTTAACCAGGCGCCGCTTAATGAGTGGCAGCCACTTTCCAACGAGCTAATTGAAGTACTGGCGATAAGCCGCTCGGTGTCTGAACAAAGTAACGGCGCGTTTGATATGACCGTTGGTGGTCTGGTCAATTTATGGAGTTTTGGTCCTGAGGCTCGCCCGCAAGAAGCCCCTTCGGAGCACCAGTTGGCCGAGCGCTTGGCCGAAGTGGGCTTTGATGCTGTAGCGATCGATACTCAGGCCATGCAGGCGCGCCGTGAGCGTGATGTTTATGTGGATCTTTCCGGTGTCGCCAAGGGGCATGCAACCGACCGCGTGGCAGCGTACCTAAATCAGCAAGGGATAGAGGGTTATTTAATCAACCTGGGGGGAGATATGCTGGCGCACGGCTATCGTGATGATCGAGAGACGCCTTGGCGCGTAGGCATTGAAACACCGCAAAGTAGCGTGCCACAAGCACAGCATATTGTGCCTCTTCACGATATGTCGGTAGCGACCTCAGGGGATTACCGCAATTACTTTGAGGCTGATGGGCAGCGCTTTTCACATACCATTGATCCACGTACCGGGCGGCCTGTCTCGCATAATCTTGCATCGGTATCGGTTTTCCATCCATCCAACGCTTGGGCCGATGCCTGGGCCACCGCGTTATTGGTAGAAGGTAGCGATACCGGTATGGAAGTGGCCGTTGCGCAGAATCTGAGTGTATTAATGCTGATCCGCGATGGCGACCAGTGGCAGAGTATTGCAAGCCCTGCTTTTGTTGATGAGTTTGGCGAAGAACTCATCAATGAAAGCGGTATTGGTCAGTGGGCGTCTCCTAACGTGCATCATACAGAAGAAGGGTAATGAGAATGCAAAAAGTGCTAGATGTAGTGATTCTCGCAGCGGGTAAAGGCACGCGGATGCGCTCACACATGCCGAAGGTGCTTCACTCCTTGGCGGGCAAACCCATGGTGTCGCACGTGTTGGAAACCGCGGCGAGCCTAAGCCCTGCACGTACGCAGGTCGTCATTGGTCACGGCGCAGAGCAGCTGCGTCACGCATTGGCGGATGAAAACGTCACGTTTGCCGTGCAAGAAGAGCAGAAAGGCACGGGGCATGCCGCTGCTCAAGCATTGAATGAACTGGGTGACGGCATTGTTTTGATACTGTATGGCGATGTACCGCTCATTCAAAGTGAAACGCTGACAGCGCTGTTGGCCCATGTGAACGAACAACAGATGGGGCTGCTGACGGTTACGCTGGACGATCCAACGGGGTACGGCCGTATTGTGCGCAATGCGGCGGGCGATGCGGTGGCGATTGTAGAGCAAAAAGATGCCAATGACGCCGAGCGTGCGATCACCGAGTGCAACACCGGCATCATGGCGATGACCAGTGCCCAACTGGCGCGTTGGTTGCCTAAGCTTTCCGCTGACAATGCTCAGGGTGAATACTACCTGACCGATGTGATCGAAATGGCGGCTAAAGAGGGGATTAAAGTTTGCACCGAGCAGCCAGCTCACGCCGTTGAAGTAGAAGGGGTTAATAATCGTGCCCAAATGGCGCGGTTAGAACGCGTTTACCAGGCGCGCCAAGCGGACCTGTTAATGGAGCAGGGCGTGGCACTGGCTGATCCTGCAAGGATCGACGTGCGCGGAAGCCTCACCTGTGGTCACGACGTGTTTATTGACGTGGGCTGCATTTTTGAAGGTGACGTGACGCTGGGTGATGGCGTTAGTGTAGGGCCTTACTGCGTGATCAAAAACAGTGCCATCGGTGCTGAAAGTAGCATTGATAGCCACACTGTTATTGATCAAACGAAGATGGCTGGCCATAACCAAGTGGGGCCTTATGCGCGCCTGCGCCCCGGTACGCGCATGGCGGTTAATGCCAAGGTGGGCAATTTTGTAGAAACCAAAAACGCTGAGGTAGGCGAGGGCAGCAAAATTAACCACTTAAGCTATGTTGGCGATGCCCGCTTGGGGCGTGACGTTAATATTGGTGCGGGCACAATTACGTGCAACTATGACGGCGCTAATAAGCATCACACTGAGATCGGCGATTATGCCTTTATTGGCTCTAACAGCGCACTGGTAGCCCCGGTTAGTGTGGGGATAGGTGCAACCATAGGCGCTGGATCCACCATAGCAAAAGATGTCCGTGAGCATGCCTTGGCGGTGACGCGAGGCAAGCAGCTGGAAAAGGCCGATTGGGTGCGTCCTGTTAAAGCTGGCAAGTAAACGCGCGGTACATCGCTACTTTAATTTTCCTGGGAGAACGGTTTATGTGTGGCATCGTCGCTGCTGTAGCGCAACGTAACGTGCAAGACATACTGTTGGAAGGGCTTAAGCGCCTGGAGTATCGCGGTTACGACTCAGCGGGCATGACGGTGTTGAACGATCATAACCAGCTTACTCGTCATCGCGCAGTGGGTAAGGTCGCAGCCCTTGAGAACGAGCTGAATAGTGCACCGCTGCCGGGAGCGTCAGGGATTGCTCACACGCGCTGGGCAACTCACGGAAAGCCTTCAAAAGCCAATGCCCACCCGCACCATAGCGGTGACAGCGTCAGCGTGGTGCATAACGGCATTATTGAAAACTACGAATATATAAAAGAGACGCTGCAGGCAAGTGGCTATACGTTTAGCTCGGAAACCGACACCGAAGTCATTACGCATTTGCTAGCGGACAAGTTGCAGAGTGGCCTCAGCTTGTTTGAGGCAACCCAGCAAATTGTGAATGGTCTGGGTGGGGCGTATGCGCTGGGCGTTATGAGTGTCAAGGAGCCGGGCATAGTAGTAGGTGCACGTCAGGGAAGCCCGCTGGTGGTAGGTGTGGGTATGGGGGAAGCGTTTTTAGCCTCAGACCCGCTTGCCTTGCTACAAGTAACGGATCGCTTTATTTATCTGGAAGAAGGCGATGTGGTCGAGTTAAGTGAAAAGGGTTCTATCCGGATTGTCGATAAAGATGGCAGCTCAGTAACACGGTCGGTACACGTTTTTGAGCATGGTGATGGTGTTGCCAGCAAAGGCAATTATCGCCACTACATGCTTAAAGAAATCTTCGAGCAGCCCACCGTGATTGAGGCGGCCCTGGAAGGGCGTTTGAGCGCGGACAGTGTGTTGGTCGAGAGCTTTGGTCCTGATGCTCAAGCGCTTTTCCAGAAAACCCGCCAGGTCCATATCATTGCCTGTGGTACCAGCTATCACGCAGCCATGGTGGCCCGCTACTGGCTTGAACGTTATGCAGGCGTGCCGGTACAGGTTGAGGTGGCCTCCGAGTATCGTTACCGCCACCCGGTCGTACCTTCCGATACGCTGTTCGTAACGCTCTCCCAGTCGGGTGAAACCGCTGACACGCTGGCGGCACTACGTTTTGCCAAGACCTTGAACTATGTCGGTTCGCTAGCTATTTGCAACGTGCCGGGAAGCTCCCTGGTGCGTGAATCAGATATGACCCTGATGACCCGCGCAGGCCCGGAAATTGGCGTTGCCTCCACAAAAGCGTTTACCACTCAGTTGGTAGCACTATTGCTTCTGACGCTGGCGATAAGCAAAGCGAAGGGGCAGGAAGAGCATGCAGGTATTGTGAAGGCGCTGCATTCGCTTGCTGATATTTGCCAACAAGTACTGGCCCTGGACAGCCAGATTGAGCAGCTCTCCCAGGCGTTTGCTGAAAAGCACCATGCGCTGTTCTTGGGCCGTGGTGCGCACTACCCGATTGCACTGGAAGGCGCGCTTAAGCTTAAGGAAATCTCCTATATACACGCAGAAGCGTACCCAGCCGGTGAGCTTAAGCACGGCCCGCTGGCGCTGGTAGATAGCGAGATGCCGGTGATTTCCGTCGCACCCAATGACGACCTGTTGGAAAAGCTAAAATCCAACCTGCAGGAAGTCCGTGCCAGGGGCGGCCAGCTATTTGTATTTGCCGATGAGAACGTGGGTATCAAGCCGCATGACAATATCCGAGTCATTGAGCTGCCGCATATTCACGAAGCCTTGGCACCACTTTTATATACGCTTCCTCTCCAGCTTTTGAGCTACCACGTCGCAGTGCTTAAAGGCACCGATGTCGATCAGCCGCGTAACCTGGCGAAAAGCGTGACTGTGGAGTAGACCACTGCTGTCTGGTATCAAGCGGTTCGTTGAATGCTCTTACGGCAATACCCTAAAGGTTGGATGAAGTATCCAACCTTTAGGGGCGAGAATGGTTTGCTGGTTAGCATAATGTTCAGTGTGATCCGCCTATTACTCTACGTTTTCGTTCGCTTCTAACGTGTACCGAGCCTCGCAAGTGGCGAGAGTACCGCGTGCCACACTTTTTCTTCCAAATGCGGCAGCTGGCTTTTCTCCAGCTCGGTTAGGCCGTACTCATCCGGGTTTTTCAAAACGTCATAAAATTTGACGATACGGCAGTCGTAGCGATCACCACCAAGCTTCTCATTGACAATATAAATGGGTAGGGCCTGAAGGTTAGCCAATTCTATAGCATCGTAGACCTTCACGATGTCGAATTTAACAATATAGGCAAGCTTTGAATTGCGGCTTTCCGGGTGATAGCTGACGAAGTCACCGAACGCGTAAACCACCAGTGCATCTTGCTTGCCTTCGCGCGGGATAAGTTCCGCTGACTGGCTGACATGGGCGTGATTGCCAAGAATGGTGTCAACACCGCAGTCAATCACCTTGTGGGCGGCTTCTCTGATATTCACATGCGGGTACATCTCAAACTCCCACCCCCAGTGGCAGTAGGCGATAATCCAGTCCGCGCCCTTCGCTTTCGCTGCCACCACCTGCTTCTCAATCAGTGAGTAATCAGGGGCTGGATTAGCATCATTGAACCGAACGATATTAATCAGATAGGGCATATCGGCGGGAATATCTTTTTCGTAACCATTGAGGTCGAAGGTGTATGCCAGCAAGGCAACTTTGATGCCGTTTTTATTAATCACGACGACATCATCCTGTTCAGCCTGGCTTGCGGCAGTGCCAGAATAGTAGGCGCCTGATTTTTTGAGCACATCGAGGGTGGCAAGTACACCCTGTTCGCCCCAGTCCATGGCATGGTTGGTCGCCGTGCTGAAATAGTTGATTTTTGCTTCGTTGCGAAACTTCTGGAACATTGTCTCAGTGGTATTCATACGCGCCGGTTGTCCCGATGCTTGGGTGCGCCCCACGAGACTGTTCTTGTCAACGGTGGATTCCAGGTTAGCGCTGACAATATCGGTGGTGCTGTAGAAATCGGTGATTTCATCAAACAGATGAGGTGTGTTGTCTGGTGTTAGAACATCGACGGCAAGCAGATCCCCCGCGCATGAAAT
>NZ_JBQSXT010000018.1:0-76142 GCF_052378605.1 Halomonas sp. AOP27-A1-41
AGATATCGAACCCCAGCCCAGGTGTTTTTAGGAGAATATTCAGGAGCACTAGAAACCGCAGGTGCTGCACTTATTAGTTGAATTCAGGTTTTTAAGACCCCTTCTTTTTAAATCCATGGGAGTCGCATGAATCTCTTACGCCACTCTCTTGTAGCTCGTATTACTGCTTACCTCCTGGCCATCACGGGGATGACCGTTCTCAGCATCGGCGTCACCATGATGGTTGCCCAAAATAGCCAGGGTGATGCAGCGGCGATTAATGTCGCGGGCTCATTACGCTTGAACAGCGCTCAGCTTTCTGAAGCCTTGGGCCCATTGACCCAAACGCAAAACGGGTCTCAACAAAACGTTAACCAACTGACTGATCAGCTTACCGCGAAACTGGAAGGCCCAGCACTCGCCGTTGGGTATCACTACACCCATGATGAGGTGCTTCAAGAGCAGCTTGCTGGGCTAAAAGCGCTGTGGCATAACACCTTAATCCCCCTGCTTGATGATGCTATTCATGGTAGTAGCAATGATGTAGCACAAGCCAGAGTAGCGCTGAATAATCTTATTCATCATATTGACCAGTATGTCTCGACACTTGAAAGCAGCACTAAATCCAAGATGCATTTACTGGGTTCTCTGCAGCTGCTTTTTTTCCTTTTGATTGGTGTGCTGCTTTTCATTGCGCTCTACGATATTCGGCATAATCTGGTGACGCCGCTTCGCCAGCTTAGAGTCCTGAGCCGAGAAGCGGGCCATGGCAACTTCCAGTATCGCTCTAATTTTTCCAGCCACGATGAGCTAGGCCAGCTTGGGCGCGCTTTTGATCAGATGGCAGCGAGGCTGGATACGCGTTACCAGGCGTTGGAAGCGCGTGTATCTCGCAAGCAGGCAGAACTTAAACGCCACAATCGCGCTCTCCAGATCATTCACAATGGAAGCCGTACGCTTTATGGGGGCGGCAATGACCTTTGCGCCAGCACGGCACCTATCTTACGCGAGCTTGAAGACTTACTGGATATCGGCCCGATCGTGCTTTCGCTGCGCAGCGAGCATGACGATACTGATATGGCAATTTTGGCGACCCACTCATCCGAGCGGCCTCTCTATTGTCGAGACTTAAACTGCCTTGCCTGCCTGGAGCCGCAACGAGGCAATGCGATTGCTCGCAATGCCGAAGCGATCGTGCTGCCCGTTGCGGTTGGCGAGGAGATTCTTGGCTCCCTTACCGTGGGCTACTCTGCGCCCATCAACGCATCGAAGCAGCAGCTACTCAATACGCTTACCGACAACCTGGCCACAGCTATCTTTTTACAGAAGCGTATTGAAGAAGAGCAACAGCTTTCTCTTGTCAACGAGCGCACGATTATTGCCCGTGAGCTTCATGACTCACTCGCCCAGTCACTGTCTTATTTAAAGATGCAGGTAACCCGCTTGGAACGCATGCAGGCGAAGCAATTTTCCGCCGAGCAACAACGTGGCGTGACCAGCGATTTACGTGAAGGGCTGAATAGCGCCTATCGCCAGCTCCGTGAGCTATTAAGCACGTTCCGGCTTAGTTTGGATAAGCCAGGCCTTCAGCCCGCACTACAGCAAACCATCAAAGAGTTTAGCCAGCGGCTTGGGTTCCCGGTCGAGCTAACCTACCGCCTGCCGCCTCACTTACTTAGCGCAAGTGAAGAAATACACCTGCTGCAAATCACGCGTGAAGCACTCGCCAATACACATAAGCATGCCAAAGCTCACTGGGCACACGTTAGCTTGGTATTTGATCAGGCAACACTGCACTTGGCGATTGAAGATGACGGTATAGGCCTACAGGATGATCAGTCCCCCCCCATGCACTACGGGCTAGTGATCATGCGTGATCGAGCCAATAACATTAATGCCGACCTCCATTTCAATAATCGACCGGAAGGAGGCACAGGCGTTTATCTGTGCTTTACCCCGTTGACCGAACGTCTTATCAAGGAAGGAAGTACTTGAATATGGCTAGCGAAATTTACGACGAGCCCGCCACACTTATCGTAATTGATGATCATCCATTGCTACGACGAGGCGTACGTCAATTACTGGAAATGGAAGATGATCTGGCATTGGTATTTGAAACAGGAAGCCCCCGTGAAGGCATCCATCAAGCCATTACGCTTGATCCAGACATGGTACTGCTGGATCTCAATATGCCCGAGATGGATGGCCTGGAAACACTTAAACATTTGCGCGAAGAAGGTTATGCAGGCCGCGTCATTATGTATACCGTGTCAGATCAGGAAGACGACGTGGTCGATGCACTGCGTGGCGGGGCCGATGGCTACTTGTTAAAGGACATGGAGCCAGAGGATATGATTCATCAACTGCGCCAGGCTGCCAAAGGCCGCATGGCCATTAGCGAAAATTTAACAGCGCTACTTGCCCAAGCATTGCGCAACCAGCGTTCACTCCCTACGAAACCGTCTATTAATGCGCTTACTCAGCGCGAAAAAGAGATTCTTGCCGAATTAGCCGCAGGCATGTCGAACAAGCTCATTGCCCGCAAGCTTGATATTACCGAAGGCACCGTCAAGGTACATGTTAAGCACCTGCTCAAAAAGCTAAGCCTGCGCTCGCGCGTGGAAGCGGCTGTTTGGGCCGTACAAGAAGGCCTCAATAAGTAGCTGAAAGCCTGCCATGAGTGGATACCCCTTAAAATCCAACTTCCACTTATTGCCATTTATTACACCACCAAACGCATCATTAAAACTTTTAAAAACAATACATTAGATACTCAGCATACATACCTCGTAAGAGGTACTTGAGAGTTCCCATCCATTGACCTGCCTCATTCCCCCTCTGCTTGCTAGCGCGTATCTTTCGTATAAGCAGTGCTATGCGGCACTTTTCTACAAGGGGGTACATGATGGCCAGAAAAAATGCTGACATTGAACGCTGGGATGTCGAAGACTCCGGCTTCTGGGAAAACGAAGGAAAGCACATTGCAAACCGCAATTTATGGATTTCTATTCCGAGCCTTCTGGTAGGCTTTGCGGTATGGATGATGTGGGGCATGATCGCCACCCAGATGCAAAACCTGGGCTTTCCTTTCACCACTGACCAGCTCTTTACCCTTACCGCTACTGCGGGGCTGGCGGGCGCAACATTACGTATTCCTGCGGCATTTATGCTTAGTTTAGCGGGGGGACGTAATACGGTTTTTCTCACCACAGCATTGCTGATCATACCCGCAGCAGGCACTGGGTTCGCGCTTATGAATCCGAACACGCCTTTCTGGATTTTTCAGGCACTGGCCCTGTTATCAGGTATTGGCGGAGGAAACTTTGCCTGTTCCATGAGTAATATTTCGAGCTTCTATCCCAAAAAACAGCAAGGCTACGCACTGGGAATGAACGCAGGGCTTGGCAATTTTGGTGTCACCACCATGCAAATCCTTGTTCCCCTGGTGATGACTGTCGGCCTTTTTGGTGTTCTTGCGGGCGGCCCCATGGAGCTTCAAAACACAAGCGGAACCTTGATTGGCCGGATTGAGGCGGGCACCCTTACCTGGATACAGAATGCGGCGTTTATCTGGGTGCTCTTTCTCATCCCTTTAGCCTTTGCTGGCTGGTTTGGCATGAACAACTTGCGCCCTATTAGCCCCGACCCAGGCACCCCGCTACAGGCATTTGGCAAGATACTGGGGCTTTATGGTGTCGGTATTATTGCGACATTCCTTGGCCTTGTGGCGCTGTCTTGGCTAAATATGTGGCTGACTCTGCCCTGCACCGTCATTGTCACTCTGATCATGCTGCGCCTTATACCTGGCGAACAAATCAAACCTAACATCCAAAAACAGTTTACGATTTTCCGTGATAAACACACGTGGGCAATGACGCTACTTTACATCGTCACCTTTGGCTCATTTATTGGCTTTTCAGCGGCTCTTCCCCTTTCAATCACGATTATATTCGGCAATATGGCCGAAGTAGCGGCCGATGGCAGCATTACTCGAATCGCCAACCCGGATGCGCCCAGCGCGCTTACGTGGTCATGGATAGGCCCTTTTATAGGTGCGCTGGTACGCCCTATCGGTGGCTGGGTAGCTGACAAATTCGGTGGCTCACTGGTCACACAAATCATCACGGTGGTAATGGTCTTTGCATCAGCCGGGGCGGGTTACGTCATGATGCTGGCGTACAACGCCACCGATCCTAACCAATACTTCTGGTTATTCATGCTGCTGTTTATGGTGCTCTTCACCGCCAGCGGCATCGGCAACGGCTCTACATTTCGCAGTATTGGCTTTATTTTTGACGCGCAGAAAAAGGGTCCGGTACTGGGTTGGACAGCGGCTATTGCTGGTTACGGCTCGTTTATTGCCCCCGTTGTGCTGGGGGATCAAATTCGTGCAGGCTCACCTGAAGTAGCCATGTATGGTTTTGCCGTTTTTTACCTGGTTTGCCTGCTGATCAACTGGTGGTTCTACCTGCGCAAAAATGCCTATGTGCGTAATCCATAGTGGTTTGATGCCAATTAAATTGGGGACCTGGATATCAATGCTATCTATCCTATTGACGCGAAAACTCAGGGGGCATCATGGCTACCCATCGTTTTAAGCAGAATGCAGTACTCATTGCCAACACCTTTGCGTTCACCATGTGCTTTATGGTCTGGACCATGTTTGGTGAAATTGGCGTTCCTATTGCCGAGGAATTAGCACTTAACGGAACGCAGTTTGGCATTTTAACGGCTATTCCTATTCTTACCGGTGCTCTCGCCCGCTTGCCCTTGGGCTCCATGACAGACCGTTACGGCGGGCGTCCGGTTTTCTTTATTGTGCTTTTGGTTATTGTGCCCGCTATCTGGCTGGTGCAGTTCGCTACCGCTTATTGGCAGTTATTAATACTAGGCGCTTTTATCGGCCTATCCGGGGGAGCTTTTTCGGTTGGTATCACTTATACGGCAAAGTGGTTTGAAAAAGATCGCCAAGGCTTGGCAATGGGGGTATTTGGGGCGGGCAATGCGGGTGCCGCTGTTACCAAATACATAGCCCCTACCGTTATCGTTATGCTTGGCTGGCAAGCGGTACCCAATCTGTATGCGATTATCATGCTCACAACTGCCGCTTTCTTTTGGTTCTTCTCGTTTACTGACCCGAGCCATCGCAATACACAACGTAGCTCCTTGCGTGAGCAGCTCAACGTTATCAACGACCCAAAAGTCTGGAAGTATTGTCAATACTACTCGGTGGTGTTCGGCGGCTATGTCGGCGTCTCGCTATGGCTTACCCGTTACTACATGAATGAATATGGCTTTGGCATTCAATTAGCTGCCGTGATTGCCACTATTTTCGTCTTGCCTTCCGGCATTATTCGCGCATTCGGCGGTTGGTTATCGGATCGTTTCGGCGCCCACACCGTGACCTGGACATGCTTATGGGCGAGTCTAATTGCGCTCTTTATCATGTCCTATCCAGAGACTTACTATAGCGTTCAAGGCGCTGCCAATGGGGCTCGCGTGGAGTTTGGATTTGGCATACCCGTGTGGCTTTTCACTACCGCGCTATTTGTAGTGGGCATTGCGTGGGGAATTGGTAAAGCTTCTGTCTTTAAGTATCTTGCCAATGACTACCAGGAAAACCTTGGTTTGGTATCCGGCATTGTCGGCCTTGCAGGCGGCCTGGGAGGTTTTCTACTACCTATCATGTTTGGCGCCCTCGTCGACCTGACAGGCATCGCCACCACCGTATGGATGCTGTGCTTCGCGGTAACACTTATTTCGATTATCTGGATGTGGTGGACAGAAAGACGCGTCAAAACGTTTACAAAAGAGACGGAAGATTAAGCAAATCATACTTCCTCTCTTCTGAAAGCCGTTGTTTACCGTTTGAAGTAGTGGCCTTTAGTAATTTGCCATGATGGAGTGTTGTCTACCACAGTGATCAGCGAGATTATATGCTGCTTATCTGCCGGTTCTTGGCGTGGTTTCAGCCACTCACTGCATCGCCAACCTGGTCCTTGGCTTGGGTCAGGTTGTTTTTGATTATCTTGATGGCACTTCCAACACTTAAAAGGAGTATACCATGGCGCGTTTTGACAACAGAATTGGTCTTATTACTGGGTCTGCCAGCGGCATCGGCAAGGAAATTGCCATTCGTTTTGCTGCCGAGGGTGGTACTCCTATCATCGCTGACCTCAACCTAGATGCCGCCAAGGCCACTGCCGAAGAGATCAAGGCCTCGGGCGCCGATGCGTTTGCGGTGGCAATGAACGTCACCGACGAAGAGCAAGTCGAAAAGGCGGTGAATGAGGTCATTGCCAAGTACGGCAAGATTGACATCCTGGTCAGTAACGCAGGTATCCAGACCGTGCATCCGCTGGTCGACTTTCCGTTTGAAGACTGGAAAAAGCTGCTGTCCATCCATCTTGACGGCGCATTCCTTACTACGCGAGCCTGCTTAAAGCACATGTACGCCGCCAATTATGGCCGTGTAATTTATATGGGCTCGGTCCACTCTAAAGAGGCCTCTAAGCTCAAGGCGCCCTATGTCACCGCCAAGCATGGCCTGATCGGCCTCAGCAAGGTGCTGGCCAAGGAAGGAGCAGAGTACAACGTGACGTCCAACGTGGTATGTCCAGGTTTTGTGCGCACGCCGTTGGTAGACAAACAGATCCCTGAGCAAGCAAAAGAGCTGGGTATCACTGAAGAAGAAGTGATCAAAAACGTCATGCTTAAAGACACCGTGGATGGGCAATTCACTACCACTGACGATGTGACCGATGCCGTACTATTCTTTGCGGGCGCCGAGAGCAATGTGATGACCGGTCAGTCGTTGGTAGTAAGCCACGGCTGGTTTATGCAGTAACCCGCTAGCCTGCTGATGTCGGGGCCCGCATGATTGATTACACCTTCCAAAATAATTCGGGCCTATCAGCCTGACACTGCTTCATTGCGCCCACCGGAGGCTGATGGTGCATTGATGTGGTTGTACAGCCAGTTACAACGTGACAGATCATGTTGCGTCTCTCGGTAGCACCCACCGGGCAATCGTGGGACAAGAAACACGATAACGCAGCGCCAATTCACTATCGCTAACCGAGGCGGGTGCCAGCTGGATCTCGCGGCGGATGCGTGGGGTAGTGGTCGCTGTCTTGTGTAATTTGATATCCATTTCACTGCTCCTGAATAAAGTAAGCAATGAGATCACGTGCTGCCAACAGATATGACTTAACCTATCATCCGGCCTCTTACACCAAGTGTCCAATACCTTACTTAGTGGTATCGCCAGGTTATCAAAGCAAAAGTAAGTTCGTGTACCTCAGCCATGTAGTGGCAAAGCTGGAGATTCAACGGGCTCCATGAAACCGGAACGCCAAAGGGAAAGTAATCTCATGCAACTTAGGAAGGCGTCTTCGGTAGTAGTTAGGAACAGGCAGTTACGAGTCCCTTCAGTTCTACGCGTGGAGAACGCGAGAGACCAAGGGGAGTGCGTGAAGGCTACGACATGTCAATGGAAGCGCCTTAGTCATATCCAGGGCGCACCCGAAAGCCAGTTTACTGAGTCGGCCAGCACGGCAGATCAGATCAGTAATGACGACTTGCACGAGCTGGCCAACAAAGTGCGAAGCGAGGCGCTTATCGGTTCTTCATGCCCTTGCCACTGGCACCGAAGACACCCAAAACGCCATCACCAATCTCTTTGCCAATTTTATCTAGATTATCAAGGAAAGATCGCTTAGTGCCTATTTCGGAGTCGCAAGCGGCGCAAACAACTTGCTCATCATCGTTATCAGGGATGCTGAGTTCGGTATTGCCGCAGTCTGGGCATTGTGCCGTGATTGTGTCAGCCATTTTTTTAGCTCCTGGTGTGTGGAAACTTCAGGATAGCTAAGACGCGCTAACTGCGATAGTGAGACCCAGCGCCCCGGTCGAGGCCGAGAATGCCGACCATTTCCCTGCATTCGCCCCTCACCCGAGGGGCTTTTTTCCAGAATTAGCCGTGTATCAGGCGAGCGCCAGGTGGCACCTGATATCGCAACTTGTGGCAATCGCCAGGAGGCGGCTGGTGGCCAGGTGGCCTATCTGTGTACCAGATTCGGCATTCACCGGGAGGCGGAAGATGCCCATTCGGGACGCCCGAACCCCGCTCGTAGTCACGATGCCCGCCGTACCCATAGCCGTCGCTGTATACCGCGCAACCAGACAGCGCTGCAGCGATAACTGCCGCAGCAGTTAATTGCAATTTTCTCATCTGTATCTCCTACCTCGCGATAGCGCGAGATTACCAGAGATGCCCGCCAAACACTTAGAGGAATCTCGATATGGCCACATTATTGCCAATTACGAAACCCCATTGCCGTTAAAACCGGCGAATACCAAGACCGATAATCAGGCCAGACAAAAGCGCGCTGGCAAAACGTCGGCACGCTGATGAAAAGCGACGACGGCAATGAGTTCATCATTCTGCATCGCTGGTTTAATCCGGCAGGATTGTGCCTAATCCGGATAACCGCGATAGGGTAATCATGTCGTGCTTCAAGCCCAATAAACAGCATGGCAACGGCCATCCGCCAGCAAACAACGGAGGCTAACAACAGCCCCCGCATAACCAGCGTCCATCACAAAATAACCATCAGCCATACGGCGCCCTCAATCCTGCGCAGTATGACGACTTCGACGACGAAATCCCTTTTAACTGACGCCTGATCGGGGCGCTCAAATACCGAAAACGTAGAGCCTAGCGCCTCGCATTGCGGGGCTTTTTAGACTTCGCCATTACTGCCTTGCGCAGAGCGCGCCATATTCTGCGATACAGCGCGGTACGGGCGGCAGCATTGCGCTTTTCAATATCCCGCATTTTCGGGTCAGGGTTGTGGAAAGCCATGTGATTCCCCTTTTTTTATTAACGAAGGCTACCACTGTGATGACGTACGTCGCCAGTGGGCTTCTTTTTGTCTGGAGGAAATTATGCAGGCACCAATTCTCATTAACGAGCCGCTGTTAACGCCGGATATGAAGCGCACCTGGAGTGGAGCTACTCAGCTTTTCCGTAAAGACTACAAAGACCAGCAATTCACCAGTGAAGAAAACGCTGATGTTGTTCTGCGTCCGCCTGAACATCATTTATTTGCCGAGCTGATTGGCGGGCAATGGTGCTGGGTAAACGGCTGCGCTGAATGTAATGGTAAACCACGCGATTGGATGACCTATATCGAGTGCGATAAGCACGACGTTTGTCGCCTCAAAGCCAGTTACCAGAATCCCCATGGGGCGGCAAACACGACCGGCAATGCAAGCCTTGCGCCGAGATTGAGCACGAGGCAGAAAAGACGGAATCGCTTGCAGCGATGCCGAAAGAGCAAGACGAGATTGATTACCGCCTTGAGGATAATCCGCGCTGCCCCTATTGCGATTTACAGTTTGAAGCAGAAAGCGAAGAAATTGACGGCATGGTCAATAGAGAGCAAGAGCGTGAATGCGAGCGATGCGATAACACGTTCACGATTGAAGCAGAGATCAGCGTTACCTATTCAACCGCGAGGATAAAAGGCTAATGAAAACACAGCTATGGACAATAGCCCGCAATCCCACTGGCGAATGGCTCACTGCTGGGTCAGCTAACTTGCCAACGTTATGAGCAGACGGGGGAAGGCGCTGCCCAGCCAGCGCAGGCCGTATCACGCGAAAGCGAGGGCTTTATAACGAGCAGCGCAAGGTAAGACATCCTTAAGGTAGCGACAGCATGATAGAGGTTTCTTAGAAATAGTCGAGGCAAGTTATGGGTTATCTAGACTACAGCAAACTGATGCTCGCCAAGATGGCTAAAGCCGAAGCGCGGGAAACCTGGGAGCGGCATATTGAAAGCCCTGACCAAGCGCTGCCTACTGGCCGGACGAGCCGCGACCGTTACATCGTTACCGGAGATAAACTTGGACCAAGCACTTGAAAAAGCCCAGAGGCCATTAACGAGCAGTTAGCATCCCGACATGAGGACTGAAGCGAATAAAGCGGCATTAATTGCCGAAAATGGGACATTAGCGGAGCGTATTGCTGCACTCGAAGCAGATAATGCGGAGCTGCGTCGGCAGCTTGTTTCGATGAGGGCCGCGTAATGGCTATGGATCAACAATATACCGACGCACTAAAAGAGCTAGAGCAGGTTAAGGTCGAGCGTGACGAACTGGCGGCGCATGCAGAAACGGTAGTGGATACCATAGGCTTTCCGGCTCGCCACGATATTCGCCGCCAGACCTGCGTGATAGTAACGAATATTCAAAATTGCTGGCGTTTTGCAAAGTATCTGCATGCTATTGAAAACAAGTTCTTCATGGTCCCGGGAGAGCCAGACGAAGATTACCCAGATGATGAATGCTTGGTTAATTCCTGGGGCTCAACTGAAGAGCAGTATATTGATCAGTTCGCTAAAGCAATCGCGATAAAGCAGACTGAGGCAATCGAACAATGGGCTGAATGCTTGGAAAATATTGTCAGCCACATCGAAGCCCGGCACTCGAAAGACCCCAATTACCCTGATGTTAGTAAGGTATGCGCGAATTTGCAGTAGATATGCGTGACGCCTCAGCCAAGCTACGCGGCCAATCCAATGAGAGTACGTGATGCGACGCTACCTTAATCAAAGCTTATCAGCTGACAAGCTGGCCATGGGAGTCGAAACATACCGGAAACAGCTGATAGACGTTGCAACCGATTCTGGTTCGGAGTGGATGGATACTCGCTGTCGCCGTTACTCACTGCGCGACTCAGCCGCCAGGTCGAGGGCAATCAATGATCCACCACCCCAAAGGCAGCATGTGCAAGGCCTGCCGCCACGCTATCAAAGACTGCAGCCACCTCCCCTTTCCAACCATGCCCACCTTAAGCAAGTGCAAGCATAAGGTAATCGTGCGATGCACGGAGTTTGAGCATGCTAACCGATCTTCCCAACGTCAAGCGGATCGCTGCCCTACTGAGACGACAGCGATTAATACCTGATACGCCTTATTGGCGAGTATCAACCCAACTCTTTAAAAACTATCGCCGCCAATGAGCGGTTTTTTTATGCCTGGAGATAACCATGGGCGAAATGCTAATGAGCCGCGATGAGGCTGCTACAGAACTGGCTTGTCATCCTGCCACTGTGTCGCGCTGGGTAAAGGATGGCACGCTGCCAGGCCTCAAAATCGGCGGCAAAACCTACGTCAATAAGCAAGCCTTGCAAGCCATGATTGCCGGAGTTGCATCGGTAAGCGACACTACCGATGCACCCGGCGCGAAAACGGGAGGAAAGCCATGCCGTATAAGCGCCCAGACTCGCCTTATTGGTGGGTCTACCTATCCCCGCCGGGAGGCGGCGAGCCAATTAGACGCTCTACTCGGACGACCGACAAGCAAGCTGCAGAGGCGCTAGAAGGAAAGTGGAAAGCGCAGCTTTATCGCCAATCCTATTGGGATGAGGCGCCGGAACGCAGCTTTGCTGAGGTTGCTACAGAGTATCTATTGGCCAGCCAGGATAAACGTTCGCTGTCCGACATCATGATGCGCACCGGCAAGCTGTACGACTTCTTTGGTGCCGATAAGGTGATGGGGACTTTGGAAGGTGCAGATATACGTGCCTTTATTGCCTACCGGCAGAGCGAAGGTGTCGGGCCCGCAACGATCAATCGAGAGCTGGCCATACTGGCGGCCATGATTACCCATGCGGTGACGCATATGGAATGGTCGCTACCCAACCCTGTGAAGGGCCGGATGCTTAAAGAACCGCCTGGGCGCGTGCGCTGGACCACCCGCAAGGAAGCCGACACGCTCATCGAGAAGGCTAAAGCGACTCGCGAGGGTGACCGCTTAGCCGACTTTATCGAGTTGGCATTGCATACAGGCGCACGCAAAGGCGAGCTGCTAAAGCTGGAATGGCGGCGAGTGAACTGGGAGCATACGCTGATAACGTTGGAGCCCGAAGACAGCAAAGCAGGTAAGCGTCGTACGATACCGCTGAACGAGCCAGCAGTGGCTGCGCTTAAGCGTCGGCATCGATACGACCAGACCTATTGCCCTTCTTCTCCTTGGGTGTTCTCTAAGCGTGATGGTAGCCGTTATGTTTACCCGAACCCAATATTTAAAAAGGTATGTGCTTTAGCGGGTATCAAAGCCTTCACCATCCATGACTTGCGGCACACATGCGCAAGCTGGCTGGTGTCGGAAGGCGTACCGCTGGCAGATGTAAAAGAGGTTCTTGGTCACTCCACCATAAACATGACAGAGCGCTATGCGCACTTAGCACCACATCGAGCAAGGGATGCCGTCGCCAAGCTGCAATCACGTTCTCATCACGTAAAAGAACCGGCGGAGAATATAGAAGCGTTGCTGGGCAGAAAAAAGAAAGCCTAGAAACGAAAAAAGCCCCGTAAAAACGGGGCTTTAGAATCGAGGTGGCGGAGGGACAGGGATTCGAACCCTGGATAGGCTATTAACCTATGCCGGTTTTCAAGACCGGTGCATTCAACCGCTCTGCCATCCCTCCGGCTTATGGGTGCGTATAATAGCAGTATTCCCTTGGAAGTCAACACCTTCTAGCCCAATTAATACAATCGCAGGCCTACACGGGTAATCGTGCCTTTTTCCATTTCGCTGACGACCCAGTGAATACCATGCCAATCCACATCATCACCCACGACAGGATGCCCACCCACGCGCAGTGCGACGAACTCGGCGAGGGTCATACTATGCTCCCCCGGGCTTAGCGTTAAGCCATACGCTTGAGCAACGTCCTGCATAAGTGCATCGCCCTCTAATGTGAAGGTACCGAAGAATGCACGCTCATGTTTGAGGCCAGCATCGCCATTGAATAAGCGATTTAGCGCAGAAAGATCTTCTGTGCGCCCTATCACACAGATGACATCGTCTAATTTCAGCCGGGTGCTGCCCTTGGGATGCAGCATGGTGTGATTACGAAACAGCGCTGAAATCAACGCACCCGATGGGAAGCGCAGCAGCCGGATGGGCACATCTTCAAGGTCCCGGTTTTCGACAACGTAAACAAACATCTCAAAATCGTTATCTGGCAAGATCCCCAGCGGCCCACGACGGTTAGGCGTTGTGCCTACTGGCACCTCCACTTTTAATAACCGGGCTGCCAACGTGAGCGAGCCGCCTTGTATCAATAGAGACAACAACACAACCGCAAAGGCGACGTTAAAGTAAAGTGATGCATTTTCTACCCCACCAATGACGGGGAAAATGGCCAGCACGATGGGCACTGCCCCCCTTAAACCTACCCACGCGATAAAAAAGGTTTCACGCCAGCGAAATTTAAAAAATGGCTTAATGGTAATTAAGACCGCCAAAGGGCGCGCAATGAAGATAAGTGCCAGCGCAACCAGGCTTGCGGGCAATGCAACGTCCCACAGCTGGCTGGGTGTTACCAGAAGCCCGAGCACCAGGAAAAGGCCAATCTGGCTTAACCACGCCAGGCCATCGTGTACGGGAAGAATAAAGTTAAGGTGTCGGCCAGGCTGATTGCCGATCATCAGGCCTGCCAGGTAAATCGCAAGAAAACCACTGCCTCCCAGTACGCTGGTAAGCCCGAAAACACTAAAGCCCAGCGCCAATGCCAGCATGGCATAAAGGCCAGGCGCTAAATCCAGCCAGCGGAGCAGCTTGGCGCTTAGCCAGCCACCACCAATGCCGACAATCAAGCCAATACCAAATTGAGAAACAAAGAAGGTCAGGGTTTCAAATGCCCCGCCCATATCACCGACCAAAAGCTCTACCAGCATTAAGGTCAGAAAAATCGCCATCGGATCGTTGGTACCCGATTCGATCTCAAGCGTTGCCCCTACCCGCTCGTTGAGGTTCACGCCACGACCGCTAAGCATTGAGAAAACGGCGGCAGCATCGGTGGAACCCACAATAGCGCCCACCAATAACCCTTGCACCAGCGTTAAATCAAACACCCACATAGCGATCATGCCCACGACCGCACTGGTGATAAAAACCCCGAAAGTCGCCAGCGAAAGTGCCGGCTTAAAACCTACCCGGAACGTTTTAAGGCGCGTACGTAAACCGCCATCAAGCAGAATCATGGCAAGCGCGAGGTGGCCAATTGTGAACGCCATTGAGTAGTCGTCAAAGGCAACGCCAAGAACGCCTTCCTCCCCTGCCAGCATACCTAGCCCCAGGAAGATGAGCAGAAGTGGCACACCAACCATTGACGAGAGTCGGCTCGCCAAAATACTCAGTGCCATTAGAGAACCACCAATTAAAAAGAAGGTGTAAATTCCGTCCATGTCTCTCCGTCTCTACATCAATGCCACACTATTATTGCATGCTACCGGTAAATTTACTGTGCGAACTCAGCAGACCAACACGTTCAAGGCTAGTCACGCACCGTTTGTCAGGGATAAACTCCGCCATCTCGATATCAGGAGTTATGATTATGTCATGCTGCCTTTCTGGTTATAGGCACTTACGCTTTTTGATGGTGATTTTTTGTTTATTTTTCGCATATTCATTAGCTTATGCAGAACAAGACACGCCGAAGGAGGATCAGACACCGCTTTCTCTTGAAAGTGACATTATGATTCCTGACATGCTGTGGCTATCCGTTGACAGTGATGCTGTTGATGAAGTGCCCACTACGGCACTAACACCTCCGGCTCCGCTTGAGCCGCCGCCATTGAAAAGCGTGCGTTTAATGCTGGACTGGTATCTTAGTCCTCAGCATGCGGCCTTGGTCGTTGCGCAAACGAGAGACCTGTTTAGCGCACAGGGGTTGGAAGTGGAGCTTCAAACACCGGCGGACCCTGCGATCGCCATAAAGCTGCTGACAGCGGGAGAAGTGGATTTAGCGTTAACGCGCCAGCCATTGCTGCATCTACTTGCCCACGAAGATGCTCCCATCACGCGCATTGCGACACTGATTGAAACGCCGCTTAACGCTGTCATTGTCACTGGCGACGCTCAACCGGAAAATGCGACGCACTTGGCCGGACTTCATTATGGATACAACACTCGAGAAGGTGCCAACTTGCTGGTTCCCAAGCTCGTGCCGCGCTCCGTACGCCAAACCGATACATTTTTAGCGCCTCAAAGCGTTCATTTTAATGTGGTCAATGCGTTTACTGAAGAGAGCGTGGATGCCATTGCTGACGGCTTTTATCATTTTCTGCCCGAGCAATTAGCCTCAAACGGCATTGCCACGCACACCGTGCGCTATAGCGAGCTGGGCATTCCTCGTCATGATGGGCTAATTGTAGTGGCCAATAGCAACTCATTAGCCAAAAAAGCCGATACGTGGTCGCGTTTTTTGGTGGCGTTAGAAGAAGCCAGCAACTGGATGGTGGAAAATCCGGAGTCCGCCTGGGAAACGCTGATTGGTGCTCACCCCATTCTTGATAACGCAACCAATGCCAACGCTTGGCCGGATATTCTGCGCCGGATCGCATTAAGCCCTGCTACCTTGAACGCACGCCGTTATGCAACGTTTGAAACGTATCTTTTACAGCAAGGGGTAATAGACGCTGAACTGCCCACATCACGTTTGGCCATTGACCCTTACACTCTTTAATCCGGGAGCGCTTATTGTTCAGGAGAAACTCGTAGCGGGGGCTTATCATTAAGACCTGTTAAGTGCAGGCACTGTTTTCAAGCAGCCTAGCGCTCATGGTGTTCCAAAAAGGCCTCAACGGCTTGCTGAAACGCCTCAGGCTGCTCTGCGTGAAGCCAGTGACCTGCGTTTTTAAGCGTTACAACGCGCGCCTGGGGCATCATCTCACGCAAGGCAGGCAGCATATCGTCCGTCACATAGTGCGACTGGGCGCCGCGAAGCACGAGCGTCGGACCTTCATAAGGAGCTTCCCCCGCAGGCAAGTCAATAATATCCTCATACCCTCGCTGGATCTCATCCAGCCCTATGCGTAGTCCCAACTCACCCTCTTCAGTACGCGCTAAATTGGTCGCCAGAAATAGCCGTGTAGATCGCGAATCAACGTGTTCAGCCAGCAGCTCATCGGCTTCACGACGATTTTTTGGCCGGCCTTCTCTAACACGCTTAAGGGCCGCAAAAATATCATCATGGCCATGCTGATAAACGACCGGGGCGATATCGCCTATTGTCAACGTCACTACGCGCTGGGGCGCCAGCCTTGCAAGGCTGATAGCAACTTTACCGCCCATGGAGTGGCCAAGCACATGCGCCTGAGTAATAGAGAGACTATCGAGCAGTGCAATGACGTCCTGGGCCATCGTGGCATAGCGCATATCATCGCTATGCGGTGAACGACCATGGTTACGTAAATCCATGGCAATGACGCGGCGCGAACGCTGCCAGACTTTCAAATGGGAGCGCCAGTTGTCGGCACTACCCATTAAGCCATGAATCACCACAAGCGGTGTCGCATCGGGAGCTCCTTCACTCTCCATTTCCAGATAGTGAAGGTCCACCGTGGCAGCATCAGTCATGTAAACTCCCTAAGCGTTGATTAATCAGGTGATTGTCAACAAGGCCGTCATTGTTAAGCAACAACGATTAGCCGTACATTATTAAACCGTACGCGGAGATAGGTCGGTATGCCCCGTCCAAACCACCAAGCGGCGCGTCAACCAGGCAAGCAGCAAGCCGTACAAGGGTAAAAAGAACAGCAGGCTGATGGCGAGCTTTATGGCATAGTCCACCGCAGCAATTTCTAGCCAGTTTGCGGCCATAAAGGCGTCCGGGCTGTTATAGAATGCGGTGGAAAAGAACGCGTAAGTGTCAGCAAAATTACCCAGCACCGTCGAGCATACCGGCGCTACCCACCAGGCCAATTGACGCAAGCGATCAAATACCTGCACGTCCAGTAACTGCCCTATGACATACGCAAGAAAGCTTGCCAGCGCAATGCGCGCCACAAACACATTCCACTCGCCGAGTGCTTCAAACCCGGCAAAACTGCCCCGCGGAAATATGACCGACACAACATACGATACGACCAGAGCGGGCAACATCACGCGCAAGATAATGGCGCGTGCAGCATTTTTGCCGAAAAGGCGGACCGTTAAGTCAGTGGCTAGAAAGATAAACGGAAAACTAAACGCTCCCCAAGTGGTATGGAACCCAAAGAGCGTAAACGGCAGCTGAACAAGGTAGTTACTGGCAGCAATAATGCCGATATGGAAGGCGACCATTACCACGAGGCAACGGCGGTACTGCGTATCACTTAGTGCAAACATGCAAAATGACCTTTTTTTACAAGCCAAGAGGGGTTAGGGAACCCTCATAAGAAAGCGCATAGCGCTGCTGGCCGCGCATTATACGCGTTCTTAACTGCATTAAAAGTCGCCACCCTGCCTGTCAGCACTTAATTGACTCAATCACTCGGCGTTGCTTTATCGGCATCGCCGATAGCGCGTTCACACATGGCGATACGCACATCCTCCAGGCTTGCAGGGTCATCAATGGTGGAGGGGATCCCAAACGCCTTCCCATCTGCAATCGTGCGCAATAGCTTTCGCAATATTTTTCCAGAGCGGGTTTTCGGCAAACAGTTGACCACCAGCACCTGCTTAAAACATGCGATAGGACCAATATACTCACGGACACGCGCGATCAGCTCATTTTCAAGCGCTATTTCATCGCCGTTAAATCCATCCTTGGGAATCACCAAGCCAAGGGGGATTTGTCCTTTCAGCATATCGTGGATGCCAATCACCGCACATTCAGCCACCGCAGGGTGCGCGCCCACCACCTCCTCCATTTCTCCGGTGGAGAGCCGATGCCCTGCCACATTGATCACGTCATCGGTGCGCCCCATAATGAACAGATAACCCTCTTCATCGAAGTAGCCGCCGTCGCCGGTTAAGTAGTAACCCGGAAACGCCGCCATATAAGCGCTATGAAAACGCTGGGGGTCGTGCCAAATGCCCACCAGGCACCCAGGCGGCATCGGTTGCTTGATAACCACACTCCCCTGCTCCATGGGTGCTGCGGGTTCGCCGTCGCGGCCTAACACCTGTACATTAAATCCAGGCACCGGCAAGGTCGCCGACCCCGCTTTAATAGGCATGGTTGCCAGGCCTGGTTGGTTAGCAGCAATCGGCCAGCCTGTCTCGGTTTGCCACCAGTGATCAATCACCGGCACATCCAGCAAATCATCCAGCCAATGAAATGTAGGCGGGTCAAGTCGTTCGCCCGCTACAAACACGTGCTTCAAGCTACTGATATCGTACCGGGAAAACAGCGCGGCATCCGGATCCGCTTTTTTAATTGCCCGAAAAGCCGTAGGCGCGGTAAAGAAGCTTTTGACGTTGTATTCCTCAATAATGCGCCAGAAGCTACCCGCATCGGGTGTATTGACCGGTTTGCCTTCATAAACAACGCTGGTACAGCCTCGCAGTAGCGGGGCGTAAACAATATAGGAGTGGCCTACCACCCACCCCACATCTGAGGCAGTAAAAAATACGTCGCCTGGCTCCAGGGCGTAAATTGCCTCCATCGAGTACTCAAGCGCCACCGCATAACCGCCAGTATCTCGTACCACACCTTTGGGTTTTCCCGTCGTGCCTGAGGTGTACAAGATATACAGGGGATCGGTCCCTTTTACGGGAACACATTCGGCAAAGGCGGCGCTGGTCACTAAATCCTTCCAGTTATAATCACGTTCGCCCAAGGTAGCCGGTGCTATGTCACGCTGATAAATCACACAGGCATTCGGCTGGTGAGTACTTAATGCCAGCGCCTGGTCAATGATTGGCTTATAGGGAATGACCTTATCCACCTCAACACCACAGGAGGCAGCAACCACCACGCTGGGTTCAGCATCCTCGATTCTTGCCGCAAGCTCGTGAGGCGCAAAGCCGCCAAAAACGACGGAATGGACGGCCCCAAGCCGCGCACAGGCATACATCGCGACCAAGGCTTCAGGAATCATGGGCATATAAATCACCACGCGATCCCCTTTTTTTACGCCAAGTTCGGAAAGCGCACCGGCAAAGTAGGCTACCTGATCACGCAGTTGCCGGTAGGTTAACGTTGCCTTGGCATGCGTTACAGGTGAATCCCAGTAAATAGCAGGCTGTTCCGCTCGGCCCTGCTCAACATGGTGGTCGAGCGCGGCATAGCAGATGTTGATCTCACCATCGCTAAACCAGCGAGCATGCTGCTGGCCATCATAGGTAAGAATCCGTGTAGGTGGCGTAAACCAGGGCAGGCGTTTGGCCTGCTCAGCCCAGAAGTGTTCGGGCTGACTGTTCGCTTGCAGGTAGGATTCTTGGTAGCGGCTCATAATGACCCTGCCTTTATTGTATTATCGAAGTAGCATTGAATAGCTTCTACTCTATAAAGTAATTGCCGTACTCACCCTCATACTATCGGCTAAAGACGGACAATGGGCCAGGGAAGACGTTAAAGAGCCAGCGTTATCATTGATTAACCGTTAAATGAAGATTTGGACAAAACTCACTAAATTACCGATTATTAAATTAATCATCGTTGCACTGCGGCGATGGCATAACAATTGATAAAAATGCATGTATAAACACTAAAAATAACCGCTTCCCGTCCAGTGTAGGCAAGGAGATTATGATGTCTGCGTCCTCAAGCGCCGCTGCATGTCTGCTCGAAAATAACTGCCAAAACCTTGTATCCGCTACGAATTTATTAAAAGCCTTGGCGAATGAAAAACGCCTACAAATACTCTGTTTACTGGCCGAGGAGGAGCTTTCGGTCACGCAGATTAATCAGCAGCTTTCACTGAGCCAGTCGGCGCTTTCGCAGCATCTGGCTATTTTACGCAGGGATGAGCTGGTCAATACACGACGTGAGTCACAAACCATTTATTACTCCTTGCGTAGCGACAGCGCCAAGGCAATTTTAGACACCCTGGCGCAGCACTATACAACGTAAAAAGCGCACTGTTTTTTTAGGGACTACCGACGCTGCCAGCCGGAGGCCTCCAGCATGCTGAGAGCTTTTAGCGCGGCGTTTTCTACACCCGCCGAGACCGCCAAGCCTATTTTGCGGCTGATAGTTTTCGGCGCTTCAAGGCGCACATGGTATACATTGGCGTCGGCCATTCGTTCAACCAGATACGCCTCACTGGTGCCCAGACTATCGATCAACTGATTGGCAACGGCTTCGCTGCCGTACCAAATTTCCCCTGTTGCCAGAGTATCGATATCCATTTCAGGGCGGTGGCTACTCACGTAGTCCTTAAACAGGCGATGAGTATTTTCCAGGTTTTCTACAAATTTTTCACGGCCTTCCTGGGTATTCTCGCCAATCACCGTTAGCGTGCGCTTGTACTTACCCGCCGTAAGTAGCTCAACGTCAATATCATGACGTTTAAGAAGGCGGTGAATGTTCGGCACCTGAGCGACCACACCAATTGAGCCTATTACCGCAAACGGCGCAGCTTTAATATGCTGAGCCGTACAGGCCATCATATATCCGCCGCTGGCCGCCACCTTATCGATACACACGGTGGTGGTAAGACCTGCGCTTTGCAGCCTATCCAGTTGTGCGGCAGCCAATCCATAGGCATGCACAAGCCCCCCAGCAGACTCCAAACGTACCACTACTTCGTCATTGGGCTCAGCGACATCAATAATGGCCGATACTTCCTGAGCGAAAAGCTCCGTTTGAGAAGCCTTGATATCACCGTGAAAATCCAGCACCCATACTCTATTCTTTGATGGAGTAGCCTCTTTGCTTTTCGCTGTTTTTTGACGACTCTTGTCTTCCTGGCGAAATCCCTTAAGCATCTTTTTACGCGCGCCCTGCTCAGTGGCAGCCATGCGAAGACGGCGATTACGCGACTGACGCTGCTCATTGAGTGGCTCAATATGCAACCGAAGATCACTTTCTTGAGTTGCTTTGCTGCGCAAGATCAGCAAGGCGACGCCTCCCAGCAACCCAACAACCATCGTCGCTTGCACCAGAAAGGTGCCCATTCCTGCTATCCATTCACTCACGTATACGCTCCTGCCAAGGTTTAGCACTATCGTTCAATATCCGTTCGCACGGCTTGAACTAAACGATTGTTTAAAATACTCTCATTCACATTCATCGGGTCATTGATGATCCATTTATATATTTTACCGCCTTTGGAGAGATAGTTATGTCAAACAGCACGCTTGATAAGTTGAAAGCACGCTTTAATCCGGATGCGGCTGAGGGTATGGACGAAGTATTTCAATTTCACTTTGAAGATGCGGGTGACCACTACCTTGTTATCAAGGATCGCGCTCTGGATGTTCAGGAAGGCGAACATGATGACCCTTCGGTCAGCTTGAGCATGGGCACAGATACCCTCAAGGGTATTATGACCGGTGATATCAATGGCATGACCGCCTTTATGACTGGCAAGTTAAAAGCAACCGGCAACGTAATGCTGGCCACCAAACTCACCAGCCTGTTTCCCAATTAAACGCTCGCCGTGAACTTTTTAAACAAGGGTGTTAGTGGCTTACTCACGCCATTTAGCCAAATGCGTTTCAATCAGTTCACGTGAAATGGAGTACGGCGGCGGCAACGAAGGTAGTTGCCGCGGCGAAAACCAGGCCGCATCACTAATCTCTACCCCATCGATATTAATACGCCGCGTGGTCGCTTCAGCAAAAAAACCAAACATCAGTGAATGGGGGAATGGCCATGCCTGACTTTGGTGGTAGCGTAGCTTATCAACATGTACACCCACTTCCTCAAACACTTCACGATGGACAGCCTCTTCGGCTGACTCACCCGGTTCAATAAAGCCTGCCAGGGTCGAGTAACGTCCTGGCGGGAAACGTGGGCTTCGTGCTAACAGCATCGCTTCACCACTGGTGACTAGAGTGATAATACACGGTGAAATGCGTGGGTAGTTGCGATGCCCACACGCATTACAGTGCATGGCGAATTCAGCTTCAAGCCTCGTGGCCGCAGCGCCACAACGTCCGCAAAAACGGTGATTTTCAAGCCATGCGCCAACCTGAAGCGCGGTAGAAATCAAGCTAAACCACCCGCTGGGCAGGTCTGCCATCCATTGGCGCCCATCAATCCAGTCATCACCTGGCTCTTTATCAACCCATAGCGCTACTGGCTCGTCATTCCAGTAACACAACGGCTGCATTTGTTCAGTCCAAGGCTGATAAGGCTGAAGCGGCGTCAGCTCCTGGTCGCCCGATAGAGGGGCTGGCGCCAGTTGGCTGCGCGATAGACGAACAACGCGCCCTTCACGTACATGGTGGGGAATCTCACGCCTAAGCATTATGATCACGTTCCTCAAACCAATTCAGCTTATGTGCCTGGCATTTTGCCTGATGAGCGGCGTGCTCTTGTGCGCTTGGGCGGATGACACGCAACTGACCGGGTGTAAGCGTTAGCCGCTGAACCGATAGGCCTTCATTTGACGTATCGGCCTGCTGCTCTTCTGAAGACGTGGCAGCATCCAGCGTCAATGCCGTTTGCCCTCCCGTCATGGCCAGGTAAACGTCGGCCAGAATCTCGGAGTCGAGCAACGCCCCGTGGAGCACACGGTGGCCGTTATCAATGTCATAACGCTTACACAGGGCATCTAGGCTATTACGCTGACCTGGATGCAGCTCCCGGGCCATTGTGAGCGTATCCAGAACGCGGCAGTGCTCACGCACCGGACCTAATGGCGCTCCACTGCGCTGCTTATTTAACCGGCCAAACTCATGATCCATAAAGCCCACATCGAAGGGGGCATTATGAATAACCAGCTCTGCGCCTTCGATAAAAGCCCAGAATTCGTCCGCTATTTGAGCAAACACTGGCTCGTTTGCGACCTTTTCATCATCAATACCGTGAATTGCCACGACTTCTGCGTCGATATGCCGCTCAGGGTTGATGTATTGATGATAGGTACGCCCAGTAAAACGGCGATTCACCATTTCAACGGCGCCAATCTCTACAATGCGATGGCCATCCTTGGGGTCGATACCGGTCGTTTCGGTATCCATGATAATTTGGCGCATCACGCTCTCCTCTGCTGGTGCTCATCAATGGCTTCATTGGCGAGCGCATCAGCGCGCTCATTACCTGGGTGCCCGCTATGCCCTTTTACCCAGTGCCACTCTACCTTGTGTCGATGGGTCTCTTCGTGCAGCGCTTTCCACAGCTCGGCGTTCTTGACTGGCTGCTTGGCGGCGGTTTTCCAGCCGCGTTTAACCCAGTTGTGAATCCACTGAGTAATGCCTTGACGAACATACTGAGAGTCGGTCCATAGCGCGATTTCACACGGCTTATTGAGCGTGCGCAGTGCCATAATGGCGGCCATTAATTCCATCCGGTTATTAGTGGTGTCAGCTTCATAACCTTTTAAGGTCTTTTCATGCTCGCCGCTAGACAGCACCACCCCCCAACCGCCAGGGCCAGGATTTCCCCGACATGCACCATCGGTATATACCGTGACCTGCGGTAGCTGCTCGGCCGCTTGATTACTCAATCTTTCCATCCTTTATTAACAGGTATTGGCGCTACGTATCCTGATGAGACTGGTTATGCGCCGGTTTACCTCTGCGTGTAGCACCGAGCGATGAAGATGAAACAGGGCGTTGTAGCGCAAACTTAATGCGTTTGACGTAAGCCGACTGCTGGCGGCGGTGTGCCTGGATCATGTAACTTTCCCCCCAAGGCAAATTATGCCGACGCCCCAGCGCCTCTCGCCCTTCAGGGCAAGACGCATTCAGCAAGCCTCTAAAACAGCAATAGTCTACGCGTTCGACCTCAAAATCGACAAATGCTAGCCAGTCACGCAGTCGCCCAAGCTTGTGCCACTGCCCGTTCCAAGGGAATTCGGGCCGGCGTTTACGCCACTGATGTGCCAGGCCTTTAACGCTCAGAGGATTAAAACCAAAGAGCATCAGCATTCCGTTGTCCGCCGTCACTCGTGCCGCTTCTTGTAGGGTGTGGTGAGGGTTTTCCAATTGCTCTAGCCAGTGGTGGATGATGACCACATCCATACAACGATCAGGCAACGCCAAACGGTCAGGTGGGCAAACCAGCGTTGATGGGCTGGTGGCGAATTCAAGCGTTGGAACCCAGCGGACCGCGTGCGGTATCGACGACATGGTCATCAAAGAAGGCCCCATGCTTATCTCCAGGCTATGCCTACCCGCCCGGCTTTCAACCACGGGCCCCAGGCAAGCACGTTGCACGTCCCAAAGTGATTGACCAGCATCCGTTTTCCAGTAGGCCTGGCTATTTACCAAGCGGCTGGTCATCGCCTTATCGGCCGTTGTCGAATTTGACATGGACAGCGCTTCCCTCCAAAGTAACGGCTTTTTAACGCTTTCTATGTGTCTTTTCAACGTACTTATCAGCGTAATGACAGCAGGTTTGCAACCCTTAAAAGGATCTCGCCCATGATGAGCGTGACACCGATTCCCGCCCTTAGCGACAACTATATTTGGCTATTGAGACAAGATACCAGTCAAAGCGTTTGCGTGGTGGACCCCGGTGAGGCCGAGCCTGTCATCAAGCTGTTAGAGCGTGAGTCGCTGACGCTGGACACCATTCTGATTACGCATCATCACCATGATCATACGGGAGGCTTGGCAACGCTCATCAAGCGCTACTCTCCCCATGTCATTGGTCCAGCGAATCCAGATATTCAGGGTATTAATCAGCATGTCGGTGACGGCGACACCGTGCGTGTGATGGGACGCCAATTTGATGTCATGGCAACCCCCGGGCACACGCTTGATCACATTAGCTTTTATACGCCGGGTATTCCGGCACTACTGTTTTGTGGAGATACGCTGTTTTGTGCAGGCTGTGGCCGTTTATTTGAAGGCACACCCGAACAAATGCACACGTCATTGAACAAACTCGCGGAACTACCTGCCGATACACTGGTCTTTGCTGCTCATGAATACACACAGGCGAATCTTGTATTTGCCCACGCAGCTGACCCAGAGAATGACGATGTGACTTATGCCTTAAGTGAGTGTGAAAAGGCTCGGGCATTAAATCGCCCCACCTTACCCAGCACAATAGGACGCGAGCTGAAAATTAATCCCTACCTGCGCGTCAGTACCCAAAGCGTACGCCAAGCGGCAGGAGAACAGGGAGCTAATGACAACGACCTCGCGACGTTCGCCACTCTACGTGAGTGGAAGAACCGATTTTAAGAACGCTCCAGAAACCAAATGAATTAAACTATGACCTATCGAACGATGCGACAGCGCTTGGTATTAAGCGCTGGCAGTACGGTAATTATGGGCTTGTTATTGGCCGCTGCCGCTAACTCACAAGCCTCAGCACTCTCATATAGCCCTTCTAATAGCACTACTTCCTACACAGAGCACACGCCTTCAACGCAGGCGGCTTCGACGTCTTTCCACACCAGTTTTTGGGAAGACCTGGAGCTTCAGCATCAGGATGCCTGGACAGCGCTGCGTCAAACGTTTCAGTGGCAGGAGCTAACACTGCCCCCCAGCGCTCAGGCCCGCGTTGATGAGTGGATCGAATATTATCGCGCCAGCCCTGAAAATATAGCCACAATTACTGAGCGCGCCACGCCCTGGCTTGCCTGGATCACTCAACAAGTGAGTGATCGCGGCCTACCCGGCGAAATCGCCTTGATTCCGTTTGTCGAAAGCTCCTTCGACCCCAGTGCGCGTAGCCATCGTGGCGCAGCGGGCCTCTGGCAATTCATGCCCAACACAGGTGATGCGTTGGGTCTGGTTCGTAACGGCAATTATGACGGGCGCCTGGACGTACTCACTTCCACCGCAGCGGCGCTTGATTACCTTGAGATGCAGGCGGATCAGTGGTACGAGGGCGGCATCATGCTTTCGTTGGCGGCTTACAACGCCGGAGCGGGCACCGTTAATCGCGCTCTACGCAAGGCACAAAATCAGGGGCTGGCGGGTGACTACTGGAATCTATCGTTACCGCATGAAACCATGCAGTACATTCCCAAACTAAAAGCGATCGCGACCATCATTAATGATCCGGAACGCTTTGATATTAGCCTGCCAGACATTCACATGGACCCAGCCTTTGCCAAGGTAAAACTGGAGCAACCCTTAAGTATCGTTCAAGCCTCACAGCTTTTAGATGTCAGCCAATCAGCGCTAGCCGAGCTAAACCCAGGGCTGCTGAACGGCAGCATCGACCCCCGCAATGTACAAACGCTTTTAGTACCTGAGGAAGCGGATACACAGGTATTAGCTCAGCTTTCGCAAACCACGTCTAGCGAGCTTGCCTCGACACAAGCGCCCAATGTTCATCGTGTTGAACGTGGAGACAATCTATCCGCCATTGCCAGCCGCTACCAGGTTAATCAAAATGACTTGATACGCTGGAATGCGCTTGATCGACCTAATGCTTTACAACCAGGCCAACTCCTGACACTTTCAGGGCAATGAGTTGACAAGATCTGCTCACATGGGACGTAACCAATGCCACGTGGTGTGTGTGTAAAGACGCTGCTAATCGTTAGCTGCTTCATCATGAGTATGTCAGCCTTTGCAGAACCGACAGAGGCTGAACCTCAACCGCAGATCATAGCTGGCAATAGCCTAACGCCTGCAGATAGCGTCGCAAGCAACAATACCTCTATTCAGACGGTGCACGGGCTGTCACTTTACGATAGCCCTGAGTTACCTGCCGACTTTGCCTATTTCCCTCATGTTAATCCACTGGCTCCCAAGGGCGGCACCATCACCCACACCGCCGTGGGCAGCAGCTTTGATTCCACCAACCCCTTTATCATTCGTGGCACGCCTGCCACCGGCGTAGGCCAGATATACGATACGTTAATGACCAGCAATCCAGGCGAACCCTTCAGCGTGTATGGATTACTGGCGGAAGGCGTCCGCTTGGACCCTGATCGGGAGTGGATTGAGTTTGACCTCCGCCCCGAAGCACGTTTTCAAGATGGCGAGCCGGTAACCGCGTACGATGTGGTGTTCTCCTTTAACCTGCTGCGTGAAGAGGGTAATCCTTTTTACGCCAGTTACTATGCCGATGTTGATAACGCCATTGCGCTAAATGAACACCAGGTTCGCTTCGAATTTAGCAGTACTGAGTCTCGTGAATTACCATTAATCGTCACACAGTTACCGATCCTCCCCCGCCACTACTGGGAACCCCGAGACTTTACCGCCCCGACACTGGCAGCACACCCAGGCTCCGGCCCTTATCGCATCAGTGACGTCGACCCAGGCCGGCGCATCGTATATCAGCGGGACGACGACTACTGGGGTAAAGACCTGCCTGTTAATGTCGGCCGCTACAATATTGAACGCGTGGTTTACGACTATTACCGAGACAGGGATATTGCCTGGGAGGCATTCAAGGCGGGCTTAACCGACTTCAGGACCGATGCCCGTGCGGCGACCTGGGCCATTGGCTACGATTTCCCGGCGTATCGCGAAGGGTTGGTGAAACGCATCACGGTGCCTAATGTAAATCCTTCGCTCATGCAGGCGTTCGTATTCAATCTTCGTAAGAAGAAGTTCCAGGACCCGCGCGTACGCGAAGCGCTCAGCCTGGCGTTCGACTTTCCCTGGCTGAATACCAATATTTTTTATAACGCCTACCAGCGTACCGAAAGTTATTTCCAGAACTCAGAGATGCAAGCTGATGGCCTGCCGTCAGAGGAAGAACTCGCCCTGCTTGAGCCTTACCGAGAGGAGCTTTTAGCCTCTCATCGCTCTGAACGAATATTTACCGATGCGCTCCCTATCGACCAGCCGACGGATCTGCGCGAACGCTTACGCCGGGCGCTCGAATTGCTGAACGAAGCGGGCTACCAGGTGGAAGACGGCGTACTGGTTCATACTGAAACAGGCAAGCCCTTACAGTTAGAAGTGCTGCTTTACGATGCGAGTCTTGAGCGTGTGGTACAGCCTATGCTGCGCAATATGGCGCGTCTCGGTGTACAGACCACCATGCGGATCGTAGACATTAACCAATATCTTAATCGCCAGCGTAGTTACGATTACGATATTGTGATCAGCCATTTCCCCCAATCCAATAACCCAGGTAACGAACAGCGCGACTTCTGGAGCAGTGAGGCCGCCAAAGCGCCGCAAAGCCGTAACCGAATGGCGCTCGCTCACCCGGCAGTGGATGCATTAATCGAGGACATTATTAGCGCAGAGAGCCGGGAGAAACTGGATACGGCGACGCGCGCGCTCGACCGGGTGCTGCGCTGGGGTTTTTACACTATTCCCCACTATCACTCCGGCGAAACGCGTATTGCAGTATGGGACAAGTTCGGCTATCAAGAGCCTTTCCCGAAATACGCGATGGATTTAGATGCCTGGTGGGTCGATACCGACCGTGAAGCAGAATTACAGCGCCGTCACCGGCGTCGCTGAAGGGCTAAATAATAACGATTGGAGCGCACTCTGTGGCACGTTACACCCTACGCCGACTGCTACTGATGATACCGACGCTACTCGGCATCATGCTGCTTAACTTCATGATCGTTCAAGCCGCACCCGGTGGCCCCATTGATCAGATGCTAGCGCGTTTTGAAGGCGCCAACGCCATGGCCAGCACACGTTTAGACATGGGCGGTGCAGATGTTCAAATAAGCGATGATTCGCGGGGCGCACGGGGTATTGACCCGCGCTTTATCGAACAGCTGGAACAGCAGTTTGGGTTCGACAAGCCAGCCCATGAACGCTTTATCGGCATGATGACCGATTATCTTACGCTCGACTTCGGGACCAGTTTTTTCCGCGACCGCCCGGTGATCGAGCTGATAATTGAGCGCCTGCCGGTATCCATTTCTCTGGGCTTATGGACCACCTTGCTGGTCTATGTGATTTCCATTCCACTAGGTATTCGTAAAGCCTTGCGCCACGGCTCACGTTTTGATGTGTGGACCTCAGGGCTGGTGGTTGTCGGCTATGCGATACCGGGCTTTCTATTCGCCATCCTGTTGATTGTGCTGTTTGCGGGCGGCACCTATTGGGACTGGTTTCCCCTCAGAGGGCTAACCTCTCCAGATTTTGCGGACCTTTCGCTAGGCGGCAAAGTAAAAGACTACTTCTGGCATATCACGTTGCCCGTCACAGCGGCCGCTATCGGCAGCTTTGCCACCCTTACCATGCTGACCAAGAACAGCTTTTTAGACGAAATTCATAAACAGTACGTGCTCACCGCTCGCGCCAAAGGTGCTAACGAACAGCGCATTTTGTACGGTCATGTTTTTCGTAACGCCATGCTCATCATTATTGCGGGATTGCCAGCCGCGATGATTGGGATTTTCTTTACCGGCGCCCTGCTGATTGAGGTGATTTTCTCGCTTGATGGGCTGGGCCTTCTAGGATTTGAAGCCGTTATGCAGCGGGATTATCCGGTCATCTTCGGCACCCTGTTTTTGTACACGGTCATCGGGCTTGTGCTAAAGCTGATATCCGATTTGACCTACGTGTGGGTGGATCCACGCATCGACTTTGCAACGAGGGAGTCGTGAAAATGAGCGGTTTTACATCACGGCTATCCCCCATTACGCAGCGCCGTTTAGCCGCCTTTAAAGCAAATCGTCGCGCGCGGATATCGCTTTGGTTGTTTGGCGTGCTGTTCATTATCAGCCTGTTTGCCGAGCTGATTGCCAATGACAAGCCGCTTATTCTGAACTACGACGAGCAGTGGTATACACCTTTACTGGTGGATTATCCGGAAACAGATTTCGGGGGCTTTCTTCCCACCCGTACTGACTATTTGGACCCGTTTATTCAACAGCAAATTAGCGACAACGGCTGGGCCATATGGCCGCTTATTCCGTTCTCCTATCAAACGCTGGACATGCAGATGCAACAACCCTCACCAGCCCCCCCGGATAGCCGCCACTGGCTGGGCACGGATGACCAAGGGCGCGATGTGCTGGCCCGCGTGATCTACGGTTTTCGGCTCTCTGTCTTTTTTGCGTTAGTGCTTACGACAGGCTCGCTGGCGTTAGGCGTTCTAGCGGGCGGTGTGCAGGGGTATTTTGGCGGCAAGGTGGACCTTGTAGGCCAACGGGTCACTGAAATATGGTCGGGGCTACCGGTGCTGTTTTTGCTGATTATTTTAGCAAGCTTCGTTCAACCCGGTTTTTGGTGGCTGCTGGGCATTATGCTGCTGTTTTCATGGCTAGGTCTGGTCGATATTGTGCGGGCCGAGTTTTTACGAGCACGCAATTTGGAATACGTACGCGCAGCAAAAGCCATGGGATTGCCGTCTCGGCTGATTATGTGGCGCCATGTCCTGCCGAATGCCATGGTGGCTACCCTAACGTTTATCCCCTTTCTGTTTACCGGGGCGATTGGTACGTTAACAGCGCTCGACTTTTTGGGCTTTGGCCTGCCGCCAGGTTCCCCATCCCTGGGGGAGCTTGCCGCTCAGGGTAAAAATAATCTGCACGCGCCATGGCTGGGTATTACCGCCTTCATGACGCTTGCCGTGATGCTCTCCTTGCTTGTCTTTATTGGTGAAGGGCTGCGCGATGCCTTCGACCCACGCCACATCAATCAGCGCCAAACGCCTGCGCAGGACACCCAACATGCCTAAACCACTACTTCGGCTAACGGATTTCACGATTGCCTTTGATGATAATGTAGTGGTAGATGCGCTTTCATTAACGGTCAATGCAGGCGAAACGCTGGCGATTGTGGGTGAATCCGGCTCGGGCAAGTCCGTTTCAGCACTAGGGGCTATTAACCTTTTACCCCGCAATGCCATGATAAGCGGCGAGCGCTGGCTAGAGGAGACTGACCTCAATCAACTTGGCAAGCGCGATTGGAACAGCGTGCGTGGCAACCGCGTAGGGTTTGTATTTCAAGAACCCATGACATCACTCAACCCTTTACACCGTATCAGTAAGCAAATTGGGGAAACCCTGCGCCTGCATCAAGGGTTAAGTGGGCAAGCGGCGCGAGCGCGGGCCAGAGAACTGCTTGAACAAGTGAAACTGCCCCGCGTTGATGAGCTGTTGGATGCCTGGCCTCATCAACTCTCCGGTGGTCAGCGTCAGCGCGTCATGATTGCCATGGCCATTGCCAATAACCCAGCACTACTAATCGCCGATGAGCCGACGACCGCGCTGGATGTCACCGTCCAGCAAGACATACTCGGCCTTTTAAAAGAGCTTCGCGATCAGCATGGCATGGGCATGCTGTTTATCAGCCACGACTTGAATCTTGTAAGCCGCTATGCCGAGCGGGTTTGTGTGATGTATCGCGGTAAGATTCAGGAAATGGGGCCGGTTGAAGAGGTTTTTCAAAACCCACAAAGTGATTACACCAAAGCACTGTTAGCAGCGGAGCCTGAAGGCCGCCCGGCAGCGCCTGCCAATGCGGCGCCCTTATTAACCGCTCGCCAGCTAAGCGTTAGTTTTAAGCGCCCCAAAACAGGGCTATTCAAACGCCAGCCTCCCCCCTTTGAAGCGCTTAAAGCAACCGACTTGAGTATTTCGCCCGGTGAAACGTTGGGCATTGTCGGCGAGTCAGGCTCAGGTAAAACGACGCTGGCATCCGCGATTATGCGTCTGGTGCACAGTCAGGGAGACGTTATCTTGGGTGATGCTACCTTGAGCCAGCTTACGGGCAATGCGCTACGGCACCAGCGTCATCGATTACAAATGGTATTTCAGGACCCATACGGTGCGCTTTCACCGCGTATGCCGGTGTTTGATATCGTGAGTGAGGGGCTACGTTTTCACTATCCCGCGCTTTCACTCGATGAAGTTACCCGGCGTGTGCAACAAACGCTGCTTGAGGTGGGGTTACCGGAAGGCTGTGCGGCACGCTATCCCCATGAGTTCTCCGGCGGACAGCGCCAGCGAATAGCCGTGGCCCGAGCCATTATTTTAGAGCCTGAACTTCTAGTGTTGGACGAGCCTACCTCAGCGCTGGACCGTACCGTACAAAAGCAGCTTGTGACGCTACTTCGTCAGTTACAGGAACGTCGTCAGCTTAGCTATCTATTTATTAGCCACGACTTAGCCGTAGTACGTGCCATGGCGCACCGTATTATGGTGCTAAAGGATGGTGAAGTGGTCGAACAGGGCCCCTGCCTTGACGTACTGGCCTCGCCTCAGCATGCATATACTCAATCGCTGATTGCCGCCGCCCATTTGCCACGTTTTTTTGCTTAACGCTTAATTTGAAAATGTAAGCAGATGACTCTGATAGTAGGCGTTGCTTAAAGAATCAAGATAACGGTATAAATTGAGTATTGAATACGCACTTGACCTACTGCCGTTTGGCCAAGTGCGCTTAGCGGCTGAATTTAGAAGCTGTCGATTTCTTCCTGCGTTAACTCGCGCCACTCCCCGGGGCCCAAATCATCCGTTAATACAACATCACCAATAGATTGACGGTGCAGCGCGTTAACATGGTTACCCAACGCGGCAAACATACGCTTAACCTGGTGATAGCGCCCTTCGGTCAGGGTAAGTTCCGCTTGTAGAGGCGTTATAAAACGGAGTAACGCAGGCTGCGTTGGCGTCTCTTCATCATCCAGCAGAATGCCCTGGGCTACCTGATTGATTGCCCACTCCGCATCGTTGCCTTCCATAGGCTCAGCCAAGTCGGCGATATAGACCTTGGCGCAACGATGACGCGGTGAAGTAACACGATGTGACCACTGGCCATCATCAGTCATCAGTAAAAGGCCAGTGGTATCAACATCCAGCCGCCCTACTGGTTGAAGACGCTCTACTTTAGGCAAATCAATCAAATCAATTACCCGTGGATACAGCCCGCGCCTGGCAGTGCACTCAACATCCGTTGGCTTGTGCATGATTAAATAGCGAAGCCCGACCAGCGAAAGCGTTTCGCCATTGAATTCCACCTCATCCTGCTCGGTATCAATCTGGGTGGCCGACTGCTTAATAGGCTCACCATTAAGCGTTACTTCGCCATTTTTAAGCGCTCGTTTTGCCAAACTACGCGTTAGCGGTGTGGTTTCACTTAAAAATCGATCAAGGCGCATTATTGGCCCACTCCTGGCAGTAACGAAAAATGGTCGGCATCTTGCCAGGCAGGAAATTTTTCACGAAAAGCATTTAACTCCGTTTTATCAAGCGTCCCCGTTTCAATAAACGGCGTATTTTCAGAGTGGTCGATGAGCGGTTCGCCCTTGAAATCGACCAGCATGGAGTCGCCGCTGTAAGCAAGGCCCTTGGCATCTTCACCAACGCGGTTAACCCCCACGACATACGAAAGGTTTTCCACCGCCCGAGCCTGGAGCAGCGTTCGCCAAGGCTGCCGACGCGGTGCTGGCCAGTTGGCAACACACAGTAGCACATCATACTCGAAGTGCTCTTGCGCTGCTGGCTGTTGACGCAACCAAACAGGAAAACGCAGGTCGTAGCAAACGCTTAACAGCAGCTTAAACCCCTTGAGCTCGACTATTTCACGCTGGCTGCCCATACCATAGCGTTCATGCTCGCCCGCCATACGAAACAAATGGCGTTTATCGTAATGGCGGATATCACCCTCGGGCGTGGCCCATATCATACGGTTGTAATACTGGCCGTCATCAACGATGGCCACACTCCCGGTTATGACACAGTTACGCGCTTTAGCTTGCGCTTGCAGCCAGGCGACGCTTTGACTTTGCGCCATGGGCTGGGCCATTTCGCGCGAGTTCATGGTAAAACCCGTTGCAAACATCTCGGGTAATACGATGAGATCGGTGTCACGGCTATCCAGATCGCCCAGCAAACGGACCAAATGATCATGGTTGGCCTGTGGGTCTTCCCAGCGCAAATCGCACTGTACCAGGCTCGTTCTTAGCTGACTCATGTCACGTCTCCTTTGCCAGTATGTTTTCGCAATTATGTGGTAGATTAGCATTTTTAAATAATGAGGCTGCTATGCTTTCCCCTCCAGCGCGTGATCCACAGGCCATCAAAGGCGTCACATTTGGGTTAGCAGCCTATATAATGTGGGGGTGTTTCCCGCTTTTTTTCGCGCTGTTTGACGGTATTCCAGCGTTTGAAATTCTTATCCACCGAATAGTGTGGTCGTGTGTTTTTCTTGTGATACTCATCACGATGTTAAGCCGTTGGTCCCCCGTGATAACGGCGTTGAGCCAGCCTCGCCGTTTAGGCCGTGTACTGATTTGCGCCGTGTTAATCGGCTTCAATTGGGGGCTTTATATTTACGCGGTGGAAAGCAATCAGGTGTTGCAAGCAAGCCTTGGCTATTTTTTAACGCCACTCGTTAACGTGGCACTGGGCGTGCTGGTGCTGCGTGAAGTGATGGCACGTCTTCAGTTAGTGGCGTTAGGCCTTGCAGGCTTGGCCATTGCCATCCAATTTGCACTGCTGGGTGAACTGCCCTGGATCAGCCTGATGCTAGCACTCAGCTTTGGTAGCTACGGGCTTTTTCGAAAGCAGGTGCCGCTGGACGGTTTATCGGGACTGTTTGTAGAAACCCTCCTGCTGTTCCCGCTGGCACTGCTCGCCCTGACATGGCTTAGCTGGCAGGGTAATTCACACTTCATGATTGATGTACCAACGAGTGTTTTACTGGCGGTAAGCGGCGTAATAACCGCTTTACCGCTGATGGCTTTCGCGGGTGCGGCTCGACGCTTACGGCTCTCGACGTTGGGTTTTTTGATGTACATTAACCCTACAATTCAGTTTTTGATCGCCTTAACCATTTTTGGTGAACCGCTGGGTACCATACAGCTTGCCACTTTTATTATGATCTGGTTTGGGCTTGCGCTCTATTCCTGGTCATCCTGGCAATCACGCCCGCACCAGGCCGCTATCCGCTAACGCTTCTTGCCCTGAATGCGATAATGTCAGGGCAGAGCTCGCCTCTTCTACCCCCTCTGGCTGATAGCCAACCCGGAAACCTCCCCATCGTGAGTAGACACGTAGCCATCACGATTACAGGCAATCGCATAGCTCAAGCTATACTCCGTCAGCAGCGGCTCTTGTACGCTTGCCTACCTGTTGCCCCCCTCGGAACGCTCTCGAATACGCACCATTATTGTCCCCATCGTAGAGACAACTCCTTGGCCGCTTTGATGCTCCTTAACCAGCGTTTCTACGTTTTGGGTCGCGATTGAGATCTTGAGCCGCCAAGCTCCGTACCTCTTCGGCCACCACGGCAAACGCGCTGCCATGTTCACCCGCTCGGGCCGCTCCAATCGACGCATTAAGTGATAACAAATAGGCTTGCCTAGCAATGCCTTCAATCATTTCGGTGACATTACGCATCCGCTCTATCCAGATGCTGCTGGTCGGCCATAAAAACACTGAGCGGCGCAAAGCGGGTTATGCTGATGAAATAAGTAACACTTTGGTGGAAGAGAGGTGGCTTATTTAAGAACCTTAGCCGTAATTACTGGCATAACGCGTTAATATAAGGATTAATAAAAGAACCAACGGTTCTTAAAAACCATTGATGCCTGATGGCCCGGAGCCCATGTTTAAGCGTTATTTACCTATTCTCACTTGGCTGCCGCACTATCATAGACGCCTGCTGGGTGCTGATGTGCTTGCTGGGATCATTGTGACCATCATGGTCATTCCGCAATCGCTTGCTTATGCATTACTAGCGGGACTGCCAGCCGTTGTCGGATTATATGCCAGTATCCTGCCGCAGCTTCTATACACCCTAATGGGGACAAGCCGTACGCTCGCCGTAGGCCCCGTTGCCATTATCGCGCTGATGACTGGCGCAGCGCTCGCTTCCGTAGCGCAGCCAGGCACTGGTGCCTACTTACAGGCAGCCTTGGTACTTTCATTACTTTCTGGCGCTATATTAGTCGCGATGGGCGCGCTACGGATGGGCTTTTTAAGTAACTTTTTAAGTCATCCGGTCATTTCTGGCTTTTTAACCGCTTCTGGAATACTCATTGCAGCAAGCCAGTTAGGGAGTCTCTTAGGCGTCTCCAGTAGCGGCTTCACGCTAACTGAGCGTGTGATGACGCTACTCCCCAACCTGCCTCAATTTAACCCCTACACATTTGCGATTGGCGCAGGCACGTTGGTATTTCTTATTGCCATGCGTCGCTATGGGAAGCAAACGCTTAGCACACTGGGCCTTCCTGCCGCGCTTGCTGACTTAATCACCAAGGCGGGGCCTGTTTTTGCCGTCGTTACAACTACGTTTATTACCTGGCATTGGCAACTCACAGAGGCAGGCGTTAAGGTCGTAGGCGCTATTCCAAGCGGCTTGCCAGCGCTTAGCTTTCCGTGGGAGGACGCCTCTTTATGGCGAGCATTGTTAATTCCGGCGCTGCTGATTAGCCTGGTAGGTTTTGTCGAGTCCGTGTCCATGGGCCAAATGCTGGCGGCAAAACGGCGCCAGCGCATCTCACCGAACCAGGAACTGATCGGCTTGGGAGCCGCCAATCTGGCAGCGGGTGTTACCAGCGGAATGCCGGTAACGGGGGGGCTTTCAAGGACGGTGATCAACTATGACGCCGGAGCCCAAACCCCAGCGGCAGGGGCGTTTGCGGCTCTGGGCATTGCACTTATCACCTTATCATTTACCGGCTGGCTTTATTACCTGCCGATTGCCACCCTGGCCGCCACCATTACGGTGGCTATTTTAACGCTGGTGGATATTTCCATGCTGCGTCAAACCTGGTGTTATTCGCGCAGCGATTTTGCCGCAATGGCCGTGACCATTTTATTGACGCTGACCGAGGGGGTTGAAGCCGGTATTATGAGCGGTGTTGCATTATCGATAGCGCTATTTCTTTACCGTACCAGTCGCCCACACAGTGCACTGGTTGGCCGGGTACCGGATACCGAACATTTTCGTAATACCCACCGCCATAATGTAGAAACCATTAGCCATGTGGCACTGCTGCGTATCGATGAAAGCCTCTACTTTGCCAATGCTCGCTACCTGGAAGATACTGTTTATAACCTGGTGGCCAGTCATCCTGAACTTGAGCATGTGGTACTGATTTGTTCAGCGGTTAACCTGATTGACGCCTCTGCGCTGGAAAGCCTTGATGCCATCAATGCGCGACTCAAAGATTCCAACGTCAAACTTCATTTGTCGGAAGTGAAAGGTCCTGTCATGGACAAGCTTAAAAAGAGCGACTTTCTGGACGCTCTAACAGGTCGGGTTTTTTTGAGTACCTACGCGGCCTGGCGAGAGTTTTCCTAAATAAGATGGATAACATGCGTATAACTGGCTACTCTAAACGGCGATTAATCAGCTACAGTATAATTACGAAGGAGTAAGTAATACGTTGTTTTGAGAGGGCTTCTCTAGATGGTTCGATTAAAGTAATGTGAATATTTTAGCGAGCCAACGGCGTTTAGGAGCAAAAATGCCAAGTGAGTGGATTATAAAGCGGGACGAAAAATTAGTATTACAGGGCGAATGGACGCTTTCTAATTACAAGCAGCTAAAAAATGCGGCTCAAAACTATTCCCAGCCAAACGATATATCCCTTACCGGTATTGAGCGACTGGATACCGCAGGAGCCGCTGTCATTGTTGGCATGATCGGTATTGAAAAGTCTCGCGCAATAAGCGACTGGGCAGGCGAACTCCCCCAGGAACAACAAGCGCTTTTAAAGCGTATCGCTGAAGCAATGGATGCCCCGATCGAAGCCGTGCAGCATAGTTCCAACCGTCTCACGGATGCGCTGGCAAGTATTGGGGAGCACATGGCGGGGTTATGGTCACAGCAACGCCAGTTGCTGGCCTTCATCGGGCTCGTCATCGCGACACTGGTACAGGTCGCTTTTAAACCAAAACGTTGGCGAATAACGGCCACCGTCGCCCAAATACAGCAAAGCGGCCTTAATGCCGTTCCCATTGTTGCTTTGTTAACCTTCATGGTGGGTGCGGTCGTTGCGTTTCTGGGCGCCACTGTTCTCGAACAATTTGGCGCGACTGTTTACACCATTGACCTGGTGGCATTTTCATTTCTACGTGAATTTGGCGTTTTGTTGGCAGCAATTTTATTGGCAGGCCGAACTGCCAGTGCATTTACGGCTCAGTTGGGGTCGATGAAATCCAATGAAGAAATTGACGCGCTACAGACGCAGGGGCTAGACCCTATTGAGTTATTAGTGCTGCCCCGGATCATAGCGCTTCTCGTTAGTCTGCCTCTACTTACCTTTATAGGAATGATGTGTGGCTTAATGGGAGGCGCGCTTGTCGCTGTGCTCTCTTTGGATATATCAACGGGGCAATTTCTTTACATACTGCAAAAAGATGTTGCGTTGAATAATTTCCTGGTAGGGATGAGCAAGGCCCCCATATTCGCCTTTGTTATTGCCGTCATTGGCTGTCTGGAAGGCTTCAAGGTTAGTGGTAGTGCACAATCAGTAGGTTCTCATACCACATCCAGTGTCGTGCAATGCATTTTCATGGTTATTTTGATTGATGCACTTGCCGCTCTGTTCTTTATGGAGATGGGCTGGTGAGCGAACCTACTGACTCCTCAAACCAATCACCCAGCCACTCGTCTGGACGACCGGTGATTGAAGTTCGCGGCCTGGAAAACCGCTTTGGTAACCACGTCGTTCATGAATCGCTGGACCTTGATCTACTCGACGGTGAGATTCTCGGAATCGTGGGCGGATCAGGTACGGGGAAATCTGTTCTTTTGCGCAGTATCGTGGGGTTAAAACGCCCCAATGCAGGCAAAATTAATGTGTTGGGTAATGATCTTAACCAGCTAAGCAGCAAGGAGCGCAGCCAGGTTGAGCGACGCTTTGGCGTGCTTTTTCAACAAGGCGCCCTGTTTAGCTCGCTTAGCTTACAAGAGAATGTGGCGCTACCCATTATTGAGCATGCCAAATTACCACGAGAAAATGCGGAATATCTGGCGCGGGTAAAACTCTCGCTGGTGGGGCTTGAGCCCGAAGCTGCATTGCAGTATCCAGAGTCGCTCTCTGGGGGCATGATTAAGCGTGCCGCCTTGGCGCGCGCACTGGCATTAGACCCTGACATTCTGTTTCTTGATGAACCTACTGCAGGCTTGGACCCTATTGGCGCCGCTGCGTTTGACCAATTGCTGGTCACGTTGCGTAATGCGCTCGGCTTTAGCGTTTTCCTGGTAACACACGACTTGGATACACTTTATGCAGCTTGCGATAGAGTGGCCGTACTTTCTCAGAAACGTGTTTTAGTAACGGATACCATTCAAAATGTTGCCCGGACGGATGATGAATGGGTTCAGAACTACTTTAACGGGCCTCGTGGCAGAGCCGCCAACAAGACCGCCCACTCAAATGATCGTCAGCTAAGGAGTGAGTAGCACATGGAAACACGCGCTCATCACGTTCTAATTGGTTTATTTACAGTAATAACGGCGGCAGCGGCTCTGCTATTTACGCTCTGGATCAGCCATGCAGCGGGTCAGCGCGACTATCAAACGTACCGTGTCTTGTTTGAACGCAGCGTTAGCGGGCTAACAGTAGGAAGTGCAGTGCAATATAACGGCATCAGAGTAGGCGATGTAACAACGCTGAATCTCAACCCTGCAGATCCTCGTCAGGTTATTGCCAAAATTCGTGTCGAAAAAGATACCCCCGTCAAAGAAGATACTCACGCGCAGCTAGCGTTTGCGAGTATTACTGGCAGCATGTCGATACAGCTCTACGGTGGAACACCGGATAGTCCTGCGTTAATTGATCATGCGGGTGATGAAATACCCGTTATTCATGCAGACCCCTCCCCGCTCTCCACTTTTTTAGAAGAGGGTAAAGAAGTGGTTGATAACATTAATTCAATTTTGGCCAATGTGAATAACCTCTTCGATGATAGTAATCGTCAGAATGCAAGTAACGTACTGACGAATATAGACCAAATTACCGAAATGATAGCGTCACAGCGTGAAGCGTTTGAAGAGAACTTAGCCCTATTAGGCACTGCATCACGCCAAGCGACCACCACGATGGCCAGTATTAACGTACTGAGTGAGCAAGTTACCCAGCTGCTCGAACAAGATGGACAAAACGTTATGCAAAATGCTGCCAATGCCAGCCAGGATATCGCCCGCGCAGCGCAGCGGATGGAGCAACTGATAGAGCAAAATGCTGACGCAGTTGATAGTACCTTGCAAGGCACCCGCGATATTGGTCCTGCGCTTTCTTCCTTGCGTTCAACGCTTAACTCATTGGATCGTATCGCCCGTGAACTGGATGAAAACCCAATTGAATTCTTGTTGGGCCGGGACCAGATAAAGGAATTTAGCCCATGAACTTACGCCCTGTTTTTGCCGTACTCACTGTATCCGTACTCTTGTTGAGCGCTGGGTGCTCCATCGTCCCTAAAAACGACCCGGCGACGCTTTATCGCCTCCCCTCCACTAACGTGCCTGGCATAAACATGCCCACCAATGCAGCGACTGAAACATTGGGCATTGCTACGCCAGAAGCCGGATATCTGCTGAGCGGTAATCGCATCGTGGTCTATCCGGAAAAAAATATCGTTAATGTGTATGAAGGCGCTCGCTGGTATGAAGATACTCCCGCTCTCGTTCAATCACGGTTAATAGAAGGTTTGCAACAAAGTCAGCTCTTTGGCAATGTCGGAACCGATCAACTGCCTTCTCAATTGCAGCTACTTAGCTCACTGCGTAGTTTTCAAAGTGAGTATGAAAATGGGCGTCCTAATGCCGTTATTCAGCTCGATGTCCAGCTTGTAAACACCCATGACCGAATGCCTATTGCTTACCGCACGTTTACCACAACCAGCCAGGCAACCGATGTTGATATATCTTCAGTGGTCGACGCCTTTGGCCGCGCAAGCGACACACTGGTTGAACAGCTGATCACATGGCTGCAAGCCAACAGGTCTTCTTTTTAGACCACTGTCTGACGCCACTTTAAGCCTGCTGATGTCTATCCGTAAGAGATCAGCAGGCTTTTATGTTTTTAACGTGTTCTCGTGGATTTTGTGGGTAGTAGCGCTCGGGCTGCCGCTCCAGATGGGTAAAAAAGCGGGTGTCCTTATAGGGCATCTTCATAAAACCAGAAACGCCCAACCCCTGGATCTGGTTAACCGCGCCTAAAATATGGGTAAGCAATGTTTGAAACTCGCGCTCTCTTGCGGGGTCAAGCAGTCGGTAATAACTATGTATTTTAAGATGCTGAGGGAGCGCCTCGAAGATAATCATTCCGGTATGATGAATATCGTTAAGTTGCTGCAGGATCGTCATAATCTCGGCGGGCAATATCAATAGCTCTTCCGGATCGGGCCCATCTTCAAAATAACTATGCTGGCGGCTCCGATCCTCCAGCTCTGGCACCGCGCTCATTTCGTAGTTAATCGCCATATCTGGCTGGCAGTAAAACGGCTCACGCTCCGTTTCCCGCTCTATATGCAGCGTTTGACGCGCATTAAATAAGCAGCTTTTGAAAACGCCTTGGCGATGAATGGCGCGCGCCAAGTGAACCGTATTATTAACAGCTTCAATAAAGGCGGGCTTCACGTCTGGGTCATGCAAGTTAAGGGAAGAATCAATATATACCCCTTCGCGCTCCCAACGTACGGCCAGCCCTCCTACTACCGGATATTTACCCAGCCGACTTACCGAGGCTAAAAACGCTTTTTCTGTCTCCCCCATCCCCTGCATAAACTGTTTATAGTAACGGTCCAGCTGTACATCGTTAACCTCGTTAAGCGTTTCCTCAACGCTGGCTTCTCGCAGAAACGCCTTGCGAGAGCTATACACCACGGTATCAATTTCCTGCTGCACAGGGCGAACCCATACGGGCACAAGAGGCGCCTCGGGGCTGGGGGGAAAATCAAGCATTACCACGTTTGCCATGCGCGGCATTGTATCGATAAAGTAGCTGCCGGCGGTAAGGCGAACCTGTGGGTCGGGGTCCAGCATACCATCCAATGTACGGGCAAATTCCATAGGCAACCCCAGGGAGCTTGCAGGAATAGCGCGATGGCCAAACCGGCACGACTGTGCTGATGCCAGCGCATACAACGTGCCCGCCACGCCCTGTTCATCAAAACGTGGCGAAGAGAGCGCACCGTTTAGCTGCTCTTCACCAATAAAATAGACGTCACCCAAACGTGCGTTGGTTTGCTGCAGGTTATCGGACATCAGCTCCATCACATTCGCCCCAACAAACTGTAGTTGAGCATCCAATTGAGCAAAAACAGATGACCCCCAATCAATCAGTGCAATAGACTCCGTGTCAGGGTCGAAGACCAGGTTGGAGGGTTTGATATCGCCATGTACCACTGGCCGGCCATGGGGCCCAGCGTCGCGGCGAAGCGCGATTAAAATATCAACAAGCTGACGCGCTATACGCATAATCAAGCGTGGTGACAAACGTCCTCTTTTGAGGGATATCTGCTCTAGGTTCCAACCGGGTGCGCGCTCCATGACTAAAATCGACTGACCTCTTGCGCGCTGGTAGGTGATTAACTTGGGAATGCGAGCATGGGACACTTGATCCAGCATAAACGCCTCTTCTTCGAGACGTTCCTGTAAGTGTGTAGGCAGCGTAATGCGAGAAAATTTGAACACGTAGTGCGCCAGCGTATTGCCACTGGGCACGCTGCCAGAAAACACAAAACCGTAGGCGCCTTTGCCAATCAGCTCAATCCCCTGATACCCAAGCTGACTAAGCTGGGCCTGGCAGAGCGCTACCCAGTCTTTAAGCTTTTGCGCATCATTATGGCTCAGCAGATAGACCGACTGCTCTTCAGGTATATAAAATTGCTGTAACGGCGCCTGCGGCATCTTGTGTCCTAAGCGTGCGTTTATCCCAAATAAAGCAGCATGGTTTCAGGCGCTTCCAAAAAGCCTTTCCATGTATTACAAAAGCGCGCAATGGTACCGCCATCAATGAACCGATGATCTCCTGCCCAGGTAATTGTCATAATGGCGCGGCGCTGAACGGCGCCTTGCTCATCAAAACGCGGCAGCCACTGCATTTTGCCTATCGCAACAATAGCCGCTTCGGGGGCATTAATAATAGGCGTGGCATAAGTCCCCCCCAGGGCACCGATATTGGAAATACTGATCGTCCCTCCCTTTAGATCAGCCTGGTCGACACGGCCTTCACGTGCAGCAACGGTCAAGCGGCCCACTTCACGAGCGATATCAAGTAACGTCAAACGCTCAACGCCTTTAACATTGGGCACTAATAATCCGGTTTTGCTATCTACCGCCATACCAATATTGCACTGAGGATAGTAGTGAAGCTCATCACCGGCTTCATTGAGTTGCGCATTAAGTATCGGCGTTTCGGCCAAGGCGAGTGCTAACGCCTTCATAAAAAAGGGCATCAGCGTAAGGCGCTGCCCTTGAGCATCTGCCTGTGGCTTTAGCCGCTCGCGTAGCGCCAATAGCTCAGTAACATCAAGCTCTTCGCCATAGTGAAAATGCGGAATAGTCGTTGCAGAGGCAACCATGCGTTTTGCCATCACAGCACGCACGCCCCGTAAGGGCTCTATACGTGGCGCGTCTTGCTCTGGGTTGTGCGCCTCGTTGATAGTAGGCGTTGGCTTGGCTATCGACGGCTCTATCTCGTTGTGGTGAATATGCGCCAGCACGTCTTCTTTAAGCACTCGGCCCTCTTTGCCGCTGCCAGCCACCTCGGTAATTGTTAACCCATGCTCTCGTACTAACCGCCTTACCGCGGGGCTCGCGGGCACTTTTCCATAAGCTCCCTGTGCAGCCGGGTTACTAGGCGGCGTAGCGACGGGTAACTCAGCAGCGTCATCCGGCACATCCGGTAGCTCGCTTATTGACGATGCATGATGCGAAACAGAGCGGCCTCCTTCCCCTTCGTTCTCATCCAAGCCCTGGTAGGCGTAGAGTGGAGCATGCACTTTGGCAATTTGCCCTTGTGGCACATAAAGCCGTGTTACCACACCCGCTTCAGGGGCAGTGATTTCCACCAGCGCTTTGTCGGTCATTACCTCAACGATGGGCTGGTCTTCCTCGATATGATCACCTTCCGCAACCCGCCACTCCACGACTTCACACTCAACGATGCCTTCGCCAATATCTGGCAATTTAAAATCACTCATTGCTCTTCTCCTTGGGCGCTAGAAATTAACGCTTTCACGAATCGCTTCAAAAATCTTCAAATGATCGGGAAAATACTCTTTTTCCAGCACCAAGGGGAAAGGAGTATCCAGCCCGGTCACCCGCTTTATCGGCGATTCGAGATAGAGAAAACAACGCTCTTGAATGGTCGCTGCTATTTCGCCGGCAAAACCTCCGGTTAGCGGTGCCTCATGGCTGATGACGAGCCGACCTGTTTTTAGTACAGACTCAGCAACGGTATCGGCATCCCAGGGAAGCAGGGAGCGCAGATCAACCACTTCGCAGGCAATGCCTTGCGCTTCAGCAAGCTCTACTGCTTTTTCAATTACCTCCATCTGGGCGCCCCATCCTACCAGGGTAATATCGCTGCCCTCTTTGATGATGTCTGCTTCACCTATCTGCAGCTGATAATCCTCTTCCGGCACCTCGCCCACTGAAGCACGGTAAAGACGCTTGGGTTCTAAAAAAAGCACCGGATCTGGATCGCGGATGGAAGCCAGCAACAGGCCTTTTGCCTGGTAGGGATTACGCGGCACCACCACTTTTATCCCAGGCGTATGGGTAAAGTAGGCTTCCGGAGACTGAGAGTGATAAAGCCCACCGGATATCCCCCCACCGTACGGGGTACGGATCGTTAGTCCGCCGACGTTAAACAAGTCGCCTGAACGATAACGATACTTGGCCGTTTCGTTAACAATCTGGTCAAACGCGGGAAAGATATAGTCGGCAAACTGGATTTCGGCGACAGGCACCGAACCCTGTGCTGCCAAACCGTTGGCAAAGCCAATAATGCCTTGCTCTACCAGGGGCGTATTAAAACACCGCGCTTTACCGTATTTTTCCTGTAGATGGCTGGTGGCGCGAAACACACCACCGAAAATGCCGACGTCCTCGCCAAAGCAAATGACCTTTTCATCCTCCGCCATGGCAATATCCAGCGCATTGTTAATGGCCTGCAACATGTTCATCGTGGGCATGTTACGCCTCCCCTTTAGAGTCAGTGGGCGTCTGCACGGTCAAGTCTAACGACCGAGCGCCTTGGGGGTACGCCTCAGGGTAGCGACGAATATGGCTTTTAAGTTGGTCGAATTGACGTTGAAGCGCTGGGGTTACATCGGCATAAACATCACTTACCAGGCTATCCAATGAGGGTGGAGGCCGCTTTTCAGCACGCTTCATGGTTTCAAGCACATCACGGCGCAGTGATTCCTGCTGCTGGGCTTCCTCCTCTTCGCTCCACCAACCTTTTTTCAACATCCATTTTTGCATTCGCAGCACGGGGTCCTTGAGGCGCCATGTCTCTTCTTCGCTTTTTAAGCGATAGCCAGAAGGATCATCAGAGGATGAGTGGGCGGCAAGGCGATACGTCATCGCCTCAATCAGCACCGGGTGATTATGCTCAACCGCCAGCTTGCGCGCTTGCCGAGTGGCTTCGTATACGGCAAGTACATCGTTGCCATCTACACGAATAACGTGCATGTGATAACCAAACGCACGTGGTGCAATGCCATCCGCGGCAAACTGCTCAACGGCAGGAGTGGAAATGGCATAGCCATTATTACGGCAGAAAAAGATGACGGGCACTTTATGGACAGAGGCCATATTAAGCGCCGCATGAAAGTCACCCTCTGACGCTGCGCCTTCGCCAAAAAAGGTCAACGTACACTGCTCATCGCCTGCGAGTTTTTGACCGTAGGCATAGCCGGTTGCCTGGGGGATTTGGGTAGCCAAGGGTGACGAAATCGTCATGTAGTGAAGTTTACGCGAACCGTAGTGAACCGGCATTTGGCGGCCCTTGCCATAATCCAGCTCATTGCCGAATAGCTGGTTCATAAACTCATCAATAGAAAAACCGCGATACATCAGCGCACCCTGCTCACGGTATTGCGCCATGATCATATCCGCATCGTCCAGGGCGGCGGTGGCGCCCACCACCGCCGCTTCTTCTCCTACGCACTGCATGTAGAAGCTAAGCCGCCCCTGGCGCTGTGCGGCCATCATACGTTCGTCAAGAATACGAGTGGATAGCATGGCCTGGTAGAGCCTGCGTGCATGTTCACGCTCTAGCGCAGGCGCTTCGGCACCGCTATAAAGTTCGCCTTCAGGGTCGAGCAAGCTGAAGGTGGAGATGGAAAGCTCATCGCCCGTCAGAAACGTCGGCTGGTGTACGTAGCGAATCATCATTATTGTCCTTGTTATGCCTCTTTTGAAGGCAGTATTGTCGGAGATGACTGTTTATGCCAGTGGATTTATCTGGTTTCAGTCAACGCAACGACTACGACAGTAACGCAGCACAAGGACTTTAGGCATACCACTTAAGACGAAGAGACCAACGACGACAAGATATTCTGGAGCGGTTCAAGGAGATGGCGGTTTAGAAGCAAGGCGTTAGGAAGAAGAGAGTCGTAAGCGCAGCCTGGTTTGAAGTGCATCAAACATGCTATCAACCGTAAGCGCCAGAAGCGCAATCACCAAGGCACCCTGAAGGACGTAAGCCATATTGTTATTAATAATGCCGGCAATGATCGGGTCCCCGAGGTTACTGGCGCCCACCGTGGCACCGAGTGCAGCGGTCGCAATATTGATAGTCACCGAGGTACGAATACCCGCCAATATGACGGGCGCAGCCAAGGGCAGCTCTACCTGGTAAAGCACCTGGAGGGGTGTTAGCCCCACCGCACGGGCTGCGGTTTTAATATCTTTATCAACATCCTGAAGCCCTGCCAGGGTATTGCGTACAATCGGCAGCAGGCCATAAAGCATCAACGCTACAATAATGGGCAAGGTGCCAAAACCCAGTACCGGCACGGCTAATGCCAATACCGCCACGGGGGGAAACGTTTGTCCAAGTGATGCAAGTTGCGACACTAACGGCAAAAAATCCTGCCCTTTTCGACGCGTTACCGCAATACCTGCGCCAACCCCCAGGCTAATAGTGACAATCGCGGCAACTCCAACGACCAGCACATGGCGCTCAAGCAACACATAAAAAGGTGTACGTTGATAGATAACCTGCCGAACATCCGGCTCTATCCATTGAAAGATACCTTGGGCGTGCGGTATTCCCACGATACAGACAGCCAACAGCGTGCCCCATAAGAATGGCCACAACCAGACCGTCTTTGCGGTGACTTGGGTCGAACGCATCACACGCTTCACATCAGGCTTCACGCATGCTTCCTTTTTCCAACTGGGCCTCTTTTACTATCTTGCGCAGAGAAAGCTCGCCAATTGGAACATCCTGCTGATCGACTACAGCAAGACGATCCGTATGGTCGCGCAGCATCATGGAAAGCGCTTGGCGCAACGAAAAGTCAGCGGGTATACGAAATTGCGAGGGTAATGTTGGACCCATCGAAGACATGTGGTCCTTGACTCGCGTTAAGGCCGCTTGCTTTAAACCACGCTCAAGCCCACCCAAAAGCGATTCAACAAAAGGGTCCTTGGGGTGCTGTAATAGTGAAAGCGGTGTCCCCTGCTGCACGATATGGCCATCGCGCATAACGACAAGATGATTAGCCAACTTAAGCGCTTCATCCATATCATGTGTGACAAACACAACGGTTTTATGTAACCGCGCCTGAAGGCCTGCCAGCTCATCCTGCAACTTGACGCGCGTGATAGGATCCAGCGCGCCAAAAGGCTCATCCATTAATAAAATATCCGGATCAGCCGCCAGGGCGCGAGCAACACCTACGCGCTGAGCCTGCCCACCAGAAAGCTGATGCGGATATTTATGTGCGAACTCAGCAACCGGCAAGCCAAGCAAGCCCATTAGCTCCTCAACCCGCGCCTGAATATCTTTCGCAGGCCATTTCAGTAGGCGTGGTACCAGCCCAATATTGCGAGCAACCGTCCAGTGAGGGAATAGGCCCGTGCTTTGAATCACATATCCGATCCGGCGGCGCAGCTTGACCGGGTCATACGCTTCAATGGCCTGGCCATCCAGAGTAATCTCACCATCACTTTTTTCGATTAAGCGATTGATCATGCGCAACGTGGTCGATTTGCCACAGCCAGAGGTACCTACCAGCGCACAAAACTGGCCTTTTTCCACTTTTAGATTAATGGCATCAACTGCCGTTTCAGCACCGAAACGCTTTGAGACGTGTGAAAGTTTGATCATTGGACGCCTCCTGGGCGCAGTGCTTCTGCCAAGGCACCCAGGCCCGCATCCACTAACAAAGCTAATATCAAAATGGGCAGTGCACCCAGCAGCACCATGTCCATGGCGGCCTGGCCTAGCCCCTGAAAGATGAAGGTACCTAAGCCCCCTGCGCCAATCAAAGCCGCTACTGCCGTGAGCCCAATGGCTTGAACCGTCGTAATACGCACACCCTCCAACAGCACAGGCAGAGCCAAGGGCAGGCGAACCTGCCAAAACCGCTGAATACGGTGCATGCCCATGGCGCTTGCGGCTTCCAGAGTATCCGGACTGACCTCTTCCAAGGCAGTGTAGGTATTACGCACCATGGGCAGCAGGCTATAAGCCACCAGCGCAATCAGCGCGGGCGTATTACCAATTCCACTCACCCCAACCTTAGCCAGGAAAGGCACATTGGCGGCAAGCCACGCCAGCGGCGCCAGCAAAAGGCCAAAGAGTGCCAGGCTAGGGATGGTTTGGAGGAAATTAAGCAGCGCAAAAGCAACCTTTTGCAGCCTGGCAAAGCGACGCATCAACAGGGCAAGCAGCGTGCCCATTACCACACTCATACTCACAGCGGTGCTCACCAGGAAAATATGCTGCCTGATCGCCTGTATAAATTGATGATCCCGCGCTTTAAATTCCTGAACCAGAGCCAAGTCGCTTAACCAGAGCCACGCGCAAAGCCACCAAATCAGTCCAACGCCTGACAATATGAGAACCGGCCATAAACGTTTTAAACCAAGCCGCAGGCGTAGTTCAACGATACCTAACAATGAGATAAACAAGACAACCCAATAACCGCCCCCGATGCCTAATCGCGCTTGAGGAAGCTCTGGGTCTATTAAAAAGTGGCTGGCGACCATTAATCCAAACGGCATCAGCGTCAGTAGTAATACCACTACGCCCAAGGCCGCCCAATAGTGGGTACGGCTGGGCTGATACGCCAGGCTTCCCAACGCAATGACCAGTAATGAGACAAGCACAGCACCGGGCCAGCCGAAGGCGCCCTGAACGTTAACACTCTCTCCTTGCACAATTCGGTTAGGTGCAACGCTGACGGTATCCACCCCCCAAACCGCTGCCAGCATCACCACACTTAAACTGATTAAAACAGCATTAGGGTAACCACCACGCCCCAAACGAGGCGTGGGCAGCGCATCCAAAAGCGACATTTATTAGTTATCCAAACGGTCGAGATAGTCGTTAGCGACCTGACTTGCCGATAAACCGTTAACGGCTACATCCGCGTTAAGCGCTTGCAGCGTTACCTCGTCCAGGGTTGTAAATACATCATGAAGCAGCGGCTCGATATCCGGATAGGCTTCAAGAATACTTTCTCGTACGACCGGTGCGGGCTGATAGACAGGTTGAACGCCTTTCGAATCTTCCAATACCACCAGGCCCAGGGCACTTAAGCCGCCATCCGTGCCATAGGTCATCGCTGCGTTAACGCCACTGGTTTGTTGAGCCGCGGCACGCATTGTAGCCGCTGTATTACCGCCTGAAAGCACCAGCAGTTGTTCATCCGTTAACTCAAATCCGTACGCCTCTTGAAAAGCGGGTAACGCCTGAGCGGATTCAACGAACTCTGCACTAGCCGCAAATTTGAAATCGCCGCCATCGGCAATATAAGCAGTAAGATCATCCAGTGTTTTCAAATTATGCTCATCTGCAACATCCTGACGAATACTCATGGCCCAGGTATTATTCGCGCTCGCAGGCGTTAGCCATACCAACCCATTTTGCGCATCCAATTCACGTACGGTTTGATGTGCCTGGTCAGCATCTTTCCATACATCGCTATCCGCCATATCGAAAAAGAAAGCACCGTTTCCGGTGTATTCAGGATATAGATCAATTTCTCCAGCAGTTAGCGCGGTACGCACCACATTCGTAGCACCCAGTTGAAGGCGGTCTTGCGTTGGTATGCCGTTGCGCTCTAGCGTCTGAATGATTAACTCACCCAGCACCGCCCCTTCCGTGTCGATTTTGGAGGCAACGACAACGGGCTCATTGGCATTCGCTTGGCTTAATGTTGTCAACGACAGGGCAGCGACAGATAGCAGAGATTTGATAGTAAAGCGCATCTTGGCAATCCTTTAGTAGACGTCTTTTAGTGAGGGGAGGCATTACTAGTATAAGTGGCATTTGAGTGGCTGCCAGACGCCGCTATAGCGACGCCTGGCACACCGGCTCTTGCTAAGGAGATTCAATGACCCACGTAGTTCCTTCACGTGAGTCTCTTAACACGATACCTAGCGCCGCCAACTCATCACGAACGGCATCTGCCTGAGCAAAATCCTTGCTCGCTTTCGCTGCCTGACGCTGGGCAATTTTTTCCTGGATAGCCGTTTCGCTAAGCGCTACCCCTTGCGACTGAGAGCCTTTTAAAAACGCGGCAGGCGTTTGCGTGAGAAGCCCCAACACACCAGCGAGCTGTTTTAATTCACCAGCCAGCCCCACGGCCTTTTCAGGTGTATCGCTTTTGGCACGATTAACCTCTCGCGCCAACTCAAATAGTACAGCGAGCGCCTCCGGGGTATTGAAGTCATCGTCCATGACCTGGGTGAAGCGGTCACGATAAGGACTAGCGGCTTCATCCATTTGGGCCGCAGTGTCGACGCCATCCAGCGCGGTATAAAGGCGCGTTAACGATTTACGCGCCTCTACGAGGGAATCAACCGAGTAGTTAATCGCACTCCGGTAATGGCTGGCGACCAACAGGTAACGCACCACTTCCGGATCATGCTCGGCCAATACGTCTCGGATGGTGAAGAAGTTGCCTAGCGACTTCGACATTTTTTCCTGATCCACACGGACAGCGCCCGCATGCATCCAGGTGTTAACGTAAGTTTTCCCCGTCGCGGCTTCTGACTGAGCAATTTCGTTTTCGTGGTGCGGGAAGGTCAAATCGGGCCCGCCACCGTGAATATCAAAGGTATCCCCCAAACAGCAGGTCGACATGGCCGAGCACTCGATATGCCAGCCAGGACGGCCATCGCCCCAGGGTGATGACCAGTGCGCCTCACCCGGTTTTGCCGCTTTCCAAAGCACAAAATCAAGCGGATCTTCTTTATGAACATCCACATCAACCCGCGCACCTGAACGCATATCGTCTAGCTGACGGTTATTGAGCTTGCCGTACGTGGCGAATTTGCGCACCCGGTAATACACATCGCCATTTCCGGCAGGATAGGCAAAACCTTTTCCGATCAACGTTTCGATCATGCCGACGATATCCCCAATATGCCCCGTTGCACGAGGCTCTTGGCTGGGTGGCAGCACGTTCAGCCGCGCTTCGTCTTCATGCATGGCATCAATCATGCGCTCGGTTAGCGCCGTAATGCTTTCACCATTCTCCTCAGCACGCTTAAGGATTTTATCGTCGATATCGGTGATGTTACGCACGTAGGTAACGTCATAGCCACGGTGGCGCAAATAGCGAGTAATGACATCAAATGCGACCATGACGCGGGCGTGGCCAAGGTGACAATAGTCATACACCGTCATGCCGCAGACATACATGCTTACCTTACCCGCGACCAGCGGCGTAAATGGCTCCTTGCGACGCGTCAGCGTATTGTAAATTTGCATATGACGATCCTTAACCTTTCTGTTTGATTTTCGCCCAGCTATCTTTCAACCCTACGGTACGGTTAAACACCAGTTGCCCCGGCTTGGAGAGATGACGGTCAGCGCAGAAGTAACCCATGCGTTCAAACTGGAAACGATCTTCCGGCACGGCTTTGGCCAGACTTGGCTCGCCGATTGCCTGGCAGATGACCAATGATTCTGGGTTCAGGTGCTCAAGGAAATCGACATCCTTGTCACGGTCCGGTTGCTCGACCATGAACAGATTGTCATACAGACGCACTTCCATGGGCACACCGTGAGTGGCGCTGACCCAGTGAACCACGCCTTTCACCTTGCGCCCTTCCGGATTTTTGCCGAGCGTGTCGAAGTCCACCGAACAGCGCAACTCAACCACTTCACCGGCGTCGTTCTTGATCACCTCGTCACACCGGATGACGTAGCTGTTGCGCAAGCGAACTTCCTTGCCTGGCGCCAAGCGGAAGAACTTCTTGGGTGCATCTTCCATGAAGTCATCCTGGTCGATGTACAGCTCGCGACCAAACGGTACCTTACGCGTCGGCATGTCGTCACGCGCGGGGTGCCCCGGCACGTCGTACACTTCCTCGTGGTCTTCTGCCACATTAGTCAGTACGACCTTGAGCGGTTTCAGCACGCACATGGCACGCGGCGCGTTATCTTCAAGGTCCGAGCGAATAGCGTGGGTCAGCATGGCGATATCGACAAGCCCGCCATCGGCACGCGTCACGCCGATCATTTCGCAGAATTTACGAATAGAGGCGGCGGTATAACCACGGCGGCGCATGCCGGAAATCGTCGGCATCCGTGGGTCATCCCAGCCGTCTACGATCTGCTCGTCCACTAACAGCTTCAATTTGCGTTTAGAGGTCAGCGTATAATCCAGGTTTAAGCGCGCAAACTCAATCTGACGTGGTTTGGCGGGAACCGGGAGATTATTCAGGAACCACTCATATAGCGGACGGTGGTCTTCAAATTCCAGCGTACAGATTGAGTGAGTGATACCTTCGATCGCATCCGACTGCCCATGAGTGAAGTCGTAGGAAGGATAAATCTTCCATTTATCGCCGGTTTGGTGATGATTCGCATGACGAATGCGATACAAGATGGGATCGCGCAAGTTGATGTTAGGCGATGCCATATCGATTTTGGCACGTAGCACTTTTTCACTTTCACCGAATTCGCCAACACGCATACGCTCGAGTAAATCCAGGTTCTCCTCAACGCTACGTTCGCGGTAAGGGCTTGGCTTGCCAGGAGCGGTTAGCGTACCGCGATACTCACGGATCTCATCGGGCGTGAGATCATCCACGTAGGCTTTGCCTTCGCGAATTAAATGCTGTGCCCAGGCATAAAGCTGGTCAAAGTAGTCAGAAGCAAAGCGAACCGGGCCCGCCCAGCTAAAACCTAACCAACTGACGTCTTCTTTGATGGCATCAATATAAGCCTGCTCTTCTTTCGCCGGGTTGGTGTCGTCAAAACGCAGATGACACTCACCACCCATTTGCTCCGCCAATCCGAAATTTAAGCAGATCGACTTTGCGTGGCCGATGTGCAGAAAACCGTTCGGCTCTGGGGGAAAACGCGTCACGATTTTTGTGACCTGGCCGCCCTCGATCTCGTCGCGTACTTGGTTGCGAATGAAGTTCGGCGCTGGGGTGGTCTCGTTGGTCATGGTGGTGTTGAAAACCTCGTGGTGGATGGCGTGCCAGGCAACCTCTGCCTACGCTATTAGGTTAGCGCTTCGCGGTGCCAAGCAAAACCGCTATTATAGCGTGACGCCGATGCACAGCGCCAAGGCGAACGTCTTCATTGAACAGGAATTTATTCATGATCGTATTACAGACAAACCACGGTGACATCACTATCGCGCTTAATCATGAAAAAGCGCCGGTAACAGCGGCTAACTTCGAGCAGTATGTTCGTGATGGATTTTACGATGGCACACTGTTTCACCGCGTCATTGACGGGTTTATGGTGCAAGGCGGTGGCTTTGATCAGGATTTCAACCAGAAGCCGACACGTGATTCGATCGAGAATGAAGCGGATAATGGCTTAAAGAACACCATCGGCACGCTTGCCATGGCTCGAACGCAAGACCCCCATTCGGCGACTGGCCAGTTTTTTATTAATGTTGGCGACAACGGCTTTTTGGATCACAGCGGAAAAAGCCTTCAAGGTTGGGGTTACGCTGTTTTTGGTGAAGTAGTTGATGGTATGGACGTGGTCAACGCCATTAAGGGTGTGAGCACAACACGCCGTGGCATGCATGCGGATGTGCCTGCGGAAGATGTGATCATTGAGCGTGCTTATGTAAAAGAAGCAGAATAACTCTTCGGGAGCATCATGCGCACACTGCTTGTAGCTGACATGCACTTAAGCAGCGACACCCCTGAGATCAATCAGGGGTTTTATCGCTATCTGGAACAAACTGCCCAGGGCGCAAGCGCCCTTTATATTTTGGGTGATCTTTTTGATGCGTGGATGGGTGATGACTTACTCGACACTCAGCATCCCCTTAGCGCCGTGGCGCTTGAAGTCATCCAACGCTTACGCAAGCTGAGCGATGACGGCACGGCTATTTATCTGTCTCATGGCAACCGTGACTTTCTGCTGGGCGAACGGTTTGTTAATGCCTGCCAGGCAACACTGCTCTCCGATGTGCAGGAAGTGGAGTTGGAGGGCGTGCCGCTTGTACTGTTGCATGGCGACAGCCTGTGCACCCAGGATGAAGCCTATATGGCGTTCAGGCAGCAGTCGCGCAATCCTGAATGGCAAGCACAGATTCTAGCGCTGCCTCTTGAGCAGCGCCTGGAGCTTGCCAAAAGCCTACGCATGCAATCAGGCGATGCCAACGCAAACAAGGCAGAAGCGATTATGGACGTGACCCATGCTGAAGTCGTACAACTGATGGAGCGTTATGGCGTTGCCACCATGATCCATGGCCATACACACCGCCCTAAGGTTCATGATCTTACGGTGGAAGACGTACCTGCTAAACGCCTTGTACTGGGTGACTGGGATGACCAGCACGGCTGGGACGTGATTATCGAGGAGTCTGACCGCCCTGAACCCAGGCTGCGTCAATTCTCCTTGGCCACGCCGCCCGCGGCGTAACTGCCTTCAGCAAACACAAAAAAGCCGATCAATCGATGATCGGCTTTTTTATTCATACCTGACAACGTTAGCGCTTGATATCCGCATCCTGATACAGGGTGTCAATCAAGCCCTGGATCACCGCTTGGGCTCTTAACTGCTCAGCCATTTGCGCGACAAAACCCGCTATTTGATCATTATCTTCGCCTGCCGATACGTCATCCAACGCGATAACCGCAACATCTTGCGACAGCGTAACAGCCCGGTACTGGCTTTCACCTTCATCCGGATTCGGCATACGGAAGACTTCCGACACCAACCCTTGAGGTAAAGAACTATTCTGCTGACGACTAACGTTAGTGGCTTCAAGCCAATTGACGTCGAGCGTCTCACCCGCATTAAGCGAAGAGGTCATTGCTTGAGCCTGCTCAAGCATGGCTTGTTGACGCTGTTGGGCGGCAACGGACTGCTCTACCTCATCGCGAACGTCATCCAGGCTTATCAGCGTCGCTTCACGGTGTTCGGCCACACGCAAGACCAAGCGTCGATCATCGTCGAGCTCAATCACTTCACTGTTATAGCCATCCGTCAGCACCTCTTCGCTGAAGGCTTCATCCAGCACGCCCGGCTCCGAAAGAACGCCTTCGCCTTCACCACGCGCGAGCCAATCGGTTTGCGTCAACGTTAAACCAATATCATCAGCGACGCTTTGCAAATCGTCCGCAGCAAAGCTCTGGTCAATCAGTTGCTGGACGTTAGCGTTAAACGTATCGTTAACTTCTCCTAACGCCACGTTTTGACGCAGAGTGTCGCGCTGCTCTTCAAACGAGGGGGCATCAACATCGGTCACTCGCAGAATGTGGAAGGCACCATCAACTTCAACGACCTGCGACGTTTCGCCTTCAGCAAGAGAGAATGCAGCCTCATCAAATGCATTGCCGAAAATACCGCGCGAAATCGTACCTAGATCGCCTCCTTCCTCGGCACTTGCTGTGTCATCAGAGTAGCGGAGTACCGTATCAGCAAAGGATTCGCCATCTTCCAGGTCATCATAAGCAGTGTCAGCAATGCTGCGTGCTTCTTCACGGGAACGTTCATCACCAAAGGTCACCATGATATGTGAAATACGCCGATCTGCATTTTGATTCTGTTCACGCCACGCCTGGCGAAGCGTCTCTTCATCAATTTCACTTTCAGCAGCCATGGCTTGGCGATCAATCAGCACATACTCAACGCGTACCTGCTCAGGCCGCTCGAAACGCTCCTGATGGGCATCATAGTAAGCCTGTACCTGCTCGTCGGTGACATTGATATCAACATCTACGTCGTCGTTGTTCATCAGCACATAACGAAAACTGCGCTGCTGATTTTGTAACTCGGCCAAACGAGCCTGTTCGCTGGGCAGGCTAAAATCGCTGAATGCCAAGCCTTGCTGCAAATGCTGACGCTTAATGTCGACGCGCAAGTCCTGACGAAACGAGAGAGGTGAATAGCCTGCACCCGCTAGCCGGTTACGGAAAATGTCGGCCGAGAAATGACCATTTTGATCATGAAACTCGGGGAGGCCTACAATAATTTGGTCTAACTGTGCATCGGAGACGTAGAACCCGCCGTCATCAGCGTACTGAGTAAGCAGTTGCTGGGTGATCAACTGGTCCAGCATATCATTGCGCAACGCACGCTCTTGTTCCGGCGGAACCTGGCCTGACCGAAGCGCTCGCTGCACCTCCAGCTCAACCTGCTGACGCATGATGGGCTGGCCATTGACACTTGCGACTTCATTGGGATCGCTGCCAAACACACTAAACAGTGATTCCACCCCAAACAGCGCCATGGCAGCCACCATGAGACCGATAATAATTTTGGCGCCCCAGCTTCTGGAGCCATTTCGAATACTTTGCAGCATGCTAGCCTCAGATAAACACAGCCATATAAATAAACCTTCACGTTGCCCGAAATCGTTTTCGGATAACCCCTTAAATACCAGGCCAAAAAATAACATGGGCGCATCGCGGATGCGATGCGCCCATTAGATTACATAAACACAGAACAATTAATTAACGGCGTCTTTCAGCGCCTTGCCTGCTTTGAAGCCAGGTACTTTCGCCGCTTTAATTTCGATAGGCTGGCCCGTCTGCGGGTTACGGCCAGTACGTGCAGCACGCTCTTTAATAGCGAAGGTACCAAAACCTACCAGTGAAACGCTTTCACCTTTTCTGAGGCTATCGGTGACAGACTCCACCATGGCATCCAATGCGCGGGTTGCCGCTGCTTTAGGAATATCGGCAGACGCGGCAATGGCTTCAATCAGCTCAGACTTATTCACACTTCACCCCTTAACTGTTTCAAAAAAATGGCTCTGTACGGCATGGCCACCAGAAGGTACAACCTCAAAGCATAGCTGCGTTTTATAGCAATGCCTTGAAACACCTGTCAAGCAAACACACCGTGGAATGCCCGCTGCACAAGGCTTTGGGCAAATTCTTTAAGTAAACATTAAAGACCAATGGCTTTAATATTAGTGTGTATTGGCTACGGTGGAGGAAGTAAACGATGTTTTAGCACCCTTTTCAGCACTTTTTAAAGACGTGCCCTCATCGTTTTCATCGCTCACTAGCGCCACCGCCAATACATCATCTATCCAGCGTACCGGACGAATATCAAGTGCACCCTTGATATTTTCCGGTACTTCCTTGAGATCACGACGATTTTCTTCAGGAATCAAGACGGTCTTTATACCACCGCGACGGGCTGCCAGCAATTTCTCCTTCAGGCCGCCTATCGGCAACACCTCGCCCCGAAGGTTAACTTCACCGGTCATCGCTACATCACAGCGCACTGCACGCTGCGTATAAGCCGACACCATAGCCGTTACCATCGCGACACCAGCACTGGGGCCATCTTTAGGCGTAGCCCCTTCTGGCACATGGATATGCAGGTCTTCATTCTCAAAACGCGCAGGGTCAATACCGAACCCGTGAGCACGCGCCTTAACAACGGTTTGTGCGGCACTAACGGACTCTTTCATTACATCGCCGAGCGAGCCCGTTTTGTTAATTCGCCCTTTACCTGGCGTCACCACAGACTCAATGCTGAGAAGCTCTCCACCGACTGATGTCCACGCAAGCCCTGTTACACGGCCAATCTGGTCGTCCTGCTCAGCCAGCCCGTAGCTGTAACGTCGTACGCCGGCATAGGCTTCAATTTGCTCAGCAGAAAGGGTTTGCGTCTCTTCGAGGTCTTTACGCTCCAAGCGCTCGCGAAGCACTTTACGGCAGACTTTAGCAATCTGGCGTTCAAGTTCACGCACCCCCGCTTCACGCGAGTAGTAGCGAATAAGCTCTAGCAGCGCATCATCCTGAAGTGCCAGCTCATCTGTCTTCAGTCCATTGGCAGCGAGTTGCTTCGGCAACAGATAACGCTTGGCGATCGCCAGCTTTTCATCTTCGGTATAGCCTGGCAGACGAATAATTTCCATACGGTCCAAAAGCGGGCCAGGAATATTCATCGAATTAGCCGTACAGATGAACAGCGTCTCTGAAAGATCGTAATCCAGTTCCAGGTAGTGATCGCTGAAGCTGTTGTTTTGCTCAGGATCCAATACTTCCAAAAGTGCTGAGGCTGGGTCGCCACGATGATCCATGCCGAGCTTATCCACTTCATCCAGCAGGAACAGTGGATTCTTGACACCTGCACGGCTCATGCGCTGCATTAGCTTACCGGGCAATGAACCAATATAAGTGCGTCGATGGCCACGAATCTCCGACTCATCCCGCACTCCGCCCAATGCCAAGCGTACATACTTGCGATTGGTCGCCCGCGCGATAGATTGGCCCAGCGAGGTCTTACCCACCCCAGGTGGGCCTACCAGGCACAGCACAGGGCCTTTCATCTTGCGTACGCGCTTTTGTACAGCCAAGTACTCAAGGATACGTGCTTTTACCTCTTCGAGGCCGTAATGGTCCTCATCAAGCACTTCTTGCGCTTTCACAAGATCATGCTTCACGCGAGTACGCTTTTTCCAAGGGACCGCTATCAGCCAATCCAGGTAGGAGCGCACGACGGTCGATTCTGCAGAGTTAGCAGCCATCATTTTCAGCTTGTTCAGCTCTTGAGTCGCTTTATCGGCAGCCTCTTGTGGCATGCCCGACTCTTTGATCGCTTTCTCGTACTTTTCGGCTTCATTTGGTACGTTGTCGAGCTCGCCCATCTCTTTCTGAATGGCTTTCATCTGCTCGTTTAAGTAGTACTCACGCTGGGTCTTTTCCATCTGCTCTTTAACACGTGAGCGGATGCGCTTTTCTACTTGAAGCAGATCAATTTCAGATTCGATTAAGGCCATCAGGTGCTCAATACGATCGCGCACCCGATCCATCTCTAAAAGCTCCTGTTTATCGCCAATTTTTAGCGATAAATGAGCACAGATGGTGTCCACTAGCCGGCTTGGATCTTCAATCCCGGAAAGCGAGTTAAGCACCTCATTGGGCACTTTTTTCGACAGTTTAACGTACTGCTCGAATTGATTAAGCAGCACGCGTACCAGCGCTTCCTGCTCGCGGCTGGTTAAGGGCTCGCTCTCTCGAGGAGAAAGATGGGCTTGCGTATAGCCCGCTTCGTTCTCTTCGATGTCCAGTACATCCGCGCGAAAGCTGCCTTCAATCAACACTTTTACAGTGCCATCGGGAAGCTTGAGCAGCTGCATAATGTCCGCCACAGTGCCCATGGCGTAGAGGTCGGCATTGTCCGGCTCATCCTGGGCAGCTTCTCGCTGAGCCACTAGCAATACGCGCTTATCAGCTTCCATCGCAGCTTCAAGCGCCTGAATCGACTTTTCACGCCCTACAAACAGAGGGATAACCATTTGCGGATACACGACGACGTCCCGCAACGGCAATAAAGGTAGACATTGAGTCTGTTCGGCGTTCTGCTGCATCGCAGACGTTCCTCAACAAATCGGAAGAGTACTTGATGGAACACCAAGACAAGTACATCACTGTATGAAAAGTACTACGCAGTGTAGAGCAAACTACGCAGTGACACCCATGAACAACAAGGGGCCGCCTAGGCGACCCCTTGGTTTAGCGCAAGCGGCTGAAGTCACGCCGTTGGCCTATTACTAGCCATCCGTGCCATCAACGCGAGCATCTTCCTGCTTTGAATACATCAAGAGCGGCTCGCTTTCACCTGCGATTACCGATGCATCGATAACCACCTTGCTGACATTTTCCAGTGATGGAATTTCATACATGGTGTCAAGCAATACCGACTCAAGGATAGAGCGCAGGCCGCGTGCACCTGTCTTCCGCTCCATCGCCTTCGCAGCAACCGCTCGTAACGCTTCGTCTCTAAACTCAAGCGTCACGCCTTCCATTTCGAAGAGCTTTCCATACTGCTTGATGAGCGAGTTTTTGGGCTCTGTCAAAATCTGGATCAGCGCGTCTTCGGTAAGCTCCGTTAACGTAGCAATGACCGGTAGACGTCCAACAAACTCTGGAATCAAACCGAACTTCACCAGGTCTTCCGGCTCAACGTCTGCAAGCAGCTCACCGACACCACGTGCTGACTCTTTGCTCTTAACGCTGGCGTTAAAACCGATTCCGCCCTTTTCAGCCCGGTCACGTATAACCTTGTCCAGACCCGCGAAAGCGCCGCCTACAATAAACAGTATGTTACCGGTATTTACCTGAACAAACTCTTGCTGCGGATGCTTGCGGCCACCCTGAGGCGGCACAGAAGCCGTCGTGCCTTCGATTAGTTTGAGCAACGCCTGCTGTACACCTTCACCCGATACATCACGCGTGATAGACGGGTTGTCGGACTTACGAGAAATTTTGTCAATTTCATCGATATATACAATGCCGCGCTCGGCCTTCTCTACATCGTAGTCACACTTTTGAAGCAGCTTCTGGATGATGTTTTCAACATCTTCACCCACATAACCCGCTTCGGTCAGCGTTGTTGCATCCGCAATGGTGAAAGGTACGTTTAATAAACGTGCCATGGTCTCCGCTAGCAATGTCTTACCACTACCAGTGGGGCCGATGAGCAGAATATTGGATTTACCTAATTCAACATCGCCTTCACGTACGTCCGGTCTCAGACGCTTGTAGTGGTTATAAACCGCTACGGACAGCACCATTTTGGCGCGGTCTTGTCCAATGACGTAATCGTCCAGGGTATGACGTATTTCGCGAGGCGTAGGTAAACGCTCCTCATCGCTCTCGGCATCGGCTTCGAGAACTTCCTCGCGAATGATGTCATTACACAAGTCGACACACTCATCGCAGATATATACGGACGGGCCAGCAATCAGTTTACGTACTTCGTTCTGGTTTTTTCCACAGAACGAGCAGTAAAGTAATTTACCACCTTCATCCTTGCCTTTGCCGTCGGCCATTAGCGTACCTCTGTCACTGCGGCGGCTTGCACCGCCATAAAAGCTCGTTAGAAAAGCAAAACCTCATCACGCTATCAGGATGTAGGCCGCTTATCCAGCACTGCGTCAATCAAGCCATACTCTTGAGCTTTATTGGCGCTCATGAAGTTGTCACGGTCGGTATCACGGGCAACCGCTTCCAGATCCTGACCGGTATGATACGCAAGAATCTGATTCAACTTTTCGCGGATTCCCAGAATCTCACGGGTATGGATTTCAATATCAGATGCCTGACCTTGATACCCTCCCAGCGGCTGATGAATCATGACCCGTGAATTAGGCAAGCAGTAACGCTTACCTGCTGCGCCTGCTGTTAAAAGCAGCGCGCCCATACTGGCCGCTTGACCAATACATACGGTTGATACATCGGGCTTGATAAACTGCATGGTGTCATAAATCGACATGCCTGCCGTTACCGAGCCACCCGGCGAGTTGATATAAAGATGGATATCCTTGTCGGGGTTTTCCGACTCAAGGAACAACATCTGAGCGACCACAAGGTTAGCCATGTAGTCTTCAACAGGGCCTACCAGGAAAATGACACGCTCTTTTAGCAGACGCGAGTAAATATCGTAGGCTCTTTCCCCTTTGGCGCTCTGCTCAACCACCATGGGCACTAAACCGCCGGCGTTTTGAATATCAAATCCACTCATTTGGGTGATTCCTTGCGTCCGATAAGGGAAAGGCGCACCGAGAACAGTGCGCCGCGCTGATGGGATTGCTTAGGCGTCTGCTTTCTCGCCTTCTTCAGCACCCTCGTCTTGTGCAGCCTGCTGCTGAGCGGCAGCTAATGCTTGCTGATAAGACATTTCAACGTCTTTAACGTTCGTTTGCTCAAGCAGTTTATCGACCGCTTTCTCTTCGAGAATGGCAGACTTAACCTGCGTTTTCAGCTGGTCGTTGCTCATGTAGTACTCAACAACCTCAGAAGGGTCCTGGTACTGCTCGGCCAGCTCTTCAACTTTTGCTTTAATCGCAGCATCGTCAGCGTCAAGCTCATTGACCTTGATCACTTCAGCCAGCAAAAGACCTACTTGAACGCGGCCCTTGGCCTGCTCTTCAAAAAGCTCATTGGGCAGCTGGCTAACATCAAAGTCTTCGCCAAGGCCAAACTGTTGAGCAGCCTGACGCTTCATTGCATCCGTTTCTTGCTGAACTAACGAGCTTGGCACCAGAATGTCGTTGGCTTCTTTAAGCGCGTCCAGCACCTGCTGCTTAACACGATTATCAACGGCCTGAGTCGCCTCACGCGTCATGTTCTTTTTGATTTCAGCGCGGAATTTATCCTGGTCGCCATCGTCTACGCCAAAGCGCTCAATGAAAGCAGCGTCAATTTCAGGCAGCTTCTGCGTGCTGACTTTATGCACCGTTACATTGAAGGTGGCTTCCTTACCTGCCAGATGCTCGGCCTGGTAATCTTCCGGGAAAGTAACCTTGATGGTTTTCTCTTCGCCAGCCTTGGCACCGATTAACTGCTCTTCAAAGCCTGGGATAAAGCTGTTGGAGCCAATCACTAGCGCGTGACCTTCAGCACTACCGCCTTCAAACGGCTCATCGCCCAGGAAACCTTTAAAATCAATCGTTACCTGATCGCCATCTGCTGCCGGTGTATCCGCATCTTGCCAATCGGCATTTTGTTTACGCAGCGTCTCGATCATTTCATCAACGTCAGCATCGCTTACGCTAACCACCGGGCGCTCAACGTCAGTGCCTTCGATAGAGGTCAACTTGATCTGCGGATAAATTTCCATGATCGCTACGAATTCAAGATCTTTACCGGCTTCATTAATTTGCGGCTCAATCTGAGGGTAGCCAGCCGGGTTAAGGCCTTCTTCAGTGATGGCACGTACGTAACGCTCACGCATTACCTCGCCCACTACTTCACTGCGAACGCTGTCGCTATAGCGTTGGCGGACAACAGACATTGGTACCCGGCCTTGGCGAAAACCATTCAGCCGCACGTTTTTCGCGGTGTCTATCAGGCGAGCACTGACAGCCTCGTCGATTTCGGCAGCCGGTACTTGGATAGAAATACGGCGTTCGATCTGGGAGGTCGTCTCGACGGAAACTTGCATGAATTGTCCTCTAGCGGCTGGGCGTTGTATTAACAGTGTTTAAATAAATTCCAAGGGGCAATTTTAAGAACCCTAGCGCACGGTGGCAAGCGCCATGCTCGCAAGATGGGGGCGCTGCGGTTAATTACAAGGGAATAAGTGACTAATTTATTACTTTTAGACCTCGGACACAGAATTACGTGCTCATTACGATAGGCTACCTGCCACTTAGCAACCTTTACTGGCTATCGTAACGATACTCATGACTACTCATCAAGACTTACCTATTTCACGCATTATGCACTGCACACCCGCCATACGCCTTGCCAAGCGGCAAAGCGTATGGCGAAGCGCCACTGCAGCTCTATTGTCATTATGGAGAGCCATCAGGCATTAGGTATCTGGACAGAGCATGACGCCTTGATGATCAATTTCAGCACGCCCTCGGTTCTAATGCGGCCGATCGCGGAATTTATGACATCACCCGTGCATACCGCGCCGCATCAAATGTTGCTTAGCGAGGCCCTTCTCATCACTGAGCTACCTGCATCATATTACGGCCCAAAGCCTAAAAATAGATCGCCGTTTTATTGAGACCTTGCATCCGCAGGAGCACAACAACCGCACTATCGTTGCGGCGATTGCAAGCCTTACTCGTGAGCCAGGTATAAAGGCGGTCGCCGAAGGCGTTGAAACGGAGCAGCAATGGGACCTGCTGGGTGAGTATGCTATCGATTTTATCCAAGGGTTTTGGACCTAAACGGGTTATTTATGGCGTTTAGGTCGCCACCATAAACTTACCGCATGCATTAAAAGACCACAGGTAGCGGCGTGAGAGATAAAAACCTCCCAGCTAATCCATGTGGTAAAAAGCGCGTGCCAAGCCCCCATTACTAAAGCACCCGCTAACAGCATGAGCACCAACCGTAGGCAAAGACGAGGCAATTGCTTGCGCGCGTCACGGGATAATAAACGCCATTGCGCTACCGCCGCGCCGGCAACCAGAACGACACCCATCACAATAAGCGTTTGACGGGTACTGTGCCCGCCTGCCATAAAACGCGGCAAAGATGCCAGCATTACCACACATAAACCGAGCGCAACACTAATGCGCTCTGCTGAAAAAGGCATCGGCTGCATTGCTTAGGCTACCTTTAGCTGCTGCTCTTCAATCCACGTCTCGACCCACGGTACTGCGGCATCATCTGCCATAAATGTTTCCATGGCATCAATTTCCAACCGGTCACCCAAACGACGTGCTCCATGGTCTTCAAGTAACGCATCAAGCGCTCTGCCCGCACCACAGTATGTATCACCGTAGGAGCTGTCGCCTAACGCAATCATGCCGTAGCGTAATTCCGTAAGGGCTGGGCTTGTATCTTTTAAGCTGCGCACAAAGGGCACAAAATTACCGGGAAAGTCACCACTGCCAGTGGTAGAGAGCACGAATAATGAGAGATCTTCATCGCTCGTTAGATCATCAAGTGTCGGCTGCTCAACAATATTAACGGCAAAGCCCGCTTGCTCGAATAATGGCTTTACCTGCTCAGCCACATCTAACGCACCGCCATACATCGTGCCAACCAATATGTTCAGTTGAGGCATTGTTGCTATCCCCTATTAAGTGTCACGGCGTTGATAAATAGCCGTTGAATTTGCAAGAATATTAACATACTTCATTTATACGGCACATTTCGCAAATGAACAGACAAGGCTGTATGCACCGTGGCGCATAAAAAAACGGAGCGCCCAAAGGCGCTCCGTTATATAGCGAAAACGACGCTACGGATAGGTCATTAACATCAAGGACTATTTGGTTTTCACATAGTGCTCGACTTGCTGCTTTAATTTTTGACCTGGTCGAAAGGTCACAACACGGCGGGCAGAAATAGGTATTTCTTCACCGGTTTTTGGGTTACGGCCCGGCCGTTCACGCTTATCACGCAAATCAAAATTACCAAACCCAGACAGCTTAACCTGTTCATTTTCTCGTAAGCAGGCTCGAATCTCTTCGAAAAAAGCTTCGACCATGGTTTTTGCTTCTCGTTTAGACAGTGCCAGCTCAGTATGTAAATGCTCTGCCAGCTCTGCTTTGGTCAACGCACCCATAGGACCCTCCTTGTAGCAAACGCATTGCCAAGAACGTGATAAGCGCCGTGTCGTGGCATATTATTGTCAGCCGCGTAGCTCAGCCTCCAACTGGACACGCACTTGTGTCACGATGGAATCTACCAACTGGTTGATTTCTTCATCGTTTAGCGTGCGTGAAGGATGCTGCCAGGTCAAGCCTAACGCAATACTCTTATGGTCGTCCGCCACGCCTTTACCAGCATAGACATCAAATAGCGTAATGTCTTTTAAGTAATCACCGGCTTTTTCTTTAGCGCAATCCAGTAGAGCCTGAACGGGCACCGCTTGCTTTACGATAAACGCCAGATCGCGTCGCACTTCAGGATAACGTGATAACGCTTCAAAGGCCGGGATCTGCCCTTGGCTTAACGTATCCAGGCGTACTTCAAAGAGTACCGCATCCACTTTAAGGCCCAGCTTGGCGCGCACTTGCGGGTGCAAAGTTCCAATCCAGCCAGCATGCTCGCCGTTGTACTGTATTTCAGCACTCTGGCCGGGGTGAAGCGCTGGATGCTCGGCTGGCTCAAAGCGCCACGCATCAAGATTGCCACCCAAGGCTAAAAGGCTTTCAAGATCCCCTTTGAGATCGTAAAAGTCGATACGCTCTTTAGAACCTGCCCAGCCTTCCGTTTCCCGACTACCACAGACTAACGCCCCCATCATGGGAACCTGGGACAGTTGATCCAGCTCGCCATTAAATACCAGCCCCGTTTCGAATAGGCGAACGCGGGTTTGCTGACGGTTTAAGTTATGCTCCATGGCCCGCACCAGCCCCGGGAAAAGACTGGCCCGCATCACTGAGAGATCCGCTGAAATGGGGTTAGCAAGCACCGGAGAGACGGCATCAGGCAATATAGCGGCCTGAAGCTCGGGAGCCACAAAGCTATAAGTAATCGCCTCCTGGAAACCACGAGCGACCATTTGGCGACGCAACTGCGCTTGGGTGAGTGTTGCTTCATCTGCAGAGCGCAGCGCTAACCGTGCAGCCGGGCGGCGAACAGGCAGATTATTGTAGCCATGAATTCGGGCGATCTCTTCGATCAGGTCTTCTTCAATCGCGACATCGAAACGCCAGCTAGGCGCAACAGCCGACCAGCCTTCAGCCTGCTGACTCACCTCAAGACCCAAACGCGTCAGAATGTCGGTGACATCTTCATTGGCCAATTTCTTGGAAAGCGCACTTTCCAAACGCGCTTCACGCAGCAAAATAGTGCGAGAAGCAGGCACATGCTCTTCACTGACGCATTCAGTGACAGGGCCAGGCTGGCCGCCACAAATATCCAACAGTAAGCGTGTCGCACGCTCAATGGCCGCTGTAGCAAGCTCAGGGTCCACGCCACGCTCAAACCGGTGTGACGCATCGGTGTGCAAACCGTAAGAGCGCGCCTTACCCGCAATCGCCAGTGGTGTAAAAAATGCCGACTCCAGGAAAATCGTCTGGGTAGTTTCGTTAACCCCAGAATTCTCTCCGCCCATGACTCCCGCCATGGCAAGCGGACCCGCCTCATCGGTAATCATTAATGTTCCAGGGCGCAGGGCAACGTCTTGCCCATCCAGCAAGGTTAGCCGCTCCCCCTCTTTCGCCATGCGCACAACGATGCGGCCGTTCAAATTATCGCGATCAAACGCATGCATCGGCTGGCCAAGCTCCAGCATGACGTAATTAGTAACGTCCACCACAGGATCAATGGAACGGATACCGCTACGACGCAGGCGCTCTACCATCCAAAGCGGTGTTTCCGCTTTTACATTAATGCCCTTGATGAGGCGACCCACATATCGGGGACACTGCTCAGGTGCTTCAACGCTGACAGCAAAGGTGTCATCTATTACGGCCGGGATAGATTCGATGACCGGCGGCGTTACGGCTAACCGGTTAAGCACGCCCACCTCACGGGCAAGCCCCTTAACACTTAAGCAATCTCCGCGGTTAGGCGTAAGATCCACCTCAATGGTCATATCGTTGAGGTGCATATATTCGCGAAAATCGATGCCAATAGGCGCAGAATTAGCCAATACCAGAATACCGGGCGAGGTTTCTTCCTCAAGCCCAAGTTCCGATGCTGAACAAATCATGCCGCGTGACTCTACACCGCGCAGCTTAGCCTTCTTGATTTTGAAATCGCCTGGCAGCACGCCCCCTACCTGAGCAAAAGGAATCTTCTGGCCGATATCCACGTTTGCTGCACCGCACACCACCTGCACCGGTTCACCCGAGCCATCATTAACGGTACATACGTTTAATTTGTCGGCATCCGGGTGCTTCTCTTTGGTAAGCACCTCAGCAACGACAACGCCGCTAAACGCAGCGGCTACGGCTTCAACTGCATCGACTTCCAAGCCGGCCATCGTGATCTGATCAGCAATCGCCTGCGTGTCCAGCTGCGGTGATACCCATTCGCGCAGCCACTGTTCTGAAAATTTCATGATCGTTCCTGTGTTCGGCAGCGGTCTTAAGCGAATTGGCGCAAGAAGCGCAGGTCGTTTTCAAAGAACAGGCGCAAGTCGTTTACACCGTAACGCAGCATCGCTAAGCGCTCAGCCCCCATGCCAAAGGCAAAGCCGGTATAGCGTTCAGTATCAATACCCGAGTGGCGGAAAACTTCAGGATGTACCATGCCGCAACCCATTACTTCCAGCCAGCCACTATGCGAGCAAACACGGCAGCCTGAACCGCTGCACATAACGCATTGGATATCGACTTCAGCAGAAGGCTCGGTAAATGGAAAATACGAAGGGCGGAAGCGAACAGAAAGGTCGTCCCGCTCAAAAAACGCCTGCAGAAAGTCTTCAATCGTGCCCTTTAGGTCAGCAAAGCTAACCCCTTCGTCCACCAGCAGTCCTTCCACTTGGTGAAACATAGGCGTATGCGTCAGGTCGGAGTCGCTACGATAAACGCGTCCGGGGCACACAATCCGAATGGGCGGCTCGCTCTCTTTCATTGTGCGCACTTGAACGGGTGAAGTGTGCGTTCTTAACAGCCGCGTTGCATCAAAATAGAACGTATCCGCCATGCCGCGTGCCGGGTGATGCGCAGGAATATTGAGCGCTTCGAAATTGTGATAGTCATCTTCAATTTCTGGTCCTACCGCGACGTCATAACCGATACGCGTAAATAAGCTTTCGATACGTTCAAGCGTACGCGTAACCGGGTGCAAGCCACCACTGGCCTGCCCACGGCCCGGCAACGTAACATCGATGCGCTCAGCGGCCAACCGTGCATTCAATGCTGCGTTTTCAAGCTGCTGGCGCTTAGCGTCAATTTCATTAGCCAATGTTTGCTTTGCCTGGTTAATGCGTTCGCCAGCAGCCGGGCGCTCTTCGGCTGTTAGCTTGCCTAACCCTTTCAGCAAAGCCGTTACTTCGCCTTTTTTGCCTAAATAGCGAACTCGCAACTCATCCAGCGAAGCAACATCTTGCGAAGCCTGAATGGCATCACGTGCTTCAGACACCAGAGTAGGAAGGTGGTCCATCCGTTTCACTCCGAATTAAGCGGTTCCCTTTTATGAGGGTGTCGCACATTGAAGGTGACAAAAAAACAGGGGAAGAGCGGCTGCTCTTCCCCTGCGGGTCACACTGAAATGACCTTCGTCAATTCACGCTGGCATTTGCACAGCTATGACGTTATTGGGCAGCCTTAGCTTTTTCCACGATAGCAGCAAATGCGGCTTTTTCGTGTACAGCCAGATCAGCCAATACTTTACGGTCAATTTCGATGCCGGCTTTCTTCAAACCGCCAACAAAGCGGCTGTAAGACATACCGTTGATGCGTGCAGCAGCGTTAATACGCTGAATCCACAGCGCACGGAACTGACGCTTACGGTTGCGGCGGTCACGATAAGCATACTGACCTGCTTTGATAACGGCCTGTTTAGCTACACGGAAAACACGCGAACGGGCACCGTAGTAACCTTTAGCCTGCTTCAATACTTTTTTATGGCGACGACGGGCAACTACACCACGCTTAACACGAGTCATAACACACTCCTGACTTTATAGCTGAGGCTTTAAGCACTCAGACAAAAAAACGACTTATAGGTTTGGCAGCATGCGCTGGATCAGCGCTTTATCAGCAGCGTGAACCTGCTTCATTCCACGCAGCTGACGCTTACGCTTAGTCGATTTTTTGGTCAGGATGTGGCTACGGTGAGACTGCTTGTGCTTGAAGCCATTAGCGGTCTTTTTAAAGCGCTTTGCAGCGCCGCTGTTGCTTTTGATTTTCGGCATGAGAAAACTCCGCTCGATATTTTTTAGAAAATCCAGGGCCGACCATCACCTACGCGATGGCCCGTTGGTTTCGCCGTTGGATCACTTCTTTTTCGGGGCAAGAATCATGATCATCTGGCGGCCTTCCATTTTCGGGAAGGATTCCACCGTTCCGATCTCTTCCAGGTCTGCCGCGATCCTTTCCATCAGCTTGCGGCCGATGTCCTGGTGCGCCATTTCACGACCACGGAAGCGCAAAGTGACCTTACCCTTGTCACCACCTTCCAAAAAGCGCATCAGGTTTTTCAATTTTACCTGATAATCGCCTTCGTCGGTGCCAGGACGGAATTTAACTTCCTTAACCTGGATTTGCTTTTGCTTTTTCTTTTGAGCCGCTTTCTGCTTCTTCGTCTCAAAAACGAATTTACCGTAATCCATAATCTTACAGACAATGGGATCGGCATTCGAAATTTGCACGAGGTCTAAACCGGCAGTTTCTGCACGCTCAATCGCTTCGGTGGTAGGCACAACGCCCAACTGCTCACCTTCAGCATCGATTAAACGCACTTCTTCTTCGGTAATTCGCTCGTTCATTGGTGGGCGTTTGTCTGCTGGACGCCCGCGCTGATTGCTTCGCTTGATCGTTCCGTCTCCTTAGGCAATTGACGATGTCGCCAGGGCTGCTCGCTCCGCACCAAGACGCTCGATAAGTGCATCGACTGTCATTGTGCCGAGGTTTTCGCCGCTGCGAGTTCGCACGGCCACTGAGTCAGCTTCGACTTCCTTATCTCCCACCACAAGGAGATAGGGAATTTTCTGTAACGTATGCTCACGGATTTTAAAGCCGATCTTCTCGTTCCTCAAGTCCGCTTTAGCTCGTAAGCCACTTTTTTGCAGACGTTGCTCTAATTCAAGAGCGTAATCACGCTGCGCATCGGTGATTGTCATCACTACCGCCTGCTGAGGTGCCAACCATAATGGCATAGCGCCCGCATAATGTTCAATCAAGATACCAATGAAGCGCTCCATTGAGCCTACTATAGCACGGTGCAACATGACCGGCGGCTTACGTTCGCCCTCTTCAGTCACATATTGAGCACCTAAACGCTCGGGCATCATGAAATCAACCTGCATGGTGCCCACCTGCCACTCGCGCCCCAAGCAATCTTTCATATGGTATTCAATCTTGGGGCCATAGAACGCACCTTCACCAGGGAGCTCCTGCCATTCGACATCACACGCTTTTAACGCGCGACGCAACGCATCTTCCGCCTCATCCCAAACGTCATCACTACCAATTCTTTTCTCAGGGCGAAGCGCAATTTTAATGGCAATATCTTCAAACCCAAAATCGGTATAGACCTTAAGCGCCTGGCGATGAAAGCTGGTGACCTCGGGCTCAACCTGGGCTTCGGTGCAAAACACATGACCATCATCTTGAGTAAACGCACGAACACGCATAATGCCATGCAAAGCGCCAGAGGGCTCGTTACGATGACAACCACCAAACTCACCAAAGCGAACCGGAAGCTCACGGTAGCTACGCAACCCGGAATTAAACACCTGCACATGGCCAGGGCAATTCATGGGCTTGAGAGCATACTCGCGCTTCTCGGATTCGGTAAAGAACATACCGTCCGCGTAATTATCCCAATGTCCTGATTTTTTCCACAACGATACGTCCATTATTTGCGGGCAGCGAATTTCCTGGTAACCGCCGTCTTTATAAACGCCTCGCATATACTGTTCGATCTGCTGCCATAACGCCCAACCGTTCGGATGCCAAAACACCATCCCTGGCGCCTCTTCCTGCATATGGAAGAGATCAAGACGGCGCGCAAGCTTACGGTGATCGCGTTTTTCAGCCTCTTCAAGCCGCTTCAAGTACGCTTTCAGCTGCTTTTTATCGCCCCAGGCAGTGCCATAAATACGCGTCAGCATGGGATTTGAAGCATCCCCGCGCCAATAGGCGCCGGCAAGCTTCGTCAACTTAAACGCTTTTAGATGGCGGGTATTAGGCACATGAGGGCCACGGCACATATCCGTGTACTCTTCATGATGATAAAGCCGGATATCCGCACCGTCAGGAATATCGTGAATAATTTCCTGTTTATACGTTTCATCACGCTGAGAAAACGTCGACATTGCTTTATCGCGATCAACATATTCACGGACAACATCGTACTCGCGCTCTATTAGCGCTTGCATACGTTTTTCAATTGCCTCTAAATCTTCTGGCGTAATTGAACGACCAAAGTCGACATCATAATAAAAGCCGTTATCAATGACCGGCCCAATCGCCATTTTAGCGTCCGGGTAAAGCTGCTTTACCGCATGACCAATCAAATGCGCGCAGGAGTGACGAATGATCTCCACGCCGTCTGGGTCACGCGCAGTAATAATCGCTACGTTTGCATCGTGCTCGATAACATCTGCAGCATCGACTAAAACGCCATCTATCCGCCCTGCAACGCAGGCCTTAGCCAAACCAGGGCCAATGGATTCTGCAAGCTGCATAATGGAAAGTGGTGCTTCAAATGTTCTTTGGCTACCGTCAGGTAGTGTCACAATGGGCATTCAGTATTCCTTGAGCGCAGTGGTGATCCATACCAAGGATCACATTTCGCTATCAATGATCGTGGCGTTTAATAAGTGATACAACGTTATACAAGCGCGCAGCCTAACAGACTTGAGCGCCGCAGAAAATAAAAACGGGAGGCATACGCCTCCCGTCGATACGCACAGTAAATGTGCGGCACATCCAGCAAAAGCACTACACGTTTAGCGCCCAAGCAGTCTGCGTATTAGTTCCACTCGTCAATTTCAACACGGCGGTTCAGTGCGCGACCTTCATCAGTCTCGTTCGTAGCGATCGGATTCTCTTCACCGTAACCAACAGCACGCATGCGGTTAGCTTCTACGCCACGCTGAGCAAGATAAGCAGTCACAGATTCAGCACGACGCTGAGATAAGCCTTTGTTATAAGCAGCTGTACCACGTGAATCGGTATAACCATCGATGCTTACACGCACATCGGGGTTATTAACCAGACGCTCAGCAACACCGTTCAGGATGTTACGGGCATTATCGGTCAACTGAGCAGAATCAAACTCGAAGTTAACGTCTTGAAGAACAACGCTATCTGGGCAACCCAGCGCGTTTACTTCGGTGCCAGCTGGCGTATTGGGGCACTGGTCACGGTAATCCGGCACGCCGTCACCGTCGGAGTCTAGCGGGCAACCTACTGCGTCTACTTCTACACCAGCGGGGGTACCCGGACACTGGTCACGATAGTCCGGCACGCCGTCATTATCGGAGTCCAGCGGACAACCTTGCGCATCAACGGCAACACCAGCAGGCACTTCACCGTATGTCGGGCACTGCGGAGCTACCGGCTCAGGCGTACGATCAGCACACAGCAGGCCACCGATTGCAGCGCCAGCGACAGCACCCGTTGCCGCACCGCTATCTTCATCAGAAGAGCTGCTAGTGGCATAGCCGATGCTACCGCCAATCAAACTTCCCGCCAGACCGCAAACAGCAGGGTGCTGATACCAGCTACGGTCACTGCTGCTAGCACCAGCTTGGCCAGAAGATTGATTAGCGGAAGTGGCACAGCCTGAAAGGCCCACTACCAAGGCGGAACCGATTAGCAACCCAGTCGTTGACTTTTTCATACAAGACTCCTTCTTGATCCAATGCTGACTTAGCCGTATAGCCAAATCTATCCAATGCTTCTTATTGCGAGAGCATCCATTTTTCGCTTGTTCAATTTTAACCACGCGGGCGTTCCCCTGCCTGAATTGAACAATCTGCCTATTATTACGCTTTAACCATTGAAGGCAACAATGCCGACATATCAACTTCTTGCCAACATCGACATATCAAGCATAGCAAAACTGCCACATCCGGCACCAAAAAAACATATTGCCGCACTAAAATAAACCAAACTTACTTCTTATTTTCGCCTTTATACAGCTCAGGTCCGCCTTGTGCACGCCATTTTATAACGGCTTCTGCAGCAGCCAGAACCGCGGGCTTCATATCACGCTCAACTTCCAAACGCTGCTTATCTTCGCTCATGCGCTCACGGGGCGTTAAATTGGCACGAGCAGAGTGCGTTTTAAGATGCTGCGTCCGGTTATAAACCTCAGAAAAGGCTTTAAAATCAGGATGCTCTGCAAGATTGGCATCAACAATTTCAAGCAGCACCTTACAGCGCCATGAACCTTCGGTAATGTCTACCTGCCCTTGGACCAATGCACTTGTTACATAATCCAAATTTTCAAGGCTATTTTGCTGGGCCCTTAAATCTTCATCCAAGCGGAATGCTTCACGGCGTTTTACCTCTTTGCGCAGTTTAAGCGCGTACATGGATAAAGCCGCAATGACAGCAAGCGCTAATGTAAGCGCCATCAGTGCGCTGACCGAATTCATAATGCTCTCCGTCGTACATCAAAAAACTAAACAGGAATTATACATCATTTTAAATTTGAACTCTTATCTTCTATCGCTCGCCCAAGCACACGCACCACCAAGCCCGCACCATGCCAATCACGAGTAAAACGGCCCCTGCAGTATGCGCAAGTGCCAACCACAAAGGCAACCACATCAACACGTTGGCTATGCCAAGTACAACCTGCAGCGCATAGACCCCAATAACAAATACAAGCGCCCGAGCGACACTTGGGTTGTGGCGATATCGATACCAAAGCATCAGGAGTGACACACCCAGCAACAGCGCCCCTAGCCGATGCATATAGTGAATCGCGACCCGAGCTTCTGCATGCAGCTGTCCATGCAGGTAATTGGGGCCAACCGTTTGAGTCAGATGGAAACCTTCACTAAGATCCATGGTTAGCCACCACTGGCCATTACAAGCGGGGAACCCTTGGCAAGCCATACCTGAATAGTTACTTGTTACCCAGCCCCCCAAACCAAGCTGCAAAATCAATAGCACGGCGGCTAAACCCCAAAAAACATTAAAGCAGTTTGCTCCCATGACCTTTTTCTCAGAAATACTGGTTAGCCTGAGATGCAGCCAGAAAAAGAGCAGCAATACGCTTAGCCCGCCCAGCAAATGTAAAGTAACCACTTGAGGCCAAAGCTTGAGGGTCACGGTAAATGCACCAAAGCCCCCTTGTATAATGATAGCGGCAACTAGAAGCACGCTAATGCACCAAGGGTAATGGCGAGTATTGCGAAGTGGCCAGCCAAGCACTAAAACGCTTAGAACCAATATTCCGAGAAGAGTAGCTACATAACGATGCACCATTTCCACCCAGGCTTTTGCAACATCCAGGGGGGCATCGGGATGGCGTAGAGCAGCATGCTCACCATCAGGAACGAGCAAGCGACCATAGCAACCAGGCCAATCCGGGCAACCTAACCCCGCGTCCACTAAACGCGTCCAGGCACCGACCAAGATAACGACAATAGTCAGCAGCGTTCCCAATAACGTTAAGCGTGAAAGCCATACCAAGCGGCGCTCTGTCGATGAGTGCATCATGTATCCTTACATTTTCGTCGGCAGTATCCCTATCGGCTATTAAAGACCTCTTCGATACAAGCCAATCTATCCATGGTTACCTTATATTAGCAGCTAGATAAGGGCTAACTTGTCTCAAGAGCCCCCCCGGCTTTTCCTCCAAGCCTATCGTCAACCAACGAAATACCCTCACACCCCATACAGTATTATCGCTCTATATCAGTGTAGACATTTATTTTTAAACGGTTATTCGTACGCACAACACAAAAGACGATTTACAACCCGCTGACATGAGCCCTATAGTCACTGCTACAATTCCGTATTCTTTTCATTAATCCAACGTAATACAGGGAATAATTTTATGCTGCAATATCGTCTCACCACCGGGATAGTGGCTTTTCTGGCGTTAATAGCAATGGCGTCGCTAGCGGGATGCACGACGTATACCTGGCCAGACGGCTCAAAAGAAACCGTACTTGGCGTTGTGCCGGACGATGAAAATAAACGCTATGAAGAGCAGCAAGCAGAAAGTGTCAGATACCGCGTACCAGGTGAAATTCCAGAAACTCAGTAGCACCGTTAGCACTAGCCCTCTTCTTATCCTTGTTGCAAGGCCTTAACGCTAATCATAACTTGGAAGAATCTAAACTTAAGAGTTTGCTATCTGTAAGCCTTAAAGCAATGAATAATGCTTAGCCATGACCTTGAGCAGGCCTTGAGTCGCTTTATTTTTCAAGCTCGTTGGCTATTTGCATGACTAGCTGACAAAAAAGTGGCGGTTAGGCCTTATATTAGCGGGCGCCAGAAGCGATAAGGATTTTTTCGATATCCTGATAGTTAGCACCGCTTGCATGCTGCAGTGGCGTCACGCCGTTACCATCCGCCAAGTTAACATTAGCGCCTGCCTCAACTAACAACTCTACGATTTTCCGATGGTGGGCCTGCCCATCGCCCAAGATGATTGCCTCCAGCAGCGCGGTCCAATGAAGATTGTTAACGTGATCTACGTCAACCCCTGCCTCAATCAAAGTTCGTACCGTCTCAACATGCCTGCGCTCCGCGGCTGGAATGGTAATC